>CAZJKM010000090.1:0-11528 GCA_964546645.1 uncultured Sphingobacteriaceae bacterium
ATCTTTTTTTCGCCGATATGTATGATGCCGTTCAGGAAAGTACCATTGGTAAGGATGACGGCATCCGATTCGATGGATATACCTAAAGAGGTTACAACACCGGCCGCCTTTCCGTTTTTTACAACAATTTCCTTGACAGTATCCTGCCAAAAATCGATATTGGGCATCCGTTCCAGTTGCAGACGCCATTCTTCTGCAAAACGCATCCGATCGTTTTGGGTACGCGGACTCCACATGGCAGGCCCTTTGGATAAATTCAGCATACGGAATTGAATGGTTGTTTTATCCGCTATGATACCAGAATAGCCACCCATCGCATCTATTTCACGTACGATCTGTCCTTTTGCTACGCCGCCCATCGCCGGGTTACAACTCATTTGAGCAATCGTTCCCATATTCATAGTAATGAGTAGTACGGACGAACCCATATTGGCAGCGGCAGCGGCAGCTTCACAACCGGCGTGTCCGGCACCTACTACAATGACATTATATTTTTTAAACATATTTTTGTTCCACGTGAAACGTGGGCTATTAATTTAAACAAAAAGTTCCACGTGGAACGTTATACCAGTTCACTAAGTTCCATCCAGCGTTCGGATTTATCATCCAATCGTTGTTGTAAATTTTCTATATCTGCACCCAGCGCTATTAATTGCTCATGATCAGTTATTGCATTCATTTCACGCATTTTTTCGGCAATTTTTCCTTCCAGGCCGGAAATATCCGTTTCCAATCCTTCCAGCTCACGTTGCTCTTTAAAGCTTAATTTTTTTCTGACGGGATTCTCTTGACCGGCAAAAGCAACCTTTTCTGGTTTTTTCTGCTGGATCAATGCTTCTTTTTCTGCTTTGTAATCCGTATAATTCCCGTTATAGATACGTATTTTTCCTTCTTCCTCAAAAACAAATAGCTGATCCGTCAATTTATCCAGCAGATAGCGATCATGGGAAACAAGTAAGAGTACACCCGGGTAGTGGGTTAAAAAATCCTCCAGCACATTCAGTGTATCGATGTCCAAGTCGTTAGCAGGCTCATCAAGAATAAGCAGATTGGGGTTTTTCATCAATACCCGCATCAGCTGTAATCTTTTTCGCTCTCCCCCGCTCAGCTTGTTTACCAAACCGTATTGTTTCTCTGGCGGGAACAGAAAATGCAGTAGTAGTTGAGACGCGGTGATTGTTTCTCCGTTTGCCATCTGTATATATTCCGCCACGTCCGTGACAACGTCGATTACCCGATCTGTATCTTTTATCGCCAACCCCGTTTGTTCATAATAGCCGATTACGGTTGTTTCTCCGACGACAATATCGCCATCATCAGCGTTCTGTCTTCCGGCTATGATATTCAGCAGGGTAGATTTTCCGGTTCCGTTCCGTCCGGCTAATCCGATACGGTCACCTTTTTTAAAAGTATATGAAAAATCATCGATGCAGATTGTTCCTGAAAACTGTTTGGAAAGATGGTGCAGTTCCATAATCTTGTTCCCCTGCCGGGAGATCTTCATACTGAGGCTGACCAGCCCTTTTTGTTGTGGTCCTTTTGATTTTTCTTCCAGGTCATAAAACGCATCGATGCGAGCTTTTGACTTGGTGCCGCGTGCCTGCGGTTGCCTGCGCATCCATTCTAATTCTCTCCTCAGCAGATTACGGGCACGTTCAGCGATTACGGTGTCTGCCGCTTCACGTTCAGCTTTCTTTTCCAGGAAGTAATCATATTTACCTTGATAAACATACATTCGTCCTTGATCAAGCTCCCGTATTTCCAGACAGATGTTATCCATAAAATACCGGTCGTGACTTACCAGCAGAACCGTTTTTTGCCCAGTCGTCAGCAATTTTTCCAGCCATTCGATCGTTTCGATATCCAGATGGTTGGTTGGCTCATCCAGTATATATACATCCGGCTCATCAATCAGCAATTTGGCTAACGCCAGGCGTTTCCGTTGTCCACCCGATAGCGTGTCAATGCGTTGCGAAAGATGCCGTATCCCCAATCTGGAAAGAATATTCTTAATAGCATTCTCATATTCCCAGGCATTCCGTTCGCTGAGCAGATTCGTTAGTCGCTGTAGCTGCTGCTGATCCGGTTCAGGTTGGCTGAGCAGCTCTTCATACACCCGGATAAGCTGTTGCTGCTCATTATCGGCAGTATAAATAAAATCACTGATGGTGCTTAATCCGACAAATTCCGGTTCCTGGTCCAGGTACCCGATGCGCAACCCCCGTGTTGTGACGACTTTTCCTTCCGTTGGCTGGACTTTACCTGCCAGTATTTTTAAAAGGGAAGATTTTCCGGTTCCGTTGATACCCACCAATGCCACGCGACTACCCTGTCCGAGAGCGAAATGCAAATCCCGGAACAACCAATGGTCACTGTATGAGTGACCTACCTTCTCTGTGGATAAAATACTCACGATCTTTCTTTAAAAGACTGATATTCAACAATAAATATTCCCTTGTGTGGGGTTTTAGACTTACGTATCATCGTATCTGCCACTGCAACGGCAGGGATACTTCTGAATTTTTTCAGACTACCCATCAGCAACGGGTTTATTATAGCCATAATCGGGACAGCGAGGGATTCGGCCGGTCGGCCTTCGCTCCGGTGTCCGGTCAACAGCGAGGGTCGGTATATATACAGGCTTTCGTATTTCATGGCGCGAAGGTCACGTTCTGTTTCGCCTTTCATCCTCAGATAAAAATTACCCGATGTTTCATCGGCGCTGATCGCTGAAACAAGATGAAATTGTGAGGCACCCCGGTCTTTCATTAGCCTGCCTGCAAGCACCGGGTAATCATGGTCCACCTGGTAATAAGCTTTTTTATCAGGTGTTTTTTTACGGGTGGTTCCGATACAGCAGTATACGATATCTGCACACAGCTTGTCCTGCTGCCCAGACAGTGAGTCGTAATCTCCGATGATCTGCTCCAGTTTTAAATGCTGCAAGGGAAGCGGACGTCTTACGACGGCTTTCACGGCAGAAAACGAATCATCCGCGAGCAACCTGTTCAGAAGGTGGCTGCCGATCAGTCCGGTCGCGCCGAATACGATTGCTGTGCGTTGTTCCATTATTCCGGAAAATTTTACAAAAGTACACAATTCGGCACGTAGCATACATAATTTAAATGTTAAAAGGTCTTAAAAGTAAAGGTATTATATCGCCCGTTTCGCCAGATAATGATTCTCCTTGTCCGTCATTTCCACCTTTTCGGTTTGGCTTTTATCCCTGTACCCGCACAGGTGCAGTACGCCGTGTATCATTACCCGGTGCAGTTCGTCCCGGTCAGTGACACCGAATTTGAGGGCGTTTTCATTCACGCGGTGCACGCTGATAAAAATGTCCCCGGAAATAATACCGTCGTCCACCTCACTATTATCAAAGGTGATAATGTCCGTATACGTTTGGTGGTCCAGGTATTCACGGTTCATCGCCAACAGGTAAGCATCGGAGCAAAAAATAAAATTCAGTTCTCCTGTTATTTTAAATCCTTCTTCCCTGATCGCATCTTTAATCCACTGACGAACAGACGTTTTTTGTTTCAGGTTAAACGTAATATCCTCTGAAAAGAAATGTATTTTTTGCTGTGCCATATCATTGATAGGCAGCAAACATACAATAAATTTCGGGCGATATGTATTTTTTACTACCTTTGTAGCCCTGAAAAAAACTCGGGATGTAGCGTAGCCCGGTATCGCGCCAGCATGGGGTGCTGGAGGTCGTCAGTTCGAATCTGGCCATCCCGACTAAAGAAAACCTCTGCCATTGGCAGGGGTTTCTTTTTTAGCGCGTTATTGAGGAAGTACTTAAATATCTTAAAAAAGGGCTGTTTAGGGAAACCCTTCAGCAGACGAAGTAATCCCTTCACCGGGCCATAAGTTGCTTTCCGGGCAGCGCCATCGTCGACAAACTGTATTTTTGTTTTGGTAGCTGTGTTAAGCATCTTTTTCCGGAAAAAGGGCGGCTTGTCCTGAAAAATGCAATACATTCCGTACGGATGTTGATTGCTTTTTGCCAGAAGTTTGTCAGCAATAGCCAGGTGGTTGAACCTTTTATGGATTTATGACAAACACCCGCCGGTTGTTGATCAACAACCGGCGGGTGTGTATCAGCATAGCTCAGCTATTAACTGCTTTTGACCATATGTTGATCAACAATCCCAGGAAGCTGATCAACAATCCCGGCGGTTGGTCAACCCCCGGCGGAATGAAGCACATAACAACCGCATGTTGATCAACAATCGGCTGAAGTTGATAGCTTCCTGCTTAGAAGCAATCAACATGATCTGCCCGGGGGCCGCCCGATCGGTATTTCGGATGCACTCCGAACGGATCTTTGTATGCCTGTGCAAAAAAGTAGTTGTCATAGTAGTGTACCTGATAAGCAATCCCCTGATTGCCTACGCTGAGATGTGGTAAAATAGGTGCCATTATCGTATCTTTATCGATGATTCCCGATCTGATTCCGTATTTTATGATTTAGCACTACGGAACGGGGATCTCTTTTACCATCAAAAAGGTTAAATAAAGTCTGAATGGGATGAGGTCAAGACGCGAATTTATAAAGAGTACGATGCTGTTATCCGGTGTTGCCGGATTATCAGGGATTATACCACCCTCTATACAGCGTGCACTGGCGATCAATCCGGCACCAGGCAGCACGTACCTGGATGCGGAGCATGTGGTAATCCTGATGCAGGAAAACCGATCATTTGATCATTGCTTTGGTTCATTGCAGGGCGTCAGGGGGTTCAATGATCCCCGTGCATTCCGGCTGGCCAATGGCAACCCCGTATGGTACCAGACGAATAAAGCCGGCAAAACATTTGCCCCGTTTCGATTGAATATCCGCGATACGAAAGCAACTTGGATGGGCAGTTTACCCCATTCGCGTGCATCCCAGACCGATGCGTATCATAAAGGGCTGCACGATGAATGGCTGAACGCCTGTGCCCACAGAAATGAAAAATATGCATCCATGCCGCTCACCATGGGCTATCACAACCGGAACGACCTTCCTTTCAACTATGCCATGGCCGATGCATTTACCATATGCGACCAGAACTTCTGCTCTGCTTTGACCAGCACCTGGCCAAACCGGCATTATCTCTGGACGGGCACGATCCGGAATGAGCAGCACCCGGCGTCGCGGGCCCGTATCCGTAACGATCTGGCATTCGGCGAAGCTCTTTGGCGTACTTTCCCCGAACGCCTGGAGGATAACGATATTTCCTGGCGCATCTATCAGAATGACCTGACCTGCGGCGGCGGTTATGAAGCGGACGAGCGGTCGTGGCTTACGAACTTTACCTGCAATCCGCTGGAGTACTACAAGCAGTTTAACGTAAAATTTTCAGACCGGTATGTGAAAAGCCTGCAACAACAGGTTGAAACGCTACCTACCGAGATCAGGGAAATTGAACAAAAACTGAACGGCTCAGTAACGGGAAGTAAGGACTTAGAAAAACTTAACAAGGACTTAGTTAACAAACGGAATGCTCTTATTTCGGCGAACGAAGAACTTTCGATATGGACGGAAGCAAATTTTTCCCGTCTCTCTCCACGCGAAAAGAACCTGTATGAAAAGGCGTTTACCACCAATAAAGAAGACCCGGATTATCGCCTGATCACAGAAATGCAATTCATGGACGGGAACACTGAACGCAGCATGACGCTCCCTAAAGGCGATATTCTGCACCGTTTCCGGGCAGATGTACGGGAAGGAAAGCTGCCTGCCGTTTCCTGGATCGTGCCTCCTGCGCGTTTTTCAGATCATCCCAGTTCTCCGTGGTACGGCGCGTGGTATGTCTCTGAAGTGCTCGATATCCTGACCCAAAATCCGGAAGTATGGAAAAAAACCATTTTTATCCTTACGTATGACGAGAACGATGGATATTTTGACCATATCCCGCCGTTCGTATCCCCCGATCCGACGAGAGAAAATGCCGGAAAAGTATCGGCAGGTATAGACCCTGCCATCGAATACATCCCGCTGGAGCAGGAATTATCATTCGGGATCAGTGCGAAAGACGCCCGTGGCGGGCAGATCGGCCTCGGCTACCGTGTTCCGATGATCATTGCCTCCCCCTGGAGCCGTGGCGGCAGGGTCAATTCGCAGGTTTTTGACCATACGTCCAGTCTGCAGTTCCTGGAAAAGTTTCTCAGCAGGAAATCCGGCAAAGAGATCAGAGAGGATAATATCAGTGCCTGGCGGCGTACCGTATGTGGCGATCTGACGTCCGTTTTTGCTGCCTATCAGCCGGATAAAATGGACGCTGACCATTTCCTGAAGAAAGAGCCGTTTGTTGAATCCATTTACAATGCCCAATTCCGGCAGGATCCGGATGCCTTCCGGGAGATTCTCCCTGCTGAAATAGCGAAGGGAAAGATGTCCCGTCCGGAGGAATGGACCCTTCCTGAACAGGAGAAAGGTGTCCGGCCATCCTGCGCCCTCCCCTACGAGCTGTTTGCGGACAGCAACCCCGGATCCGGGGGAAAAACAGTTGAACTGGTACTGAAAGCCGGTCGCGATCTTTTTGGTGCCCGTGCCGCCGGTGCTCCTTTTGCCGTGTACACTCCGGTTGCTTACCGGGAGGAAGGCCGGGAAGGCGGATACCAGACCATGCAGAACCGGCAATATGCAGTAGCCCCGGGAGATGAATTATCCGACAGCTGGGATATGGAAGCGTTTCAGCACGGCAGCTATCACCTGCGTGTATACGGGCCTAACGGCTTTTTCAGGGAATTTACCGGCAGCAGGCAGGACCCTCCCCTGTCTGTCTATTGCCACTATGAGTACGCACAAGGCCAACCGGCGGCGTTGAGCGGAAATGTGTTACTGAGTGTGTATAATAATGACCCGGAAAAACGGATCGTCCTTGAACTGACCGATGAATCCATGGGAAAACCGGTGACCAGGGAGCAAGAGATCCTGCCCGGAAGCCATCTCGACCTGCCGGTTAACTTAAAACAATCCTTTGGCTGGTATGTGGTCTCCCTCCGGGCGAAAGGATACCCGGCCTTCCTTAAACAATACGCCGGCCGGGTTGAAACCGGCAAGGAAAGCTATACGGACCCCGTTATGGGCCGCGTTGTTTAGTATGTTCGGACAGAATGTGTATCTTGCACGCCGTTTATGCAGCAAATCGTCACGACAAGGTGTATGGGCACGGCTATGGTGCTGGGAGTAATCCTGATGGCGGCTTGTACCCAGCGGCAGCCGGCCTCGAACCCAGGAACACCCGATCCGGACCGGCCTCTTTTTGAACCGATCGCCGGCACCGACTTTTTTGAGGTTCGGCGCTCATTTGATAATGGACTGGCCTTTGATACCATCGGGTTTGAACAGGAGCCACAATGGCATGTCAATTTTGTGAACAATGATTCGGTGCTTATTTACAGTCCGGACAGCGGCGCGATGCTTGGTTACCCTATTTACTTTGACCACGACTCCATCTTCCACTTCGGACGGGAGTGGTTCCGGGTGCGGAGTCTGGAAAAAGACAGTCTCCTGCTGCAGCGGCTGACCGTGCAGAACCTTCGGGTAAAAGAAGCGCGTTCCAATGTATACATGAAACTTTACTCCGGGCATTATATCCGTGATACCCTGAAAACCAGCGTGGAGGAATTGCGGAAGCCCCGGCGCATCGATACCCTGTTTATACAGTGGAAAGCGGGTCGTGCCAACCGGAATCCCAAAAACATTGACAGTGCCTTCTCCGCGCGGCAACCGGTGCAGCTGATCAGCAAAAATCCGAACATCATTGTAAAACGCAGGGAACCGGACGAAGCGGAGCGTATCGGTAAATCGGCCGCTTATGCCTATCTGTATCCGGAGTTCCAGATCGACATAAAGAATGCGTACAAAGATTTTTCACATACGTTTTCCGTACTGGTGGATGACAAAAGAAACGTGCATCTGGGTAAGTTTAATGTGATGCCGGAGTTTGAAGAGTCGCGTCGTAAAATACTTAACAGCATTATTGATGGTTATCTGGAAAAGTGGCTGGATATCCGGCCCGGCACCACACTGGGCATTCCGCACACCACCCTCATTCTTCTCAATGTACGCGGAAAAAGCGGGGAATGATTTTCAACAAAGGCCCGGTTTTTGCTTTCTTCGGTAAGAACATCATGCCGAATAGGTATACTAAAAAGCAAAACATGAGACTACTATTTTTCCTTTCGGCTGTTTTTCTGTTAACAGGATGCAGCCGCTACTATTATCAGCCCAATTCAGTAAATGCACCGATGCTGACGGAAAAGAATGACCTGAATGTGGTGGTGAACGGTACGTGGGGTGATGATGACGTAAACGGCAGCGTAGCTAAGAACCATGTAGTGAATGTACAGGCGGCGTATTCGCCGGTTAATTATGTTGGCATCATTGGTGGATACAGCGGTTACGGCTATAACATACAGAATGATCCGGACCCGAGTACCGGCCGTGTGGATGCTTCCGCCTCACTTCTTGAAATAGGTGTCGGGGGTTATTATCCCGTATACCGGATCCGGGAGGGGATGACATTGGTTGCGGATGCTTATGCCGGATTCGGTGGCGGCAGCCTGAAAAGCGATGTCAATTTGGACGTAAACCGGTTGTTTGTACAACCCGGATTCAGCCTGCGGACGCCGTTTGCAGACTTGGGTCTGCATGGTCGCATCTCTGGTATGAAGTTCAGTAACCTCGATCCGAAAGGAATGCCGGAAAGTTATCTGGAGGACCGCAACCTGACGAATATTGAAGATGGGCGAACCTTTTTCTTTGAGCCGGCACTCACCATTCGTGGCGGTTATAAGTTTATCAAGTTCCAGTTCCAGCATGTATGGAGCAACCCGATGAAAGATATTGCTTGGAACCATAGCGATAACATCACAACCATCGGCTTGTTTTTTTCCGTGGACGATCTGATGCGGTTCCGGGACGGCCGATAATAAATGGCTCTTATGGATTGTCTTTTTGGCGGGTAAATGGCACAAAGCGGACGGGCGAAAGATGGGTTTTCCGGATTTTTCCGTTCCGCTTCTCTACCAGCATCAGTGTTTGTATGGTGGAAGGTTCTCCTACGGGTATCACCATCCGGCCGCCCTCTTTCAGTTGGGCGATCAGCGGTGGAGGGATGTTTTCGGGGGCCGCCGTAACAATAATGGCATCGAATGGGGCTTTTTCTTCCAAGCCGTTGTATCCATCGCCAATGATCAGGTGGATGTTATCGTATCCCAGTTCTTTAAGCAGCCGACCGGTTTGTTCTCCCAGTTCCCGGACAATTTCTATGGTGTATACTTCTTTGACAATTTTAGCTAATACTGCAGCCTGGTATCCTGAACCCGCGCCGATTTCCAGTATACGGTCTCCCGGCTTGGGGCGGAGCAACTCGGTCATGGTTGCAACCATGAAAGGCTGGGATATTGTCTGTCCGTAGCCGATCGGCAGGGGCATGTCATCGTAAGCCCGGTTTCGCTGCAGTGCCGGGACAAATAAGTGCCGCGGAATTTTGCGCATGGCATCAAGGGTGGAACGATGGGCGATTCCTCGTGCTTCCAGCTGCTCGCGGACCATCGTCTCGCGAAGCTGTTCATATGACTGGGCCATTGTCATCGGCATAGTACCCACAGTAAACAGATAAAGGAGTGTTCTGACTAATGAATTGGGCGAAAATCTCCTCATTCCTTACAACATTTCTTAAACAATCCGGGTTTTTCACAAATCTTCTTATCCAAAGTTATGTTTTTCTCTAACATGTGATTGTTTTTTTTTCGTTTCATGTGCAATGGGATGATCAGCTTAGGTGTTTAACGATGCACTTTTTTGAATCGGAGACACACCCTTTTGAACGGGCAAAATAGGGTCTATGATATAGAAAGCAGGTAACTGTTGCCATTGTTTCAATGCACGGTTTCGTCGAGCTGTTCCAGCAAAAGAAGGTAAGGAGCGTGCAGGTGGTGGATGAATATCTCCGTTGTATTGTCGGGATAGTATTTGTAATAGTCTTCATCCGGCAGAAGAACGATGGTCCTTCCGGTACGCACATAATGGTTGCTATTATAATACAAGGGAGGGATATAGCCTTCAACTTGTTCCTGCACCATCTTAGACGTCATTTTGCCCAGGTATTTCTCGTAATTTTTCTGGGCACGGAGTGTCGGCCTGCTCAGTTTGTTATACACTTGTTTCAGTGCCAGCCTTTTCAGGAATTTTTGCTTTTTAATCATCATCTCTGCATTGACAAAAGGATTGACTGTATTGAAATCTTTTAGTGTTTGGATGGACATCGGCACTTCGGGGACCCAGTCTGCAGTATTGACCACATTGAAAGCCCACCCTCCTTGGGTCTTGGCTTCATAGTCATAGGCATAATATAAATTGCCGGGCTTGGGTGCTGCAGAACAATACGTTTTAAAGCGAATATTCTTAGGAATGACGCCGTCTTGTTGCAGTTGGTAAAGGTAAGAGGTCAGCAGAAACGAAATGCCCCCTCCTTGGCTATGTCCCACAATCAGGAAATCTTTGTAGCCCAGTTCATAGAGTTCCTGTATTTTGGGCACGATTTCCTTTGATAAGTATGCGGTGCTCAGTAACCATCCTACATGTACCGCAGCATTGGAATCTGATGCCAGGTTATAAGTAAATATATCAGCACCATTGAGTTGTAAACGACCTTTTGCTGGCACCATTGCCGCGTACAAATTCGCCAGCCAGCTCTCTGCTTTCCGGGTGGTACCCCGTATGCTGATAGCCGCTACCTTATTGTCCGCTACCCACAAGTCCCAAAGGTTGTCCAAACCAATCGGTTTCGACTGATATATCATCCTGAAGTACGCCGGTTCGGGAAATTTACTGTAATACACGGAATCGGCTGTTGTCCTCGCCGATATAAGCATCAACTCTTTAAACTCTTTTTTTTGAAAGCCGGGCTTTAATTGCTGTGACCGTGCTATAGTGCCGGCTGTGCCGATAAACAATAGTATAAAAAAAGCTTTTATCCATATTTGATTCATACATAACCTGTTTTTGGCACCAATCATTGGTTAATAGCTAAATTACAAAAAAATTAATTTAATTTGGTATTACCGGATAGGGTAAGGCAAACAACTTTGTTTCGCCTGTTATCCAATATCGTTACCTTTATGCTTGAATGACGTTATCATCTTCTGTATTGCGTATCTGTACGCAATACACTTTGTTTGAGCAAAAGCTTGGTATAAAAAAGAGAAGAGGGGCCGTCTCGTTATTTTTGAGACGGCCCCTCTGTTGTAGACTTGATGGGGAAAATTACGAAACATTTTACGGATGATTTGCGTAGGTTGGTCGGTTAACCTTCATTAATTGGGGCTATAAACAACTTTCAACTATTCCGGATGTGCGGACAAGGTGTATACAAAGCCTATGGAAGCCGTAATCATTCAGTTTTTATGCTAGCCCATTCTATTGCAGTAAATTTGAAAAGAAGTAACAGATCAGTATGGGAGGTGAATGCCCCCTAAATAAAAACAGGCCTTTTAAGATTAATGCCAATCGTCTTAAATAACAC
>CAZJKM010000091.1:0-11388 GCA_964546645.1 uncultured Sphingobacteriaceae bacterium
TTTTAAGCATACCGCTACCCATAAAAGGCATCCGTTATTCAGGGGATTTGATGATGAGTTTTATATTCCGCACAGCCGGCACACGACCCTTGCTGATGTTGATTTAACCGGTATCCCGGAACTCTCCGTCCTGTCTGAATCCCGGGAGGCCGGTGTGGCGATTGTCTCTTCACGGGGAGGCCGGGAATTTTACCTGACCGGTCATTCAGAATATTCACCCTTGACCCTCCATGAAGAATACCTGAGGGATTTGGAAAAGGGGCATCAGATTGATGTTCCTGCGTATTATTATGCCAATGACGATCCGAAGAATAAGCCTGTTGTTCGTTGGGCCGGTCATGCCAATCTGTTGTTTAATAACTGGCTGAATTATTTTGTCTACCAGGAAACCCCTTTTGATGTAAAGGATATTACCTATCTGGGAGAAATTAAACTGCCATCCGGCGAATCGTAAACGTATATAAAAGTGTAGGGTTGAGATTTACCTATAATGCCCTGTCCGCAATTATGTTTGCGATGGCATAATTGTTGTAAGACCGTTATCTTCGTAAAAAAGTATGAGAATATTCTTGGTGATCTTAAGCTTATTCGTTTTGACCGGGGTGACTGCCCAGGAGAAGAAGCAGGATATATTTGAACCGGGCCAGCGTCCGCAATCGTTTTATGCAGAAGCCGGTGGGCCGGGTTTGTATTATTCCCTGAACTATGATACCCGTTTCAGGCAAACCCGCAATGGCTGGGGAATGAGGGCCGGGGTTGGTTATACGGCGCTGGATGATCATCAGCTTTTTGCCCTGCCGGTGCAATTGACGTATTTTCTTGGGAAGAACGGCAATTATTTTGAGATGGGGGGCGGAGCCACTTACCTGAATACGCGTGATCGACATATATATTATGATTACGACGATGAGGGGGGATGGGCTACACCCAATGAGCGGATTGAGATAGAGAAGGACAACCAGCTTATGGGCACACTGACCATGGGCTATCGCAGGCAACCGGTGGATGGAGGATTTCTGTTCCGGGTAGGATTCTCACCGATCCTGCGTGGAAATGAGTTTATACCCTATCTGCCGTACATTTCATTCGGGTACAGCCTCTAACAGGGAACGCCGTATCACGCTGTACCTGTTGTTGTAATAGTCAGCCATTCAAGAATATCCTTGTAAACCAGCTGCCGGTCGGCCTCATTAAGGATCTCATGGCGCATCCCGGGATAGATCCTGCTATCGACCCGCTCAAATCCACCGTCCCGTAACCCGTTGGCGGTCTTTTCCACGCCTTTACCGAAATCACCTATGGGATCATCGGAACCGCTGACAAACAGCAACGGGAACCCGGAGGGGATGTTGTCTGCCCAGTTTGACCGGGTAGCCCTGACATTCATAGAGATAAGGCCAAAGAACGCATTGTTGCTGAAACCCGTGCCACAAAGCTCGTCTGCGAGAAAGGCTTTTCTGTTCGCTATGTCTGCACTTAACCAATTGATGCCGTCATTCGGTTTTTCGTGCCTGAATTTTTGGTTGTTGATGGCTGAAAAAAGATGATTCAGCCATTTACTGCGTTTTTCCGGTGCGAAAAGGTTGGCCATACACAGTACAGGGCGAAATAGCGCTGCCAGCGGATTCGGTCCGCCCGTGCCCATGAGGATGGCACCTTCAAAGAGGGATGCGGATTTCTTTAATAGGAGCCGGGCAACAAACGATCCCATGGAATGTCCCATCAGGATCCGGGGTACGCCGGGGAAGCGGTGCTGCATGAAGTAAGCCATGCGTATCGCTTCCGACACCAACAGGCTGCCCGGCTTTTTCCTGTGGAAGAACCCCAATTGCTCTTTTGTTTTCGCTGTGCGCCCATGCCCCGCATGATCATAAGTCAGTACAGCATAACCGTGCTCTTTTAAATAATTCGCGAAATCCTCATATCTTCCGCTATGTTCCTGCATACCATGCAACAGGAGGATGGCTGCTTTGGCAGAAGTTGCCTCCGGTTCGTATACGGTATAATGTATATGCTCAGGGGCAGAATTTCTTATCATTCTTTTACAACCCCAATCATATCAATATTGATACCCATACCTTTTCCGACACCTTTTACCGGCGCTTTAGAAGCAGCAGGAGGTCGTTTGGGGTCATAGAAATTTGGCCTGATTTTATTAAGTGCAGCACTGGTCCCCTCATCTGCAACGTAATAGGTTGCTTTTCCCAGATGGGTAAAATCGCTGCCGACGGCAGGTAACAGGTCATTCAGGGATGCAAATATTTCCTCCGTCTGTTTTTCGGGATCATCAGAGATCCCATGCAGCGCCGATACATAGAATTTTTTACCATGATTGATTTGCGCAACCTTGCTGTATATAGGAGACCCGGTCATAAACGGAGGCGTAAGGAAACTCATCTGATCCGCTGCCTTTGTGGTGTCTGCCGGTGAAGCGGCGATCAGTTCTATCTCAATGACCGGATCCTGGCTGACCCAGTCGACAAAGACTAATGGCGGAATGGTGGAGCCTTCAAAAAAACGGGCAAATTCCTCTTCCACAATATGTACATCCGTCATCGGCTGCATGAACGACTTGATCTGGATGACCTGGTCTTTCTCAATTCCCAGAAACTTCAGCGTAGCATCTAACTGCCCGATGGTGCCGCGGGTAGCTTCAGTGAGATCCCCCTTGTCTGCCTGTCCCGAAACGTAAGTCACACCGCCGGCCGGTAATACGGAAACATGTGCTCCTTTGGATAATGTATACAGTCCCGGCGAGTTCAAATAACGTACCTGATCACCTGTATCCAGTCCGGACACGGCAATAGCATCCATGGCGACAGCGGCATCGGGATGGGAAAGGTCTCCGGTTACAAAGCTTACTGCAGGCTTATTCCCTTTGTTGAACTGCCGGCTGAATGCTTTTTGGACTTCCGGGAGAAGACCTTCTTCTGACAGATAAACATTAACCTTGACAACCTGGTCCAGGTCTGAATCGGCTTCTTTCAGCGCCAGTGAAATATTGTTGAATACCTGGTCGATTTGCTTTGAGAGGTCTTTTTCCCCGACAAGTGTACCTTCTTTCGTTAAAGGCAGGAATTGTGCCGTATGTGCCAGAGGAACGTGATCCACGACGACGGCCTGCGAGCTTCCGGTGGTAGCTGAGGGCTGGATTTCTTTGATCATCGGATGTTGGATGTTGGATTGAGTACATGCTGACAGGGAGCCACTCAGTAATAAAAATAGGAATGATTTCTTCATCATGAATAGTTTAAACAATGCAAATGTAAAGTCGCTTTCAATTAGCCGTGACATTGATGGTTAATAAAGCCACAGCGCAAAGGTATTAAAATTTAAAGACAACGATTTAGTCACTCCCTCTGTCCGGAAAGCAGATGAAGATTATATTCATCAGGTCGATTATTCGAGCGTACATTCTGTTCAATACCCTCATTGTACATCCCGGATGATCTGAGTATCTTTGCGCCATGACGGAAACAGCGGGACGGGTAGTGAAACTACCTAAATTCAGGGACCTCATTATCCATGAAGACGACCAGATCATTGCGATTAACAAACCTCCTTTCCTGAGTTCACTGGATGAACGGGAAGGCGGGGAAGTGAATGTGCTTCGCCTGGCAAAGCAATATGACCCCGATGCGCAGATCTGCCACCGCATTGATAAAGAAACCTCCGGGCTGTTGCTGATTGCGCGCAACCCGGAAACCTACCGGCTGGTGTCCATCGAGTTTGAGCGGCGACGGGTGGCTAAAACGTACCATGCCATCATCAACGGGACGCATGTATTTGAAAACCTGAAAGTGGATTATCCCATCCTCAACCTGGGGAATAAAAATGTGACGATCGACCGGGCCAACGGTAAGCCGGCTGAAACCTGGTTCAACTCCCTGGAGTACTTTAAACACGCGACCCTGGTGGAATGCCGTCCGGTAACCGGCCGGATGCACCAGATCCGCATTCACCTGGCCTCACAGCGGGCGGCTATCGTGGGAGACACGTTATACCGGGGTAAACCGATCTTTCTTTCGCAGATAAAGAGAGGGTATCACCTGGGAAAGGATCAGGAAGAACAGCCCATTATGAAACGGTTCGCGCTCCATGCCTACCGGCTGGACTTTACCATCGATGGCCGGCAATACCAGCTGGAGGCACCCTACCCGAAGGATTTTGCCACTCTGCTGAAACAGCTGCAGCGGTTTGACCGGTAACCTGAATTTCAAGCTGAATAGCTACTTTTGCAAAAATAAATCATCATGTCTGATGCAAGGGCAGTATCGGGTAAGTCACAGGAGCAATGGAAGGAAGTATACAGGACCTACTACCAGGCACTCTGTTTCTTTGCTATGAAGTACCTGGCGGGCCATGCCGAAGCAGAGGACGTCGTGCAGAATGTGTTTGTCCGGTTGCTGGAAGACCAGCAGGGGGGTATCCTCTTTTCGGGCGATTTGCACCTCCGTCATTACCTGTATAAGGCGGTGCGTAACGGCTGTATCAATGTCCGCAATACCTCGCAGCTGCGGGGTGCTGTGCTGGAAGACCTGGGGCAGCGCCGGATGGAAAGTGATACGGATGGCTCCCTTTTCCGGGACATCGTCCGTGCGGAAATGTACCGTCACATCCTCCGGGCCGTGAATCAGCTTCCGGATAAGACCGGCGAAGTATTCCGGCTGGCCTACTTTGAGCAAAAGAGCAACCCTGAGATTGCGGACCTGCTGGCTATCAGCGTCAATACGGTCAAGGTTCATAAGAACAATGCCAAAAAGCAGCTGCGAGCGGAATTGAAAGACCTCTATCCGCTGCTGCTGTGGCTGATGCAGGGCTTTTTCAGGAATTTTTGAAAAAAAGCACTTCCCCACTAATCCTTTTTACCCACTCAACTGTAATAGGATTCAAAAACCCGAAGAATGGATAATAAAAACCCGTTTTTGTTGGCGGAGTGGCTGGTGCGTTATAAGGCCGGACAGCTCAGCGAACAGGAGCAGCGACAGGTGGAAACATGGATCCGGGAAGATAGCCGGATCCGGGAACTGGCTGACCAGCTGGATGACAGGCGGCAGACCAGTGAAGCATTGCGCCTGCTGGCTTCCTTTGATCCGGAAGCGGCCATAGCAAAGACGCAACGCCACCCGTCCGGGAGTTACCGGATGGTCCGTTGGACGCTCATGGCTGCCGCCGTGTTGTTGGTGACATTGGTGGTAGGACTGCTGTTGCTGCGGCCCGGAGGCACCGATGCCCCGGGAATCGGAACAGAGACCCGGCCGAAGGAGCCGGTGCGGCTGAAAACGGCATCAGGAAAGGAACTGATATTGGATACGCTGGAAGAAGCTGTGGTAGAAGCATTGTTAGGGCAGCGCGGGGATGACCTGTGGGAACCCGGCAGTGATCCGGTCCCGGCATTGAATGAGCTGATTGTGCCGGCACGGAACCAATATAAAGTGATGCTGCAGGACCAATCGGTTGTCTACCTCAATGCCGGATCCGTGCTGCGGTTCCCGTCTGCCTTTCCGGCGACCGAACGAAGGGTTAGCCTGACGGGGGAAGGGTACTTTGAGATAGCAGGCGATGCCGGCCGGCCCTTTGTCGTGGAGACGGACAACATGCAGGTGAATGTCCTGGGTACACAGTTCAGCATACGGTCATACCCGTCAGAAATGACCGTACTGGCTACACTGGTAAGCGGGAAGGTGGCCGTACGGGTGAAGGGAACCGGGCAGGAGCAGATCCTCATCCCGGGCGAGCAGGCCCGGATCAGTGGGGACGGTGGGAACATTGTGGTGGAGACAGTGGATGCAGCGCAGGCCATTGCCTGGAAAGACGGCTGGTTCCAGTTCAGTGATCAGCCATTGGGCAGCGTCATCCGTGAGCTGGGCCGCTGGCATGACCTGGAGGTAAAGCTGACCTCAGATGGTGTCGGGCAGATACGGGTGAGTGGGAAGATGGCGATCCACGATCCGCTCGCAGACATCCTGCGTAAATTTGAGAAACTGGGGGGTGTGGCGTTCCGCCGGGAAGGAAATACGTTATACGTGCAGCAAGCGGAAAGAGAGTGATCAGAATAGATATGGTGAAGAAACAACTATGGGAGGGAGTGTGGTGCGTGTGGGGTAACAGGACGCTGGTACCGGCCCTGTTACTGGTGCTGGTGAGCATTTCGGTCGGTGCCGGACAGGTGGTCCCGGGAAACCGGATCAGCGTATCCATGAAAGCAGTATCCTTGCAGGAAGCTTTTGTCCGGCTTGAAAAGCTCACCGGCTACACGTATTTATACCGGAATGACGACCTGCAGGGCAAGGCGCCGGTATCCGTAGAGGCAAAAGACCGGACAGTGGCGGAGGTGCTGACCGCCATCCTCAGGCCGGCTGAGCTGACCTACGAGGTAGATGGGAAAGTTATCATTATTAAACCGGTGTCGGAGGGAAAGCTCCGGCCGGGCAGCCGGCAACCCGGCGTCCGCGTGATCCGCGGTAGGGTAACCGATATGGCCAACCACCCGCTGCCCGGCACAACCGTTATGGTAAAAGGGGGTGGGGTACCGCCCGTCCAGGCCAATGAGCAGGGGGAGTATGCCCTGAACATTCCGGCCGGGACGTATCCGGTGCTGGTGTTTTCGTTTGTGGGAATGGAATCGGCGGAGCGGCAAACGGACCAGGGGGAAATCCTGAACGTACAATTGGCGGAAGCGGACAACATGCTGGAAGAAACGGTGATCGTCGGTGCGTACGGTCTGCAACAGAAACGGTCGGACATGGTCGGAAGCGCCTATCAGGTGAGCGGCGCTCAGCTAAAAAACCTGCCTGTACAACGCGTGGATAACCTGCTGGAAGGGCTGGTGCCCGGTCTGCAAATTGACTTTAATTCAGACGGTGCCGTCAGCACACGTCCACGAATGAACCTGCGGGTGCGGGGAACAGCCTCTATGTCGGCCTCCAACGAGCCGCTGTGGATTGTAGATGGCATCCGGGTGTTTACCGGCGACCGTACTAATATGATCCCGGGTATGAACACGTCGGTCAGTCCGCTGTCGTATCTCAATCCCGATGATATTGAGAGTATTACCGTACTTAAGGATGCAACGATGGCCTCCATATACGGTGCGGATGGCGCGAATGGCGTCATCCTGATCACTACCAAAAAAGGGCGGCAGGGAGATCCGTCCTTCCGGGCATCTGCGCGCTATGGGCTGGCCCGTATCAACCAGTCCACCCTGTTCAAAACACTGGATGCCGCCCAGTATATGGAACTCGCCAAAGAGTCGTACCTGAATCTGCCGGAAAACAGTGACCTCACATTTTTCCCGTTCCAGGACCTGCCCGGCAGCCCGTACAGTGCTACCAGCACCAACTGGACCGATGTCTTCTACGGAACGGGTACCTATCTTCAAAGTAATATCGGTGTGGATGGCGGTTCGGAAAAGACAAGCTATTTTCTCTCCGGCGAATATTTTGCAACCGAACAGACGGTGAAAGGGAACCTGCAGCAACGGTTTGCCCTGCGCAGTAACCTGGATTTCAGACTGGCAAAAAAACTGTCGTTGAACCTGAATGTGTCGGCATCCTACAATCAGAATGATATGTTCAATCCGGGGAATGACTATTATGAGTTTTTGCCTATTGTGTCGCCTTATAACCCTGATGGTTCTTTCCGGCAATGGCTCGACTATGTTGACCGGCGGACAGCAAATGACGGCTCTTTTTTCGGGCAGACCGTCCGGCGCCGTTTTTTCAACTCGGTCGCTGAGCGGGAGCAGAACGACGATCGGCAACGTACGTTTTACACCGTCAATAATCTGATCCTGGATTATGATATTCTGGAAGGACTGAAGCTGAGCAACCAGTTTGGTGCTAATTTCCAGAGCGGCCATGAAGAACGGTATGCCGCTCGTTCCAACTGGTCGGGATGGGATCTGATCGGTGGCGTACCGGTTGGATACGCGTACCGGAACCATGTCAATGTGCTGGCGTGGTCTGCCATTGAGCGGCTCAATTACAACAGAAAATTCGGTAAACACAGTGTGGGTGGTTTGTTAGGGATGGAAATCAGCACCCAGCAAAACCGGACGATGACCGCTTATGGTGCCGGATTTGCCAACGACCATATCAAAGAGGTGAGCTATGCATCCAGACGGGAAAACGGGGGAAGTTCGGCCAATGAGGTCAGGCGGGCTTCGTTTTTCGGACAGGGAAATTATAATTACGATGACCGATACTTTTTTTCTGCTAACTGGCGTCAGGACGGAAACTCTGATTTCGGGGAGGATGTTCGCTGGGGTACGTTTTACGCAGCCGGAGCCTCCTGGAACATCCACAATGAGTCGTTCTTCAATAGTGCTCTGGTCCGCATCCTGAAACTGAAAGCTTCTTATGGCACGAACGGTAACTCCCGTCTGGGATCCATTCAGGCGTCGGGGCTGTATACATACGGTACGTCCAGCAATTACGCGGGCCAGAGTGGCTCGGTCATGGCCGCCGTATGGAATCGAACGCTGAGCTGGGAGCGGGCCTATATGGCTAATGCCGGTGTGCGGGTGCAACTCGGCCACTGGCTGGATATGGACCTGGAAGTGTACCATAAAAAAACGGTAGACCTGTTGTCTGAACTGGATGTTTCCCGCACTACGGGGGATACCCGGGTGTGGCGTAACCTGGGCACAACGGAAAACAAGGGAGTGGAACTCACCATCGAGTCAGTGAATGTCCGTAAGCCGCGTTTCCAGTGGACAACCAGTGCAAACATATCCCATAACCGAAACCGGTTGCTGGAGCTTGCTTACGGTATTCCGAAAACAAGAGAAGATCAGATATGGATGGAGGGCCAGGATTTGGGCACCTATTTTCTGGTGCGTTGGGCGGGGGTGGATCCGCGGGATGGATCTCCCCTGTGGTACGATGCCGCCGGTAACCTGACGCGTACTTACAATACGGCAGACCGAGTGCCCTACCGCAATGCGTCACCCTTGTTTGCGGGTGGCCTTACCAATATGTTATCTTATGATAACTGGTCGCTCAATATACTGGCCATTTTTGGCGTAGGCGGCTACGGGTTTACCTCCTTCGGACGGAACGTATCGTCAGACGGATATCACCTGATGGAAGACAATCAGTCGGTAAACCAGCTGGACCGCTGGCAGAAGCCGGGAGACCTGGCGCTGGCACCGAAGCCTTTATGGCAGCAGGCAAACGCCAACTCGACCCGGAATTCGACCCGTTATCTCTATAACAAGACGTACCTGCGGATGAAAAATGTGTCACTGGGATACGGCCTCGGCAGAAATCTGGCCAACCGGTTGGGGGTTAAGGATGCGAGTGTGAACCTGCTATTGGATAATATCGGAATCTGGACACCGTATGACCAGCGTAACCGAAATTCGTATAAGCAGGCCATCAGTGGCTATCCGATGGAAACGACTGTTTCTGTGGGTATTAATGTGAGGATGTAAGAAGATATAACATGAGCTTAAAAAAAGCAGTTATCTATACAGGAATATGGGTTATGATCACCCTGGCCGGATGCTCCCGGTTTCTGGAAGTGACACCGGTCGGACGGACCACCATTCCGGTGCTGTTTTCGGATATGGACGGTATACGGGCGGCTGTCTATGGCATGTATAGCACCACCTATCATTACTACTCCTCCCGCTTTTACAGCTATCCGGAAATAGTCGGGGATGGATTGTCCCTGGACGTAAGCAGGGCGACGGAAACACTTCGGCAGGTATATAATTTCAATGCGTTACCGGAAGACGAAGCGGGTATTGTCGGCCAGATGTGGTCCGATATTTTTGAAGCACTGGCAAACATCAATAATGTGCTGTTTTATTTGCCTGACCTGGAGAGAAAATTTCCGGAATACCGGGATGAACTGGTGTATTATCGGGCAGAAGCCCTGTTCCTGAGGGCACTTTGCCATTTTGACCTGGTACGGGTGTATGCGCAGCCGTATGGATATACCACGGATGCTTCGCACCTGGGTGTGCCGGTGCTGACAAGGACCCCCGGACCGGATGACAATGTATCCCGTAAGCCGGTGAAGGAAGTGTATGATGCTGTTATTTCAGACTTACAGCAGGCAGAGACGCTCTTTGGCGACACCCGAAGGAATGTCCGTCCGGCAAACATGAAGCAGTACTTTGCTTCGGTGGAAGCCGTACAAGGCCTGCTGTCGCGCGTGTACCTGTATAAAGGTGACTGGGACAATGCCATCCGGCACGCCGGTGAAGTGATTTCCCGGATTCCGCTGGCAGAGGGGCAGGCCTATGTGGATATGTTCCGCCAGCTGAACAGTCCGGAAGCAGAAGCCATATTCAGACTGAATGGTACGGATAAAAGCAGTTCCCTGCTGACATTTTATAATGTGCTTACAACCGATGTCAACGGTTCTGTATCTTATATCATACCGGTAGCTTCGATGGCGGATAAACTGGCAGCGCACTATACGGACTCCAATGACATCCGTCTTCGTGAGCTGATGTTCAGTTTCACGGTTTCAGGTGGCGGGACCACGATAGCACATGACTATTATACTAACAAATTCAATGTAATACAAAACAGTGCTGACAGCGAGCGACAGTATTACAACCCGATTGTATTGAGGGTATCTGAGATGTACCTGAACCGGGCCGAGGCGTATGTACGCAAGGGTTTGCTCCGGGAAGCCGCCGCGGATGTCAGACAGATTATGGCAAGAGCCGTACAAAAGCCGGTCATAGAAGTGCAGGTGCCGGAAACCGATGTGGTGCTGTTAGGTAAAATAATTGAGGAAGAGCGTATGCGGGAACTTTGTTTTGAAGGTCATCGCTTTTTTGATCTTGCCCGGAGGGGCGTATCCGTCGTCCGTGACAGCCGGTCGACAGCACAGATGAAAGAACTGTCCTATCCGAACGATCGTTTTGTGTTACCCATTCCCCTGCGTGAACTGCAGACGAACAAGAACATGGTACCCAACCCCGGATATAATTAGCGAGAACATGAACAGCTGTAACATAAGATATGGTATCCTCTTCCTGCTGGCCGGCGTGCTGCTGTCCTGCGGAAAGGAGGAACACAAACCGTTTGATCAGGCATTTATCCATATCATGGACAATGAAGCCAGCACGGCTACCGTCAATTACCAGGCAACCGTGCTGCGGACCTACCAGGTATACCTGAGCTCGGCACCGCAAACGCAGGCCGTCGAGGTGGAATTCCGCTTGGTGCCGGGCAACGGCATCCGGGAAGGGATCGATTACGAGGTACTGACGCCGGGCCATCTCCTGACGTTCTTGCCAGGTATTTATGACATGCCGATCCGGATACGGTGGATGCCCAGTCCGGCTTTCGATGAAACGAAAGATAATACGCTGACCATTGAGCTGGTGGGGAATAACCGTGGGATAACCATGGGACTGCCCGG
>CAZJKM010000092.1:0-11339 GCA_964546645.1 uncultured Sphingobacteriaceae bacterium
TTCCATTTCCATTATATCATTCTGGATGAAAGCCAGAATATCAAAAACCCGTCATCCAAGTCGTTTAAGGCCATCCGCTCCCTGAGTGGCAAACACCGCCTGGCCCTGAGTGGCACACCGGTGGAAAACTCGGTCGCCGACCTATGGCCCCAGATGGCTTTTTTGAACCCCGGATTGCTGGGCAGTCACAGCTACTTCCGGAACCAGTTTGTAATACCGATCGAAAAGAAAAAAGATGAGGAGCAGGCACGCCGGTTACAGGCACTCATCAAACCCTTTGTGTTGCGACGCACGAAAAGCCAGGTAGCCCGGGAGCTGCCCCCGAAAACGGAACAACTCTTTTTCTGTAAAATGGATGAGGAGCAGTCGGAGTTATATGAGAAAACCAAATCAGAATACCGGAACGCTATCCTGGATCATTTAGGGCAGGCGATACCGGCCAGGTCGCACATACAGATGCTGCAGGGACTGACCCGGCTGCGGCTGCTGGCCAACCATCCCAAAATGACCGATCCTGGTTATACGGGTGGCGCCGGAAAGTTTGAGAACGTGATCCATACCTTACAGAATGTACTCGACAGGGGGCATAAGGTACTGGTATTCTCCCAGTTCGTGAAACAGCTGGACATCTACCGTGCACATTTTGACCGGGAACATATCCGGTATGCTTATCTCGACGGATCAACCCGGAACCGGGAAACGGTGGTAGAAGATTTCCGCCGGAACAACGACGTCAAGCTATTCCTGATCTCCATTAAGGCCGGTGGGGTAGGGCTGAACCTGGTGGAAGCGGACTATGTATTTATCCTGGATCCGTGGTGGAACCCTGCCGTCGAACAGCAGGCCATTGACCGGACCCACCGTATTGGACAGACACGCAATGTATTTATTTACAAATTCATCACCAAAGATACGGTGGAAGAGAAAATCCTGGCGTTGCAGAACCGGAAAAAGGAGATTGCGGATACGATGATCACCACGGAGGAAAGCTTCATGAAATCTCTTACCGCAGACGATATCCGCGACTTAATGAGCTAGTTACGCGGCAGCTCCCGGATCTGGAACATCGTGTTCCACTTTTTGCCGGTCACAAAGAGCCGGTCGCCTTTCCGGTCGTAAGCAATTCCGTTCAGCACATCGGTCTGGTCATCCCGGTCCTTCTGTGGCAGCAGCCCGATCAGGTTCAACTCACCTTCCACTTCTCCGGTCTCCGGATTGATAATAACAATGATATCCTGCAGGTATACATTTGCGTATACTTTCCCGTTGATAAACTCCAATTCGTTCAGCGACTCCACCGGTCCGCGGTGATTGTACACTTCCACCGACCCCTCTTCACGATACGTATCCTTATTCAGGAAATACAGGCGGTTTGTTCCATCCGATTTGATGAGCCTCCGGCCATCGAAACAAAGCCCCCACCCTTCCTTGCTGGACTGGTACGGAAATTCAGAAAGTTGTTTCAGGGTATGTTTGTCGTAAACGATCCCGATCCCGTTTTGCCAGGTAAGCTGGATGATCTTGTCCTCCACGACCGTTAATCCTTCCCCGAACTGATTGTCTTTCAGCTTTACTTGTCCAAGGACCTTGCCGGTCTCCGGATCCACCTTCCTCAGGGTGGAGTGACCAAATTCGCCGGTACTCTCATAGAAAATACCATCATGAAATTCCAATCCCTGGGTAAAGGCAGTCCGGTCGTGCGGGAAAGTTCGCACAACCGAAAAGCTACGCTGTTCAGGAGCTTCAGCGGCCACAATCACCACATTGCTGAAGGCCTCTTTTTCCTTGCCATCCTGGTATAACCTGGCAGCCAGAGAACGGTTTCCCGGCAATAGGGTATCTGTCCGCAGCGTCACGGCAGTACTGTCGGTACGCGCGGCCACGATCCGGTTATCCAACAGGTAAACGACAGAGTCAATCGCAGCATCACTTTCGGGAAAGCGGAGTTTCAGCAAAACATGGTCTCCGCGACTCACCCGCGTCCCGGCTTCCGGCGACTTAAAAATCAGGCTGCTGGCTTTCCGCTGCGTATGACAGGCAGCGATGCCGCACAGCACCATAAAAAATAACGTTATTTTTTTCAGTATCATGCTTCTTCGTTGTTTATTGTCCGTCCCCCGCTCTTGGCTCTTTACTCTTGATTCCTGGCTCTCGTCCCTCACTCCGGCCAGAAGGCATCCCGGATATGCCGGATATTATAATTATCGGTACCATTGGCAAAAATAGAAATTATATCAAAACGGATCTCTCCTTCGTAATGGTTCTGCCTGATATAACTATTTGCCGCACGGTCCAGCTTCTGCTGCTTCTGCCAGGTTACTGCTTCATAAGGGAGTCCGTATGCCGCGCTGGTCAGGGTTTTCACTTCCACAAACACCAGCACATCACCATCCTTGGCAATAAGATCCACTTCCAGGTGTTTATAACGCCAGTTACGGGCCAATAACACCCATCCCTGACGCTGCAGAAAACGGCCTGCGGCGTCCTCTCCGTCCCTGCCCGTTTGTAAATGGGTTGCCTGCTGCTTCATTTCACGACGACGCTTCCCAGAAAACCGGCAATTTCACGTTCCGCACGCTTCAGTCGCTGGTATTTATCCAGCAGAATCTCCTGGTTAGCTGCATCCGGCTCCAGGTTCAGTTCTTCCCGTACACGCTGCATATGCTTTTCTACTTTCCGCTTTTTCAGCCGGTACATGGCTCCCAATACAGCCGCCTTCAGGTTATCGCTTTCTCCGGCCACGTATATTTTGCGCTTCTCGTCATTCCAGTTCGGACTGAGGCTGTACGGTGACGACAGCAGCGACACCGACAGGTCAGCTACCGCACGGTTGGCATGGGAAATAAATATACGGTTTTCAGGTATTTCCTCCCGCTCAAAATAGGCTTCATATACCGCAGCTATTTCCCGGCAGACTTCGTCTTCAAACGTCATATCAGACAATCCGGCAAATATAAAGGGGGCGATGGGAATGGCCCCGTTTTGTTCCCAGTAAGCGGGGAGATTGCCATAGTGAAGCAACAGGCGGATAATCTCCCGTTCCTGCAATATGTCTGACTGGACCCCCTCATCCGGCGTTTCTTCCTCCGGCTCCGCCAGCAGGTCGGCGGGGGGTATCTCCGGATGGGAACCGGGGGACAGTGGGCCTTTCTGCCCTTTCCGTAGCCGCGCCTGCCTGATTTTGTTCAGCTCATTGATCAGAATACGCTCCTCCATATCGAGCAGGGTACTGCACTCCCGGATAAATACGGATGCCTTGATCTGGTCAGGTATCAGTGCAATACTTTCCACAACCTCCCGGATCACTTCCGCACGGCGGACGGGGTCCGTCCCTGCATCCTGCAGTAACACCTGTGTTTTATAGAAGATGAAATCCTGCCGATTGGTGTCCACATACGCACGAAAGGCCTCCGCACCTACCTTATGGATATACGAATCGGGGTCATGCCCGTCAGGGAAGAGCAGTACCTTTACGTTGAGGCCCTCTTCCAGCAACATATCGGTCCCCCGCAGGGAGGCCTTGATGCCTGCCGCATCACCATCATACAGGATCGTAACATTCCGGGTATACCGCGCAATAAGGCGTATCTGCCCCGGGGTAAGTGATGTACCTGACGACGCAACGACATTTTCTACCGCTGCCTGGTGCATGGAGATCACATCCGCATACCCCTCAACCAGGTAACAGTTGTCAGCCGTCAAAATAGCCTTTTTAGCAAAATAAAGGCCATATAGTACATCCGATTTGTGATAAATCAGGCTTTCCGGGGAATTGACATACTTGGGTACCTTTTTATCTGTCTTCAGTGTGCGCCCGCCAAAGCCCAGTACCCGCCCCGTCAGGTTATGAATGGGAAACATGACCCGCCCGCGGAAACGATCGTATACCGAACCGTCATCCCGACGGACAACCAGTCCGGTTTCTTCCAGAAACCGGGTGTTGTGACCGGCTGCGGTGGCCGCACCGGACATCGCTTCCCAGGCATCCGGGGAATAGCCCAGTTCAAATTTCTGAATGATGTCGTCCCGGTAACCCCGCTCCCGGAAATAACTGAGCGCAATGGCCCGGCCGTCTCCTGTTTCCCACAGGGTTTCCCGGAAGAACTTAGCTGCCCAGTTGGTAACGATGAGCAGGCTCTCACGCTGGTCGTTCAGCGCGAGTTGCTCGGTGGTCCGCTCGGTTTCCTCTACTTCAATGTTGTACTTCTTTGCCAGGTAGCGTAACGCCTCCGGATACGAATACTTTTCGTGTTCCATCACAAAACGCACGGCATCCCCCCCTGCCCCGCAGCCAAAACATTTATAAATGCCTTTGCTGACAGATACGTTGAAAGAAGGGGTTTTTTCATTATGAAACGGGCACAATCCGATCAGGCTGGTACCGCGTTTCTTCAGATCAATAAAATCCCCGATCACCTCTTCCACGCGGACAGTGTCCAGAATTTTATCTACGGTTTCCTGCTTAATCACGGCACGGCATTTTTCAGACAGGTAAAATTACACTTTTTCTACGAAGATTGCAGGGGAGGTACCGGTCGTCCGCTCAAAGATCTGAAGATCAAAGTAGGATACGGCCGCGATCAGGTGATCAAAAATGTCTGCCATGATATATTCATATTCTACCCATTTTACCGTATTGGTAAATACATACAACTCCAGCGGCAGTCCCACTTCTGTCGGCGCCAGCTGCCGCACCATCATCGTCATGCCCTTATGGGTGCCGGGATGATTCCGGAGATACCAGTCTATGTACTTCCGGTACAGGCCGGCATTGGTGAGGTTACGCCCGTTTACGGGCACACTGCGGTCGGCACCGATCCGCTTATTATGTGCGTCGATCTCCGCCTGCCGCTCCTCTATGTAATCGTGGATACCCTGTATCTTTTTGAAACGCGACAGCTCCTCATCGGCAATATAACGGATACTGTTCTGCCTGATGGTCAACGCCCGTTTGATACGCCGTCCTCCCGAATCAGACATTCCCCGCCAGTTCTGAAAAGAATCCGATATCAGTGTATAGGTGGGAATCGTAGTGATGGTTTTATCAAAGTTCTGCACCTTCACCGTGGTCAGGTTGATTTCGACGACATCCCCGTCGGCCCCGTACTTGGGCATCGTGATCCAGTCGCCGATCCGGACCATATCGTTGGTGGTCACCTGTATGCTGGCTACGAACCCCATGATCGTATCCCTGAACATCAGCAGCAGGATGGCGGATGCTGCACCCATCGCCGTAAAAAAGGCAACGGGGGATTTGCCGGTCAGCACCGAGAAAAGGTAGACCGCTCCGAAGAGGAATAACACCATCCGCACCACCTGCAGGTAACTTTCCATAGGCTTATCACGGAAGGCCGGTTTTTCACGCAGCACATCGGAGCCTGACCGGATAATGGCCATCAGCATCCATACCAGCATAAATACCATATAAATCTCGGTCACTGCATCCAGTGGCCTGATCCAGCCGGGGAAGTCCGAAAATACAACAGGAATGGCGTTCTTCACCAGGCTGAAGGGTGCAATAAGTGCCAGGAAATGCGCAAACCGGTTCTTCAGTAAATACCGGAAAAATAACAGTTTGGAAGACGCAGCGACCCGCTGCAGGATGGTTTTCAGGATGGAGCGCACCGTATATTGCAGCACATACACCAAGATGACCACCATTGTCAATAAAGCGATAAAGTTTGTGAAAGCGGCCCATTGATGGGGGACTCCCCATTCCATCAGCTGGTTATAGGTCCAGCGGCTGATCTGGTGCGTTAATGGGTCAGTTATCTCGTTTAAGTAACGTATCATGGCTGTTCTCTGATAAATGGTAAACGGATAAAAAGGCTGATCCGGCGGGTATAACATCTGCCGGATCAGCCACTCATTTCGTTATGGTCAATTTCCTAAACGGCGTAAAGCGATATAGGCCATCAGGCCGGTGCTGTGGGTCAGCGCCTGCTCATCCACATCAAAGGTGGGCGTATGCACCGCTGAACGGATACCCCGGCTTTCATTGCCGGTACCCAACCGGTAAAAGCAGGCGTCTGCCTCCTGGGAGTAGTAGGCAAAATCCTCCGCCGCCATCCAAAGTTCCAGGTCAACCACCTGTTCTTTCCCCATATATTCCTCGGCATACCCCCTTACGGTGGCGGTCAGCTTCTCTTCATTGACGAGGAACGGGTATCCCCGGCGTATCTCAAATTCACAGACTGCACCCATACTTCCGGCTATCCCCTCTGCCAGTTTTTTCATTCTTTCCAGGGCGTCCTCACGCCAGTGCTCATCCAACGTACGGAAGGTGCCTTCCAGGTACACTTCATTTGGTATGACATTGGTCGCGCCATTGGCGATGACTTTACCGAATGACAGTACGGTAGGTATACGGGGATCAGCCATGCGGCTCACCACCTGCTGCAGAGCGGTGATGATGTGCGCGGTAATCACAACCGGATCAATATTTTGCTGAGGCTGGGCCCCATGGCCACCTTTTCCCCGGACGGTGACATACAGCTCATCCGAAGAAGCCATGTATTTCCCTGAGCGGAAACCGATTTTACCTGTTTCCAGCGAAGGCATAACGTGTTGACCGACCACTGCTGACGGCCTGGGGTTTTCCAGTACCCCTTCTTTGATCATGATACTGGCCCCGCCTGGCAGCTTTTCTTCAGCCGGTTGGAAAATCAGTTTTACGGTGCCGGCAAACTCGTCTTTCAGGCTGTTTAAGATACTGGCGGCACCCAGCAGGGAGGATGTATGCACATCATGCCCGCAGGCATGCATCACTCCTTCCCGGCAGGAACCGTATTCCCGGCCCGGCACTTCCTGAATCGGCAGCGCATCGATGTCCCCACGAAGGGCAACCACCTCGTCTGACGGCTTATTGCCGCGGATAAGGCCTACTACGCCGGTATTGGCCATTGCCTGCCAGGAGATCCCCATTTTATCCAGCTGCGTTTTGATGTAGGCAGCTGTTTCAAACTCTTCAAAAGACAGCTCAGGATGTGCATGCAGGTGCCGGCGGTGCGCCACCACCTCCGGAAAAACGGAGTGGGCCAGTTGTTGTATGGTTTCTTTTAACATCATATCTCTTTGAATGCTGCTCAGTATTCAACGTTAATCGTTTCAGAAAATAAAAATACCGAAGTGAAGTTTTTCTTCAGGGCATTCATCAATTCCTGTGCTTCGCTGCGGCTCGTAAAGTCGCCTGCTTTCACCCTGTAATTGGGCTCTTCATAGCTGATATAGGTTTCTATATTCGGGAAAATACGCTTAAACCGGGCCTGCTCGGCATACGCCTGACTACGGTCAGCACCCGAATATACCTGCACCCTGAAGCCCGGAGCAGTGGTTTTAATCCCTCTTTTCTCACCGTTCTGTGCCATTCCGGAACCCTGATAGGCTGCGCGCAGCCGCTGCAGCGACTCAATCAGCGGATCTTTCTGCTCTTCTACCCGGCCCGGCTGCTGTGCCAGGCCGGAGGAAGCCAGTATACTGCTCAGAAAAAGGATAGACAGGATCACTCTCATTTCCGGTTCAATTTATCGTGTCACTACGAAGCGCCGTGGCAGTTCTTGAATTTCTTTCCGCTGCCACAGGGACAGGGGTCATTCCTGCCGACACGGTTTTCCACCCGCACCGGTTGTGTTTTCTGGATTTCGCGGGTATCTTCCATCGGCATCCCCCCCGGGGCTGCTCCGACTCCTGCCAGTTCCGGCTTCGATGTTTTCAGCCGGGCTTCCTGCCGGGGCATTGGCCGGGCTTCACGTACTTCCTGCGGCTGCTGTACGGGAATTTCTCCTTTGAACAGGAAACTCACCACCTCTTTATTCATGCTTGCCAGCATCTGCTTAAACAGGCTGAACGCTTCCATTTTATAAATGATAATGGGGTCCTTCTGCTCATAAACTGCGTTTTGTACCGACTGTTTCAGCTCATCCATATCCCGGAGGTGCTCTTTCCACGCATCATCGATCAGCGCCAGTACGACACCTTTTTCAAACGACCGGAACACTTCCTTCCCGTTGGTTTCCACTGCTTTACGCAGGCCGGTAGCGACCTGCAGGCCCCGTAGGCCGTCCGTAAACGGCACGACGATATTTTCAATCTGGTCACCACGCGTCTGCAGTACATCTCTCAGTACCGGCAGTGTTTGCTGTGCAATGGCCTCCGCCTTTCTGTGATAATGCCTGATAATCTGCTCAAACAGCTGATCGGTTAGCGCGGTGATATTGCCTTCTGTAAATTGCTGCTCGTCTATCCCCGGATCAACGGAGAAGACACGGATAACCTCCAGCTGGAACCCTTCGTATGTGCCGCCCTCCTTGTATTCCGTTACGACGTCTTCCACCACGTCAAAGATGGTATTGTTCAGGTCTACGTCAAGGCGTTCCCCAAACAGGGCATTCCGGCGCTTGGAATAAATCACGGTCCGCTGTGAGTTCATCACATCATCGTATTCCAGCAGGCGCTTCCGGATACCGAAGTTATTCTCTTCCACTTTCCGCTGTGCCCGTTCGATGGACTTGGTCAGCATGCTATGCTGCATGACCTCCCCCTCTTCCACACCCCAGCGGGCCATCAGGTTAGAGATGCGCTCGGAGGCAAACAGCCGCATCAGGTTATCTTCCAGTGACACGAAGAACTGGGAGGAGCCCGGGTCACCCTGCCGTCCGGCACGTCCGCGCAACTGGCGGTCCACCCGTCGTGATTCATGCCGTTCCGTACCAATGATAGCCAGACCGCCCGCGTCTTTCACGCCCGGTCCGAGCTTGATATCGGTACCCCGCCCGGCCATGTTCGTAGCGATGGTGACGGTACCGGCCTGTCCGGCCTCTGCCACGATGTCTGCTTCCCGTTGGTGCAGTTTCGCGTTCAGCACGTTGTGCCTGATACCACGTAATTTCAGCATACGGCTCAGGAGCTCCGATATTTCCACCGACGTGGTGCCCACCAGCACCGGCCGGCCGGCCTGCGTCAGCTTTTGTATTTCTTCCGCCACCGCATTGTATTTTTCCCGTGCCGTGCGGTATATCAGGTCGTTACGATCATCCCGTTGCATCGGGATATTCGTCGGAATTTCCACCACATCCAGCTTATAAATCTGCCACAACTCGCCCGCCTCGGTCACCGCCGTTCCGGTCATCCCAGCCAGCTTGTGGTACATCCGGAAGTAGTTCTGCAAGGTAATGGTCGCATACGTCTGCGTGGCATCCTCCACCTTTACATTTTCCTTTGCTTCAATGGCCTGGTGCAGGCCGTCAGAGTAGCGGCGCCCTTCCATGATCCGGCCCGTTTGCTCATCTACAATTTTGATCTTGCTCTCGTCAATAATATATTCCACATCCCGCTCAAACAGCGTATAAGCTTTAAGCAGCTGGTTCACCGAATGGATCCGCTCCGATTTGACAGAGAAATCACGCAGCAGTTCCTCCTTTTTGGTAATTTTCTCCTCAGCCACCAGGTCCGACTTTTCAATTTCGGCAATTTCGGTACCCACATCCGGCATCACAAAAAAGCCCGGATCTTCCCCCGAGGCGGTGATCAGCTCAATTCCCTTTTCGGTGAGCTCTACCTGGTTATTTTTCTCATCAATCACAAAATAGAGCTCAGTATCCACCTTGGGCATATTTTTGCTCTGTTCCTGCAGGTAAAAATTCTCCGTTTTTCCCAATACCTGCCGGTTATTCCCTTCACTCAGGAATTTGATCAGCGCCTTATTTTTCGGAAGCCCGCGGTGCGCACGCAGCAAGGCCAGGCCGCCACCTTCCTCACCGGTGTCACCGGCTGCAATTTTCTTTTTAGCCTCATTCAGCACACCGTTAATGAAATTCTTCTGGGCATTCACCAACCGCTCAATACGGGGTTTCAGTTCATAGAACTCGTGCTGGTCGCCACGCGGAATCGGTCCGGAGATGATCAGCGGTGTCCGGGCGTCGTCGATCAGCACCGAATCCACCTCATCCACCATTGCAAAATGTAGTTTCCGCTGTACCAGCGAATCGGGCGACTGCGCCATATTATCACGCAGGTAGTCAAACCCGAACTCATTATTGGTACCGAATACGATATCTGCCGCATAGGCATTGCGCCTGGCGGCTGAATTGGGTTGGTGCTTATCAATACAATCTACTTTCAGTCCATGGAACTCAAACAGCGGGCCATTCCACTCCGAGTCACGGCGGGCCAGGTAATCATTCACCGTCACGATATGAACGCCTTTACCCGACAGGGCATTCAGGTAGGCCGGAAGTGTCCCCACCAGCGTTTTACCCTCCCCTGTAGCCATTTCAGCAATCTTGCCTTCATGCAGTACGACACCGCCAATCAGCTGCACGTCGTAATGCACCATATTCCAGGTCACCTCGTTACCGGCTGCGATCCAGGTATTCTTCCAGATGGCTTTGTCGCCACGGATTTCCACATTGGGCTTCACAGCAGCCAGGTCCCGGTCGTATTCCGAAGCAGTCACCTCCAGTTCGGTGTTTTGTGTAAAGCGGCGGGCGGTTTCTTTTACCACCGCAAAAGCTTCCGGCAGCACCTGTATCAACACCTCTTCCAGTTTTTTATCACGGTCCTTTCCCAGCGTGTCCGCCTTTTCATAGATGGCAGTCTTCTCAGCCATCTCCATTTCGGGTTGTTCGGCTTCTGCCTTCAGCTCAGCAATTTCTCTGTCTGTATCGGCCAGGTAGTCCTGTATACGCTGCTTCAGTTCAGTGGTTTTTGCGCGCAGGTTATCATTGCTCAGGCTTTCCAGTTTCGCAAATTCTTCTTTGGTCTTTTCAACCAGGGGCATAATGCGTTTAATATCGCGCTCCGATTTGCTTCCGAAAAGCTTACTTAAAAATCCTATCATCGTTGTTAAAAATTCAATTGTTGTGTTGGTGTGGCAACAAATACGCCAGTTAACAGGGTGGCGCCAATTTGACACACGCCCATCCTGCAAAGTTAAACATTCTCCATTAATTATTCAGCCGGGGGGCGGAATGGGTGGGTGCACGGATCTGCACACAGGCAAAGTAGGGAGACTGCGGTAAGGCAGGTTTAATGGGAGGAAGCACCTCCTGCAGCAACATCGTGACGCTGCAGCCGGTAGCAGCCGGATGTATCCCCGGAAAGGGATTGAAATCCGATTTCAGCTGACGGTCATAAGAAATCACAAGCTCCCAGCTGGAGCCATCCGGCCGCCTTCCTTTCAGGATAACCCTGCCACCGGAGGGCGTGACAGCCTGCACGTCCATCCAGGATATGATCAGGTCTTCATCCGGAGTTGTAATAGGATGCTGCGCTTCCGCTTCCTGCAAAGCCAGCAAAATATACATCAATGTAAACCCGGTAATCACCTTCATCCCGGCAAG
>CAZJKM010000093.1:0-11319 GCA_964546645.1 uncultured Sphingobacteriaceae bacterium
CGCCTGTGGGTAAACAGTGAGAGCCTGCCGGCCGTACGGCAACGGCTGCTATCCCCCGAGCACAACGATGCCTGGACAAAGGTGAAAAACACGGCAAAAGCGCCTTATCCTTTTCGCGCAGACCGGAACAAGGAAATGTTCTATGATGAGAAATTGGAGCAGGTTGTCGAGCAAAAGGCTTTCTATTACTTAATGACGCAGGACGAAACAGTCGGCAGGGAGGCTGTTGACCTGGCAGCCGGATACCTGTCTGTTCTGGAATTCGGGAATGTGACCTACGGTGACATTACCAGAGAGCTTGGCAGAGCGATTTATACCGGATCCCTGGTGTATGATTGGTGCTACCCGCTCATCGGCACCGAAACAAAAACGGCCCTGAGGAAAGATCTCATGCGCCTGGTACGTGATATGGAGATCGGCTGGCCTCCCTTTTATGGATTGGAAAGCATCATTAACGGCCATGGCAACGAAGCACAGATCTGCCGGGACATGTTATCCTGGAGTCTGGCGGTGTACGACGAAGATCCTGAGCCCTATAAATATGTTTCCTACACCCTATTGGAACAGCTGGTGCCTATGCGCAAATTTGAATACCAATCCCCCCGGCATAACCAGGGGATTGATTACGGAGGCTACCGGTTTGGCTGGGAAATGCACGCCGTATGGTTGTATTACCGGATGCTGGGATACTCCGTATTTGATGACAACATAAAGAACATGACCGATTACTGGTTGTATATGCGTACACCAGACGGGAAGATGCTGAGAGACGGGGATATGTTCGGTGTGAAATATGCAGGCAGCGGCGACTTCTATTGGAAAAACCCGCAAACGATGCTGTTATGTTACGCCTTTTCGGGCAACAGGCTTATCAAAGGCGAGTTTTATAAACAAGGGGGGCTGCCGGGTAATCCGGTTTTATTCCTGTTGCTGAACGATCCGAACATAACACCTGATTATAACCTCAGCCAGCTTCCCCTTACAAAAGACTTCGGTCCTGTTTTAGGCTCCATGGTAGCCCGCACAGGATGGAGCGAAGAAAAAGAGAGCGGAGACGTCATAGCGGAGATAAAAGGAGGCGGTTACCATTTCGGAAACCACCAGCATGCGGATGCGGGGGCATTACAGATATACCATCATGGTATTCAGGTAGGAGACCTGGGGCTTTACCTCTCCTATGGCTCGCCTTACGATTTTAATTTCAACAAACGCTCGGCAGCGCACAGCATGATGCTGGTCCGCGATCCGGCTGAGCCGCTGTTGTTCCGGACCAGAACAAATGACGGCGGTACGCGGTTCAGTCAACGCTTTCCACGTACGGCGGAAGAAGTACTGAATGACTCCTGGTACCACACGGGCGAAATCCGGGCATCGGCTTTTGGTCCCGACCCGATACGTCCATCTTATAGTTTTTTTAATGCGGACCTGACCGCGGCCTATACGGCTAAGGTGAAGTCGTATGCAAGAAGTTTCCTGTTCCTGAACCTGAACCGCGAGGATGTGCCTGCTGCCATTATTCTGCTGGATGAGCTGGAAAAAAGCAACGCTGATTTTGAGTCTTTCTGGCAGATTAACACCATTGAAAAACCGACCCTCCTTCCGGACGGCTTTCTGCTGAAGAGCCAATTCAAGGGAAAATCAGGTACCACCTATGTGGATATGCTGAAACCGGTAGTAAACGACCGCCAATCGTTGATTTACAGCGGTGATTCTTCGGCATACGTTTTCGGCAACCTATATCAGGTGAAGTCTCCCTGGCCTGAGGCAAAGGGTACACGTATCATGGTCAGCCCAAAAGAAAAACAGACACACGCCAGTTATGCCACCGTATTCCAGATGGCAGAAGCATCAGCGGCGAAGCTCCCGGTCGAATTTTCAGAGAAAAAAAGTCATTATTCATTTAAGATAGCGGACCGGATAGTGGTCATGGCGAAAGCAGACACATACCTGGATGAAGCGATCCGGATAACGGTTCCCGCAGATCAGGAATATGAAATTATACTCGTGGGGCTCAAACACGGTTTCTGGAATGTCAAAAGTTCTTCAAAAAACAACAGTTTTAACCTGAACATCCTGAAGGGCAACCATACCACCAGCTGGAAATCAAAGGCAGAGGTGATTCAGCTGAAGCCGGAAAGGGAATACGGTGCTCAGGAAGGGTTACTTTTACGCAAATAGACTTTTTTCTTCAGTTCCCCCCGGAAAAAACATAACTTGCACGACCTGATAAAGCAAGAATGGGTATACGCATCCTGATAGGACTGATGGGGCTGCTGACCGGAGCACAGCTGGTATCCGGACAACAAAATGACCGGGGTATACAGCTCTTTTTCCGGAACTTCCAGGAAACAGTTAAACACCGGGACACAGCCGTCCTGAAACAACTGGTCCACTATCCTTTCCGCACGGGTTATTGGGTCGATGGCGTTGACAGCTTTTCGGTCAGTGAGAAAACGGCCGGGCTGCTGGACCGTTACCAGTTTAGCAACTACCTCAGCCATATCCTCACACCGGACGTACTGCGGCTGATCCCCGGAGCAGATCCGAAACGCTTATTACGGATTGACGTTGCCGCCAGCGGCAGCTATTACCGGGAACTGGCTTCCCGGTGTGATCCGGATTCCCCCTTATACGAACTGTATCTCTCATTTACCAATAATGGCCGGGTCGGAAGCCGGTACTTTGCCTTTGTTTTCGGCAGGGTGAACGGGGAATACAAGATACTGGCTTATTACCACAGTAGCTAAAACATCAGAAACCCACCGTAAGACTCCCTATCACGTTCCGGCCGGGCCGTGCGATCTTCATGATATCCAGATGGCGGTAATAATACCGGTCGGCGATATTTTCTACCTGGAGTGCAGCTGTCCATTCGGTCCGGCGGGACCGATAGGTTTTCCGGATACCCAGGTTCACGACCGTAGCGCCGGGGGTCATGCTCTCTCCGTACCGTTCCGGACTGACATGGAGCTGTGCTGCTGCAGTTTCGACCTCTGCCTCCGCATGGTACCCCCTGAAAGCAGCGTGCAGGGTATTGACTGTCCGGAATGGTGCGATCAATGGCAGGGCAAACCCGGCGGCATCTGCTCCCCGGGTATAGGTATGGATGCTGCTGAATTCAATTCCCCGGGTAATCCGGACTCGCAATGCTGCTTCACTACCGTACAAAAGGGCCTTTCCGATATTCATGTATTGCTTAACCCCGTTAGCACCTATGGTCATCACCTCATAGCCCGGCATAATCCGCCCGGCAATATAGTCTGAAAACCGGTAAGAAAACCCTGTTACTTCTGCACGGACCGGTTCCCTGTCATATACGGCGCTGATCGTGGTATGGAACGACCGCTCACCCGACAGTTGTATATTCCCCAGGTAATCAAATCCGTCCAGTCGGTTAAAGATATAAAAGCCATAATATTCCTGGAGGGAGGCACTGCGACTGCCGCGTGCCAGGTGAACAGTAACCTGCCAACGGGGCGACAGCCACCAGGCAGCGACAGCTCCCGCATTCCACAGCCAGTCGCTCCGCTCCGGATCGCCGGTAAGGAATCCCGACAGCTGTCCCCTCCCTTCCGGGCTGTACAGGGAAGAATGGTGGTAGCTTCCCGTTGCATTGGCCGTAAGAGTCAGCCGGCCCAGCTGAAGCTTATCGGAGAAATCCAGTCCGAGGAACGAGCGTTGCGCATCGGGCAGGGTATACATATACATCGGCGCGCCTTCCGGCGGATACATGGTCATATCCGCCGTAAGCCGGTTACGATAGCCACTAATCCGGGCCTGGAGTACATGGTTACCGGCAGATACGTACATGGCCTCCTGGTAGAAACCCCCGGTCCATGACCTGCCAGGCATGTCCATGTGCATCGGCACCTGTTCCGGTGGTCGTTTCGTGTCATCCATAGCATGATCTATGAAATTATAGTATACCTTCGTTTTCAGGTGGGTTAGCTTCCGGTCGTGCCGGTGATAATGATGGGTGGCAGAAGCGATCTTCGCATTGGCAAAGGCCACGTCCATCGTCAGCGCCGGGTAACCGATATCCCGCCCCTCATCCTGTATATACCCCGCACTGACCGCATGATGGTGATTCAGCCGGTACCTGGCTGACAGGGCGGCATTCCACTTCCTGTATTGCGAAAAAGGCACTTCCAACCCATTGGCAGACCGGTAGTTGCCTGCCTGCCGGAAAACGGCATTGGCATCAAGCGCGAACCGCGAACCGCTGTAACGAAGGGAACCAAGCGTCTGTACGGATCGGGCATTTGTTTCATAGCGCGTACCGAGTGTTCCGCCCAGGCGTTCCGTTTCTCCCGGTGAAGCCTCGTTCACCCTGAAATCAATGCCACCGCCGATCCCACCACCGTAGTTGCCGAAATCCGGCCCGAAATGAGTTTGGATGCGATTGAGATTGTTCGGTTCAATATAGGAACTCGCGGGATCCATACGGTCGGTACATGCACCGAAAATGTGCATCCCGTCGATGGTCACGTTGATCTGCCCTCCATTCAGGCTGCGCAAAGTGGGTTCCCAGGCATAGTTACCCCGGCGTACCAGCTGTACACCCGGAATACGATCCAGTACCTTGTCGGTCGGCAGTTGCTGTTCTGCCCGTTGCTTTTGCTGATTCGATGCAGCGATACCCTGCTTCCGTGTGACGACCACTTCCCGCAGCAGGATGCTTTCTGTAGTGGTGTCTGCCGGCACCGCTCCGTGCTGGGCGGTAACCCAGCACGGAAGCAGCATTATACCGGCAAACAATGAGGTTAACCGGGTCATGGCGTCAGAACAAAATATCCAGATAAGCGTCTTCAACTACTATCTCCCCGTTTCGTTTCAGGGTGAAGAAAAGGCGCCAGTCGCCCGTCATGGTAAAGTTGACTTTACCCCGGTACCGTCCGTTTCCGACCGCCACTGGCGCCACGTTATTCGGCGACCCGTGCCCCATCGATGGCATTTCCGGCCGGAATTCAATGCTGAGGCCTGTTACTGACGGAAAATGATGCATATCTGCCCTCCTGTTTATCAGAATCTCCAGGTCGTTCATTCCGGTCCGGGGAGCCAGTGGCTGCACCAGCGAGATCGTATACCGCTCGTCGTCCTTCCCCACATAGGTGCCAACCAGCCGGGTAGTTGCCGGTGCATCTGCTACCGCAACCCCCAGGTCAACCGAGTGCCCTTCCATATCAACTGTCAGCTTCCAGGTACCCATCTCACCTGAAGGCATGGTGAATACCACTGCCCCGGCGTACACACCCTGTGAGGCATCATAAGCCGGTTGCTCTACAGGGCTGCTGTGCTGCATCGTATGCATAGCCATCTCAGGATAGAGCGAGATGGCTTTATTCCGTATGTCACCGGAAGCATCGGACAGGGTCAGGTATACCGAGTTATAACCGACCGTCAGCTGCGGCCGGTCAGCCCATAGGGTTACCTTCAGCCCGCCCGGTGAGACCGCTTCCGTAATTTTTATTTTATCGGGGACCGGCTCTTTATCATGATCTTTTTTGCAGGCGGCCAACAACCATACGGTTATGGCCGCGAATAGTATTAACAGGTATTTCGTGTTCATCGTCTGTTTCTGTAACGGTACGCAGGCAACCGACGTCACCCCGTCCCGGGTAAGTAATTAATATAATAAAATGGGTACTGAAAAGGCCGGAATGGCCGGCAGAAGGAAACCGTCAGACGATGGGCGGTTTCAGGATATCTGCGGGAAAACGATCCGTGGGCAGCCATTCGTCAGCCGGGAACAGCGGGCCGGAGGACAACTCCGGCAGGGAGCCGACCCATAATGGTACCCAGGTTTCACAGATCAGCACCTCGGTTTTAGCTTCCTTAGGCTGGTGTTGTTCTTTTTTTCCGTCCAGTTTATCCAGGGCTTTGCGAAGCTGGCAATGCCCGTCACAGTGCAACAGGGGCTGGTCACGGTTCTCACAGAGATTTTCGGCAATATAGCGCTGGTTAAGGTAAAAACCCGACCAGAGCAACCCTCTGTCCAGTGCCTGTATCAGCACGGCGAGCGTTAGCATACCGACCCATAATTGCTTTACCATACTCCGTTTCATTCAGTTATAGTTAACTCCAGCCCAATTGCGCTTTTCCGTCCTCCGAAATCCTATCAAAACTCCACATCGGCTCCCACACCAGATCGATATCAATCTTCCTGCCTGGAAAACAACTTTCCAGTACATTTGTAACGCCACCTTGTATGGCATCGCCCAGCGGGCAATGCGGTGTGGATAAGGTCATGGTAACGATGACTGTATCCGGCTCGGGAAAATCAACCCGGTATACCAGCCCAAGATCAACAATATTCACAGATAATTCCGGATCAATCACCTCCATCAGGGCTATCTGTGCTTTCAGCCGCTCCGCAGCATAAGGATCATTCAGAGATACGTTCATGTCAGACAGCGGGTTTGTGAAAAAGAATGCTTATTACATTCCTGAAGTAAATCAATGCAAGTACCAGCCACAACCACAAGGCAGCGCGTATCACCCACACCTCGTTAAGGACCATACCGGCCACCAGCAATGAAAAAGCGCACAAGTATACATAAAATTGATACAGGGTCAACCTCTCCCGATACAACTGTTTCGGAAGCGGCACACCGGCTTTTCCATGCAGATGCCGGTAGTGGTTATTCCAGACAATAAACGGCAGCGTTTTGAAGGTTTTACCCAAAATAATACCGGTAATCCACCCTAAAAACAGAAAAGTCCCATACACTGCTGTCCATCTGGTATCCGCTGCATAGAAGGCCACTGGCAACAATACCAACCCAAGCAGCAGGCAGATCAGGGAAACACCGGTATGCCACATCAGCAGTTCGGTCTTTTTCCGTAACCGGTGCCGCCAGGCATCAGCCAGGTAGACCAGCCAGGCCAGCACTCCCAATCCTACGATAGCCGCATACTTCAGCATGCCGCCATCTATGGGATTGAAGTAACCATCTGCAAGAAATAATACGAGCCCTGCATTCTGCAATCCGAACGCAGCATACAACAACCAGGTTTTTCTGGATTTCCCCAGCAGGAACATGGGAACCAACCTGGCACTGACCCCGGCGATCAGCTGAAGGAACCAGCCGGCAAGCCCGGCGTGTGCGTGCAGCTTCAGCATATCCAGGTGGTTACGCGGGATAAACGTATGTGACAGGTTGATGGCCAGAAGAAGCCCTGCGGTTGTTGTTATGCACAACCACAGGGCAGCACTGACAAGAAAACCTTTGAATATGGAGGAACTCGTCCCGCCGGAGGCGGTGACACACACATTGATGGCGTATAGGCATGCTGCCAATACCACCAATGCCCCACCGGTAATCAGTAACACTCCGACGTTAAAATGCCAGAAAGCGCATACCAGTAATACCGTCCCCCCCAGCAGCAACAGGTAAGAGGCAAATGCCAGGGATACGCTGTACAGATCCTTTTCGCAGATAACCGGCAACAGCTGGTAGGTTGCTCCGAAGATCACCATCGTACCCCAGCCCAGGGCCGCTGTATGGACAACTGCCAGTACATGCGGACTGAAATAATGGCCGGTCAGTTCATCTGCAGCGAATAGCAACAATACGGCCAATACCAGAAAAAACACGGCCGCCGTCCCATAAAACGGTAACACAGCCTTCGCTGCCGGTGCTTTCCCAATCTGCATATCTGCCATTTTCTTTTCCTCTTATTCTGTGACAGCCGGTATCATCAGCATTTTCACATCCCCTTCGCCGGCTTCATGGATGTGAATGGTATACGGTTCCCCATCCAACGCTTCCAATAAATGGAGTGGCACGCGTTTATGCTGCACATACAGGATTTCACCGGCAGCAAGGTCGGGCAGGGTCTCGAGAATGTGCTGCATGGGCAACGGCATGGGCAGGTGACGTACATCCGTGCGCCGGAACCGGGACGGGTCATACTGACCCATTATCCGGTTAAACGAATCGGCGTCATGCATGGTCACCTGCCCGGTTACCGGCGCCTGCCCGTCCACGTCCCTTCCGTTACTGAAAAACCACGTATAGTACACCTCATCCCCCACTGTTTCGACGAAGCTCCACGCTCCTTTCTTTTCCAGCAGGTGGATGAGCGGATAGGGAATGAACGAGTTGATGATACATAAAGCTTGCCCCCCGGGTAATGCCTGATACCGTTGTAAAATTACCTTAAGCGGATCATCACCGGATTCAATCAGGTGGCGGACATCAAAATATGTTTTATGCCCGTCTTTCATGCGTACCAGCCATTCGGGCTGTTGCTGTACACCGGCATCAGCGGGCCCGGCACCGGTGTCCTTTTCCTCAAAGACAAATCCCAGTGGGGCCAGTACCTTTTTAAAATCTGCCACGGAGCAACCGCCCATAGCTGCTGCTTCAGCAATCGTCACCCGTGATGCCATCACCCGCCGCAATAGCGGATTCCTCAGCTTACGCAACGGCCTGGCCAACCCGGCAATCGCTTCAATACTGGCATCATTCGCCTTAATAAGCGCTGAAATCCTCGTATGTGGAGTGATGATCATTATCCGTGCGCCAGGCGTTCCTGCTCCAGTTTAAGCACCTTCGGAAACAGAATATTGTTCTCCAGGTGAATATGCTGGAACAAATCATTTTCAAACTCCTTTATTTTTTCAAAAAGATAGGTGTACGAATTACACGCGTTAGCAGGCAGCTTATAATCGGCGGTCAGTTTACGGAAATGACGCAATTCCTCACCGGCGTCCTCGTGTTCACGCTCCATATACCGTACGGCTTCGCTTGCTTGCTGCGGCAGACCTTCTTCTCCTTGTTCCAGCTTTTTGACGATCGGGAACAGGATTTGTTCTTCCTTCTTCAGGTGACTGTACAGGTCGGCCATAAACGTATGCATACCTTCAGCCAACGCCATCAGCTCGCGGTGTTCAAAACCGTGCCGTTGCGCTACCTTATCGGCCAGTTGCTCGATAACCGGCCCCTGCTCACGGACATAACGATGGTGGACATTATAAATATAGTCTGCCAGAAAACCCAGGTCCCACCGGTCGAAATCATGCGCGGCATGGGAACCTGCCCGCTCTTCTGCGCTTTCCAGTTCCTTCCGTAGCTGTTGCTCTTCCAAACCGGCATCTGCCGCTGCTTCCTGCAGTGTTTTTTTACCACCACAGCAAAAATCAATACCGAGTTTTTTGAATACCTCCGCCTTGCGGATGTCCTTCGCTGCAATCTCTCCCACCGTTTCCTGATGACCGGCAACTGCCGGCTTGACAATCCGGACACGCCACCAGGTGGGGCCTGCTTCGAGATACTCCCAGGTAAAGATATTTCCCCGCTCACCGAGCAACTGATAATACAGGGGCTTGGGGTCGTGGTCGTTCAGAATAACGAAGTCCTCACCCGGTACAAGGGCATCAAAATGTTCAAAAATGGTGGGATGTTTCAGCCGGGGCTCGATCCGGGTTACATCTAATATTGCTGCTTTTACCATGATTATATGATTTATTATTAAACACTCACTAATATCGGACATTTTTGTCCTTTATTCATTCGCTATCTTAATTTTTGACATTGTATCATCATTTCACCGTTGTTTCCGTTCTTCAGAGGTCCCGCCGCTGAAAAAATCTCAGCGAAAACCAAACAGGGAGAACGATCCAGAGCAGTAAGACCAGGCAGGTAATTGCCATCCCTCCGCCGGTACCGAAGAAATTCCGGAATATCGCACCGGTATAGCCCATCATGGCCGACAGGTCGACCTGCAATAAGATCAGGATTCTGCTGATATCAATCGGGTTCAGCATGGAAACGGCAACCATCCCGTTTTCAATCGGATAATCCGAAAACTGGAACAGCAGAAAAAGAACCAGCGCATCAAACAGCAGGGCAAAATATAACCACAAAAGGATCGACAAACCGATCCCTTTGGCCTTGTCACGGATACGCACCGCAGCCCACATGGCCACTGCGACAAAGATGACGGACAATACGATACCACACAGTAACAATACGATACCTGAGGCAGTACATGCATAAAGTACGACCGGAATGCCCACTCCTGCCAGAAAAGCCATCGACACGGCTCCGGCGAGTCCGGTAAATATACTCATCCATATGGTCCGGCGCTGCAACGGCTGGCTTACCAGCAGTTCAATAAACTCCGCACTGTTATACAGGTATACCGTTGAAAAAATGATACTCACAAGCGGCACCACAAATAAAATAATGTTCAGCAGGCTCACCACACCCTTATCGGCATTTCCTTCAATACTGAACACGCTGACAGACAACACCAGTAACACCAGGGCATAGACCATAATAGTCCGGCTCCGAAGTAAATCTGCGATGACGTATTTGATGATCTTGTTCATACGGTCACTCCCTTCACCATTCCCTGGTTTGCCATGATCCTCGCAATCGCCTTTGCCAGCCTGTCCGTACCGGTTTCTTCTTTAAGGGCATCAAGGGATTTGTGGAACAGGGGCCGGCCCTCCTGCATGTAGATCACTTCTGTCACCAGATCATCCAGGTCACTCAGTACATGCGATGTAATGACGATCAGCCGGTTTCTGTTTTTCTCAGCCAGGATCTTGTCCTTCAGTAATTCAGTCGCCACCGGATCGAGGCCGGCGGTGGGTTCGTCCAGGATAAGTACTTCCGGCTTAAACATAAATGCCAGGCAGGCACTGACCTTCTGCCTTGTTCCCCCTGATAGGGTGCCCATCCGCTTGTCGAGCATCTTATCGAGTTCGAATACTTCGAAAAGGTCCCGGTCCAATGCAGTCTCCGGCGCTTTGCGGATGTCTTTCATCATGTCCAGTATCTGCCCGATGGTCATATTCTCCGGGTACCGGCCGATTTGTGGCATGTACCCAATATCCCGCCGGTATTCCCACTGTTGTCCGACAGGATTTCCCTTGAACAACAAGGCACCCGATTGCGGCACCACCATACCTAATATGGCCTTGATCAACGTGGTTTTCCCGCTTCCGTTAGGCCCGATCAATGCAACACACTGCCCTCCGTTCAGCGTCAGCGAAACGTTATCAAGCACTTGGAGCTTTCCGAACCGTTTGGATATATTCTGTATAGTGATCATCAGTCAATAAGATTCGTGTGCATCAGCCATCACGACCGGTTTCATCAGCGGGTAATCATCTTTCAGATCTTTGGGGATAAGACTGGGCATCACCCGCTCGGTGCGGTCAAGCAAAGTAACCATAAAGCTGCGAAATAACAACATCGCCATCGGATACTTCTCCACGACCATCGAATACAAACTCACCGGCCGGTAAGGGACATCGCCCTCCCGGTTTTTATCCAGATCGTACCCTTCGTATTTATCCCAGTA
>CAZJKM010000094.1:0-11175 GCA_964546645.1 uncultured Sphingobacteriaceae bacterium
AATACCATAAATCCAAATAAATGTAATAGCGGTATATACAGCCCCACAATACCTTCGTGATACGGCCTTCGGGCATGGAAAATAGTGGCCGGCAGACGGCTCCTGACTTTGTCTATCCGGTTCAAAGTACCTTTTTCATGGAAATCATCCGTGGGGATGCAACGGATGAAGAGTATGTCAGACAGTTGTTGGCCCTCGGGAAGAAGCGGTGGAAAAAAGATCCGTACGTGGTTCGTTCCGGATTCAGTATCCGGGCCCGTATGTTCGCTGCGATGGTGAGGGAAGCATTATTCCTGGTGGAGAACGGATATGCGTCCATCGAAAGTGTGGATCGCTCGTGCAGAAATGATGCGGGATACTATCTTCCTTTTGCCGGAAATTTCAGGTATATGGACCTGATGGGGACGTATGGTTATGGGGTGGTGATGGAGACACTGAATCCGGAACTGGCTGACCAGCGGGAGGCAGGGGAGTTGCTGGATGGTTTGGTGCGGCAGGGTAAAACCGGTATGGATGAGCAGGAAGGTTTTTATACCTATGCAGAGGGGACGCAGAGGCTTGGGACGAGCTAGTTCATACGTTCATTGCAAAAATCAGGACGTTGATGGAGAAGTATCCGGTTACGTTTGAAAGTTAGTGCCTGCTTGCTTCATAGTGCCGGTATTTTCTGAAGCAGTACCAGTAAATACTGACGGGGCTGCAGGATTTGCCGGAGCACCATCGTATATCCCCGGGCAGCTCTGGCAAATTCCAACCCGATAGTCCGTTGGGAACGGAATAAACCATCTGTTCGTTACATTCGCTTCGTTTGTCAGGAAATCAAGGTAAGATCGCGGAATCTAATTCATTGAAAGGATAATTCCCGAAATTAGGGTAAAATGATTACATTAACAGCGCCGAATGGTGGCAACGCACTGTGCCCAATCAAAAGAAAGTTTCTGTTTGATAGACAATAAAATACATATACAGCATCATGAAATTCAGATTTTTTAGTTTTCCGCTGGCGATTCTTGTTCATCTTTATGGATACGGACAATCAAACGAAGTACCAGGTGTACAGAAAATAAAGGATATAATTATATACAAAGACACCTTATTCCATTCCGCTTTCCCTTCTGTTATCAAAACGAAAAACGGTGAAATCTTGGTTGCGTTCAGAAGAGCACCAGACCGCAAAGTGTTTGGAGAAGAAAGAACTAACCATGTGGATCCAAACAGCTACCTCGTATCGGTAACATCGAAAGACGGTGAAAACTGGACTAAAGAACCGGATTTGTTATATGCACATCCATTTGGTGGTTCACAGGATCCTTGTTTATTGCAGTTGCGCGACGGGACCATACTGTGTGCAAGCTATGGTTGGGCGTTTCTGCACCCGGATGGCATAGGCAAACTAAAAAAGCCCTATTTCCAAGCCGCGAACGCCACTTTCCTGGGAGGCTATATTTTGCGTTCGGTTGATCAGGGAAAAACATGGCAAGCGCCTGTCTATCCACCCCACATTCAGCCTGAAGTAAATTATAACGCTTTAGGTTCACCATTGCCTGCCTATAACCGGGGAGCGCTTTACGAGGGTAAAAACGGAAGGATATACTGGGTAGTGGCGGCAACCGATAACAGCGCCAGCAAAAAAACTTCCAATTATTTATTAGTATCTGATGATAAAGGAATCAGTTGGACATACGCTGCTGAAGTAGCTAAAGATGAAAAGGCAGGCTTTAATGAAACCTCGATATATGAAACCCCCAAAGGCGATCTGGTCGCCTTTCTGCGGACTGCAAATTACGGTGATCAGGCTTGCATATCCCGGTCAACAGACGGTGGAAAGACATTCAAATGGGAAAGTATGGGCTTTAAAGGGCATCCGCTTCATGCATTGCGTTTGCCGGATAATCGAGTATTAATCACCTATGGTTATCGTCATCAGCCATTTGGAATACGTGCCCGTATTCTCAATGCTGAATGTACAGACTATCGGACCGCTCCTGAAATAGTACTGCGTACTGACGGTGGGGGCTGGGATCTGGGTTACCCCTGGGCTGTACAGCTTGATAAAAGGAGGGTATTGGTTGTGTATTATTATAATACAGCTGGCAAGACCAGGTATATAGCCGGAACAATTTTGGAAATTAATGGGGTTAGGTAAAGTTTGCTGCACATTAAGTTAAGAACGGTTTCCGATATTAACAGCAAACGTTTAGGCGAGTGGTTTGCTATGGTGAGTGAAGGGTAAGCGTGAAACCCTGACTATGATCTGTTTCAGGTCAGGAATTCAGCCCATAGCGGGAAGTGGTCACTGATACGCCAGCTGAGCTGGTCCATCGTATAGTTCCGGTCCCTGAGCACCGTTTCCCTGAAGTCATACACCCCTCCTTTTGAATAGGCCATGGACAGTTCCCCGTCAAACCAGGAAATCTGGTCGTAGAAGGTATAGGATTTTTTGAAGACGGTACGGTCTATTTCCTGCAGGTCGGGCGGGATATGGAGTCCTTTGGAGATGAATGCCTCATACGTTGCATCGCCTTTTTTATCAATGTTGAAGTCGCCCAGGGTAATCAGGCTGTGATTCCAGCTGTGCAGCTCATCCGCCCAGTCCCTTATCCAGCCGGCAATAGCCCTGAGCTCAGGGATGCGGCCGGCGGGGGTACCGTACAGCACGTGCAGGGTGAGCAAAACAAAGGTACGGCCACCGGCAAGGAAACTAACCCCGTATGGGGTGCGGACAAACTGGCGTTGCAGGGAATTGTTGCTCAGCAACCGGTTTTGTTCCAGTATTTTATCAGGAATTACAATTTCGCACGCCAGACCGGAAAGCTTCACTTTCCGGGTATCATAAAGAAAAGCGAGCCGCTCGTTATTGCCGGCGTCCCCTTTGGTAACATCGGTCATCAGGAATGCCCAGTCCGGCCCCAGCAGTTTCAGCAGGTGGCGGAGTGCCTTGATGTCTCCCTTTATTTCCTGGACGGCGATGATGTCGAACCGACGGATGATCGCTGCGATACACAGCAGGGAATGCAGGTCCCGTTTCGGGCTATGGTGGTCGCCCGCCTGCCATTCCTCTGTGAGGCCGCCAAAGGCTTTCAGGTTCCAGGTGGCGATCAGCACATTGCGGTCCAGTGCTTTTGCAGGTAGTTTTTCATCCAGGTTTGCCTTTAGTAGTTCCAGTTCCTGTTGGATGCTGGGGGGCGGCGTGTCGGTTATCTTTGGCATGGCGATACAATTACTGTCCTGCAAATATACCCGTTTTATGGGATATCTTAATGTTGAGTTTATTTATCTTATGATGCTGATAATCCTGGGCTTTTGTGTAGATTTGTGTTTGAAAGAGTTTGTAAGGTCGTTGATTAACAATTACATCGCGTACCGGAATAGTCGAAATAACTACTATTATGAACCATAGGATCATCCTGTTTATTATCGTATCGCTATGTGTTTCCGGCGGAACACATGCGCAGGAAATAATAAGTCCCGTGAAGCTTAGGAAATTTGACAAAGAGCCCCTCAAAAATTCACAGCTGGAAGAAGTTAATGCGCTGCCATTTAAACCTGAGGGGTATGATACGGTAGTACATCCGAAACTACCCGATTCGTTGGGTGGTTTGACGGCATTTTCCGATAAGGAAAGGGAAGAAAGGCGTAAAAAACAAATTGAGCTTAACCCGTATAAGGTTTTTTATGGTGACATCAGCTTAAAGAACGGGGATATCTTTGTGGGTTTCTCATCATCATGGATCAGATTGAGCAGCTATTATCAATACAATAATGACGACATTTCGGTAGAAGAATACCGGAAAAAGGTGAATCAGGGACTGCTGGGTAAAACGATGTTCGGATATAGTCCGAAATTCGAGCTTTTAGAAGACGTGAAAAGTACTTCCAGAAAGCTGATCAATGCCGATACGGTTTTTATTTACGATACAAAATTAACCTATCGATTTAAGGATACGGTTGATAATTATGGTTCTTTGCTGGTACACCTTGTTAAGTTTGATCTCGGATATGTGACCCTCAAGTATTATTATCCGTTAGATAAGCGGGAAAAGGCCCTTGTAGAGATCAATAACACCTGGGGGCTTATACGGTTCAGGCCTGATGACGAATTTACACATCCGGATCATGAAGGTTGGACTCCACGGCCGGAGAAACCCGACCTGTACTTTGGGAAATTTTCCTTTCTCAACAACCCGGAACAGGAAAGGTCGGAGCGTGAGCAATATGAGCAGCGAAGGCTGAAAGGCAGCGCCAATGCCTTGGCCAGGGAGGCTGGTCGTTTGCTGCAGGCAAAGGACTACGATCAGACGAAGGCGAAACTTGCTGAGGTGTTACAGATTGATTCCAACAATATTATTGCTTATCGGTATTTGTTATTGACATCCATCGAAGAAAACCACCGGGATGACTCCCGGAAATATGTGACTACATTAATTGGTAAAGATCCGAAGAGTGCCGATTCCTGGTTTTTAAAAGGCCTGGCAGAGAAAACATACGGTGAACTGGATAGTGCCGCCAACACTTTTTCGCTGCTCCTGCAGGAAAAGGATTCTCTGCATTTCAGGAGTTATATGGAACTGGCATTTATTTCCATCATGAAAGGAGACCATGAGGCTGCAGATCTGAATTTCAATCGGGCGATGGACATTTTTAAGATTGAGGGAGAAAAGTCTGTACGGAAGGAGCGTCACCGTATGCTCAATATCAATGAGCTGCTGTCGGTGCGGTTAGCATACGCCCAGTTTTTGAACGGGAGGGGTGAGTTTAAGAAAAGCAAGGCCTTGTTCGAGCAGACTTTACGGGAAGATGAGGAAGCGATGGAGGCGGCGAAGGAGGGAGAAAGACAACGTATTTACGGAAAGCTTACCCAGAAAAATTTAGGGGAACTTCATTTTATGCTCGCCGGATCGTATGCCAGGATGTATGACGAACCCAACACCAAATTGCATCTGGAAAAGGCGAGGAGCCTTGGAAAGGTGTTGCCTGAAGAAATGAATCATTTTTTAGATCAGTAGGTAACCTATAGCGAAAGTGATGGAAACCTGCTTGAAGCTAATTTTATATTTTTTTACGAACTATCCGGGAATGTGTTAAATTTGCACCTCGTTCATCCGATGGCCCTATGGCTAGCAGGAATTTTCGGGGTGTAGCGCAGCCCGGTAGCGCGCTTCGTTCGGGACGAAGAGGTCGTAGGTTCGAATCCTGTCACCCCGACGTAATTAGATTGCAATCAATTGTTTATCAGTTGATTGCTTTTTTTTGGGATGGGTAGTAAAAAAGGCAGCAATTTTTGGTGCTTTGTGAATAGGAGGGGGAGGGTAGGAAGATTAGATGGTATTGCTTGTATTTGCATTACCATTGTGTGGTAAAAAGTCTAACAAACCCCGTCATTAGTTTGGTGGGGTTTTGTTTTTTGCATCTTCTTTAGCCCGACGTCTCTCAACCCTTTTGTTAAAATCCTCTATAATCTTTTTTTCAAAGCATTTATCAAGCCTCGCTTTTCCAGCTCCTTTTCGGAGGCATTATGTATAACTTTCATAACTTGGCGTTATCAGTCTTTAGGGTTCTCGAATGTTTGGTTGTCATTCTGTTTTGGCAGCAGGCCTTTCTTTTCCATTCTTTCCACACGCTTGTTAGTAGTTTTTATAACCTCGCTACACAGGTAAACTATTGAATGGCCATAGTCGTTTTGGCTTTGGCCATTTGTAATATTTCAATGTGAGTATTTATTGTTCGTAATACAATAATATAAATAGTATATTGTCATTATATGATAATAACAGTCAAATTGAGAAATATTAATTTTTCAACTAAATCAATTAAAGTCCGTATTTTAGCACAATCAATGAATAGATCGTTCTATGGGAAAAATTAAGGTAAATGAAAATTTTGAAGTTATAGATTTGTTCTGTGGCATTGGGGGGTTATCCCATGGTTTTTTTAAAGAAGAATTTCAAGTTAAAGCCGGAATAGACTTCGATAAATCCTGTAAATATGCATTTGAAGCTAATAATAACTCGGATTTTTTATACAAAGATATTACTGATTTATCAGGCGAAGAGTTATTGAGTTTTTATTCGCCAGAAAGTAGAAAAATATTAGTTGGATGTGCCCCATGCCAACCATTTTCTGTTTATAATTCAAAAAATTCTTCAGAGCAGAATAAAAAGAGATTAGAGGATGATAAGTGGAAACTCTTATATTCTTTTTCTAATTTAATTGATGAGATAGAACCTGAAATCGTTTCGATGGAAAATGTCCCTCAACTATTGAAGTTTAATGGGGGAAGAGTTTTTGAGGATTTTGTAAATCGGCTGGAGAAAAAGAAATATTTTGTCACTTGGTATGTAGTTAATGCCCAAGATTTCGGAGTACCCCAAAGGAGAAAAAGATTAATATTGTTTGGGTCTAAACACGGCAACATTGAATTGATTGGGAAAAATAGAAAAGGTGATCGTTATAAAACTGTGAGAGACGCTATTGGGCATTTACCACCAGTTGAGGGTGGCATATCTCACCCGGAAGACCCCCTTCATAGAGCAAGAAAATTATCTGACTTGAACAAAAAAAGAATACAAGCAACCAAAGAGGGCGGGTTCTGGAGAGATTGGGATAAAAGTTTGTGGTTAAATTGCCATAAAAAAGAATCGGGAAAATCTTTTAGAAGTGTATATGGTAGAATGAAATGGGATGATGTGGCTCCTACTATGACGACTTACTGTATTGGATTAGGAAATGGAAGATTTGGCCACCCCGAACAAGATAGGGCTATTACACTTAGGGAGGCAGCGCTTTTGCAAAGTTTCCCTGAATCTTATAAATTTATAAACCCTAACAGTCCTTTTTCATCTCCAACAATTGCCCGCCAAATAGGCAATGCTGTTCCTGTTGATTTGGGAAGGGCTATTGCTAAAAGTATCAAATTTCATATTGAGCAAATTGAAAGAGGAAATAAATGAGCCGTTACGTTGGCGATTCGACGTTAATACATTCAGGTTATTAGGCCGAGATCTAATAACGGATAGGATAACAGCGGTTTTTGAATTAGTCAAGAATTGCTATGATGCAAACGCCACTGATGTAACCGTTGATTTTTATAATGTTTCTTCTAACAGGGAAAACAGCAAAATATCAATTATAGATAATGGTATAGGAATGTCATATAATGACATTAAAGATAAATGGATGGTAGTAGGTACCAACCATAAACGCACTAACCTATTCTCAGCGGCTCCATTTAATAGAAAATTTGTTGGTGAAAAGGGGATAGGTCGCTTTGCTGTGGATAAATTAGGTTCGAAAGTGCTGATTAAAACAAAACAATTAGACAATCAAAATTGGTTGACTGTTAAAATTGACTGGGATGCCTATGAAAGTTCCGCAATAAAGTCCCAACAAAGTAACCAACTTTCGTTATTTACGGAGATCAATAATGAATACTATTACGAGCGGGGCAATAGGGATGAACACGGTACAAAGATTATCATTTCCAATGTAAATGAAATATGGAACAATAATGATATAGAAAGGTTATATAAGGAACTATCAAGATTAATATCCCCGTTTTATCCAATCAATCCCCCATTTAATGTATATATAAACTCGAATGAATTTTCTTATAACAATAAACTGGTTGCTCCCGACCCAATACGTTATTACTCGCACTACGCAGAAATAGATTATAATTTAGAAAGTGGCGAACAGGAAATCTTAAAGTTTGACGTTAGAGAAGGTGAAATAAAGAAATTCACCGCTGAAATACAGAAATTTGGACCTATAAGGATGAAATTATATTATTTCAACGAAGGGGCGAAACGAAGGTATAATGCAGCTTATAAAAATGACGACACCAGAATAGACGGTATTAAAATTTATAGAGATGGTGTAATTGCCACTCCATTTGCTGAATTTCAATCAGATACAGATAAAAGGAGAGATATTTTAGGAATTGATAAAAGAAGATGGCGTGGGACTTTTGATAAGATCGGAACAAGAGAGATTATTGGAATAGTAGACATCACCAAGGCTAACAATCCACATATAATTGATGCAACAAACCGCCAGGATTTTATTGACAACGAGGAGTATAGGCTATTAAAGGAGTTTATATTTGAGCAATTGTCCGCATTTGAAAAACTGAAGGATTACGAAAGGTATCAGAAGAAAACCACGGCAGAAAAGGAACTTTTAAACGCCGGCAAGGATGTAAAGACTTTCCAAAAAGAACTGGAAAAAATTGAAAGAAACATATCTGATTTTAACCCTCATGTAAAAAGTGATTTTATTAATCTAAAGCAACAAGCCAAACAGCTACATGTGGCTATTACAAAAGGAATAGATGAACAGAAGAAGTTCCAAAAGGAAGTCGAAAGAAAGGAAAAAATACTTTATAGTATTGTTTCAATGCAAGAATATGCTTCTCTTGTAGCCCATGCAGTCAGAACGTCCATCGCAAAGGTAAAGCACTTAGGAGAGTTCTTTAAGTTGAGGTTCCCTGATTCAAAGTTTGACTCAATTTTCAAGCAATATGCGCAACAAATCTATGATGAAATGAATACCCTTATTTCGGTTACCGATTTTATGCTTAGTTACGCAAGCGCAGATAAAAGTTACGAGGAGTTTAATATTTCCAGTTTGATTAAAGATCTGTTATTGAATACTTATGAAAGTGTGTTCTCAAAAGAAGGCATTCAATTGGAGATTGACATAAAAGATGATTTTATTATTGATACTAACAAGAAGGCCTTTCAGGATATATTTCAAAATTTAGTTTCAAACTCAATAAAAGCGTTAAAAAATACTACCGATAAGAAAATAAAATGTACTGGGTATCTTAACGTCGATAGTTTTGTAATTTACTTTTCAGACAACGGAGCAGGAATAAACATGGAAGACAAAGAATGGATATTTGGTCTTTACAACACAAGGACTGCTGAACAAGGTGGGGCTGGGGTTGGATTGTACATCGTTGAAAAGCAAGTCAAGGCATTAAACGGAAAGATTGAGGTAGTAGAAAATGAATTTAAGCCAAGTGGCGCAACCTTCAAGATAACCATTCCCTTTAATAAAAAAATATGATTATGAATGACGTCAGTCCGGTGAAAATAATTGTTATCCATGATGATATAGATGATAATTCACCTATTATGGTTGAACTGAAAATCAAATACAGTAATGAAAATGTATTACTATTCAAGCATTCACAGCAAGGCCTTGATTATGTTTTAAGCAACCTTGGGGAAAAAATGGTGGTTATACTTGACAAGAATTTTTATGATGGTAGGGAGATGTCAGGCATCAAAGTTTTTGAAAAAATCAGGGAGCAAACTTCTTTGGTCTATGTAATACTTCTCACAGTAAGTAAAATTACCGAAATAGGAGACGAGGAAATAAAGATGCTTATAAATAAAGACCTATTTAAATTTGAAAGTTTTACCGCAGACTACACTAAAATTATTAGCCTTGTCGATGAAGCGGTGCTTAGCCTTGGTTTAAGGATTGATGCAGTAATTGAGGATTGGATATTGAGACATCCAAAGGAAAGCAGAGACAACCCCTTGATAAAAACGAAAGAAGGCAGAACATATTCAATGAATGAGGTTTTGGAAAGTATAAGACAACAGACGGATATTGGAGTAGAGTTTGAAAAGAACCTCTTAAAACTAACAATAGAATTATTTAGCCGCCAAAAGCTGAAAGTTGATGATTAAACTTATAATAGCCTACGATGATAATGATTCTGACTTGGGCGGTTATTTCGAAGAGTGTTTCAATAGCATAACAACAAAAACCGAATCCTCAGATAATATAAGCATGTCTTCAATAAGGGGCTTAGATTGCACCGAAGCGAATATCAATGATGTTGTAAGCCTAATGCAAAAGCCATACGTTTTCGTTGGTCTCTCACATGGCAATCCAGGTGAACTAATTTCTGACGAAGTGTATGTCAGTAGAAACAATTCATCAATCTTTAGTGATTCTCTTTTTTATTCCACTGGATGTTGTACTGCGATAGAATTAGGCCCCTTGTTAATAGAACAAGGTTGTGTATGCTATATTGGGTACGTTGATGATTCTTATGCCACTTATGAAGATTTTTATCCAACTTATATAGAATGTGAGACTTATGCTTTAGTTGAATTCTTGACTTCTGATAAAAATGTGAATACAGCTTATAGAGAAATGCTTTCATATTTTGACTTAAAAATCAACGAATTATTTGACCAAAATGAAATTTTGGTTGCAATGGAATTGCAAAAAAACAAGGATAGCTTTGTACTTCTGGGTGACCCTAACATTAGCCGTGGAATATTTGATTAATAAAATTCCCAAAACCGTCCATAAGAAAAACTAACCAAGCCCACTATTCAGCGTTTTTATCCTTTAATTCGGTATAATTTGTGTCCTTAATAATTTCTTGGAAAACCTGCAAAATACCCTCCAACAGTTCAAACGGAGTCTCATCACCCCGACAAATCAATAGGGATTGTCAATCAAATTGGATTTTTATTTTATGGGCCACCCTGAATAGGGTGGCTTTTTGTTTGATGAGGGTTTAAGTAACTAACTTTTATCCGGTGCCCAGCCGAACTTACGAATCAATATCAAAATAAAACACAAGGTGCTATTTAATGTCAAATGTTTGTTTTCAAACGAAAGACGCCAAAACCCGTTTAGTGGTTAATGTTAGCCGTTAGTGCTTGTCAAGGTATCCGAAGGATTTTATTAAGGTCACCAATAGCGGAGACTTTTTATAACAGCCATATTTCTGCATTTCCGATTGCTCAGATTTATCGGATATTTACGAATGCCACAATACCTTAAACTCTGGTCAAGGCGGTTGTTGACGCAGCTGAAAGATGGGAGTTACAGAAAAGGATTGATGATGGTGAGGCTTTTATCCACGGTCAGTTTATGTTGCATATCCTCGGAATAAAGAATCTCGCAACCGCCTTCGATGCAGACAGCGACAATGATGGAATCGAACAATTGGAATTGGTATCGTTTCGCCAGTCCTGCGGCATATTGGAGGGTATCGGGCAGCACGGGGATGATGGGGCAGCCATCAAGTAGGGCGGCTGTCTGTTCCAACAGTTCCACCTTATCGAGTTTTAGCAGCCTGCGGCAGGTGTTGATGTATTCAGAAATGACCTGAGAGGCGATTCTTGGGATATCAGCAAGCAA
>CAZJKM010000095.1:0-11111 GCA_964546645.1 uncultured Sphingobacteriaceae bacterium
TCAGGTTTGCCATCCCCGTCCAGGTCGGCCACGGTCAGGTCTTCGCAGGCGATCCCTCCCTGGTCAATCCAGACGAAGCTCCAGGCCTCCCAGTATTCGTTAAACGGAATGTATAGTTTAACACCCATGTTGCCCGCGTTGTTGGGCTTTCGCCATCCGGCCACGATTTGTTCCCTGCCCAGGCCGAGCAGATCGGCTACCGCTAACCCGTGACCTTCACGAAGGTCTCCGTCCAGCACCACCCGTTCCCGTTTGTCACCAATTTTAGAGGCGTATCGCCGGGCATAAACCGTGAGGGCATTGCCATGAAGGGACTCTATCCCTGCAACGAACGTGGAGGTGTCTGAAGTTCTGCCCAGTCGCACTTCACTGAGTCCCCTGGTGCGTATGTTTCTTTCGGCCCGTTTGTCCGGCTGCCATTTTCCCTGTGTAAAGGTGTAAACCTGCAGCCCCTCCTTACCACCGATATAGATCGATTCCCCGGCTTCATCCCCATGCACATCAAAATTATGTGTCAGGTGCATGGAGGTGTTGAAAACAGTGTACTCCCAGGCACTTCGGGGATCCTCCGGTACGTTAAAGGCCGTCACCCTGACACCCTTTCCCTTGCCATCCCTGTTTCCTATGCCGTGAAGAGGTAGAACGACCAACTGGTATTGATCAGGTGCAGTCATAACCCAGCGCATGCGATGTACGGTGGGTTCGTGATAGAGTTTTACGGGAAGCCACCGGCCGGTGGGATCTTCCGGGCGGATCAGGTAATGTACAGAGCCGGAACGGGTGGTATCCGTGGTTTCTCCCGGGTTCCATTGGGCTCCGACGGCAACTTCCACTTTCCCATCGCCATCTATGTCCCTGGCTGCGATACAGACATGATCATGCTCCGTCAGGTTCTCGGCCATGACAAATTTCTGCCAGTCGCCATTACGGTACCACACAATCTGATTTTTATCTGCCAGCAGGATATCCGGCTTCCCGTCTCCGTCCACATCGCCGACGACAATACCATAACCGATCGTTACCTGGTCGTCAATAACCTGTTGCTCGAAAACCGGCTGCCTTTCGGGCAGACCCAGTAATGGTATCAGCGACAACAGGTAATAATACATCTCTTTTTGCTGCTTAAGGGCTGCTTACCGGCCCTCCTTCACCCTCCATGGGTTTGCTCCATAACCGCAGTTCTTTACAGTCCACGTATTCGTCATCTATTTTGACATACGTTGTTTTCCGGCGGTTTTCAAACCATTCACTCAGAACCCGGTTGGTTTTGTCTGCAATGGTAACTTCCTTGATTTTGGCAAAATCCTGTTCCAGGTTTGCCTTGTGGGGGGCTGTCCGTGATTTAAGGTATGTAAACCGGTATCCCGTTTTATTTTCCGGGGCCTGTGTGGTGAACTGTGAAGGGCGGCTGTATTGGCCGGGTTCCAGTGTATCAATGGCGGCAAACATGTTCGCGTCCAGCTGATCTGTTGGGATCAGGGAAGTACGTTGCCCATACTCCGACTGGGTGAGGATCATACCACCGTTATATTTGGTGTTTTTATCGTCAGAAAAGCGGGTAGCGGCGGTATAAAAGTCTATTTTTTTATCCATGACCTGCTGGTAGATGCTATCGATATGTGCTTTGGCCCTTGCCAGGCTGGTGGCATTCGGTTTTGTTTTAATAAGAATATGCCGTGCACGTACCTGCTCTCCACGGCGTTCCGTGACCTGCAGGAAATGGAACCCGAACTCCGTTTCAAATACGTCCGATACTTCTCCGGGCTTAATCTTAAACGCGATTGCCGAAAATTCTTTCACCATCTGGCTCCGGTCAAAAAAGCCCAGGTCACCACCGGAAGACGAACTGCCCTCATCTTCTGAATACAGGCGGGCCTTCGTGCCGAAATCGTCACCATTTTTAATTTCCAGGCGCAAAATCTCAGCCCGGTTCCGGAAGGGCTCTTTTTCTTCGCGTGTCAGTTTCGGGAAAACGACAATCTCCCCCACTTCCACTTCCGTATTATAATAAGGTACGCTGTCAGGCGGGAATTTGTCAAAGAAACGCTTTACTTCAAGGGGAGTCACATTGATATTGCCGGTGATGCTTTGCTGCATTTTCTGAGCAATGAGCTGTTCACGCACATCCCCGCGCATTTCTTCCTTATATTGCAGGATAGAACGATTCAGGAATTGCTCCAGCCGTTCCTGTCCGCCCGCCCGTTGTATGGAATAGCGGAGACGCTGGTTGATATTATCGTCCACCTCATCCTCAGAAACTGTGATGGAGTCAATGACCGCTTGCTGGGCCAGCAGTTTTTGCGTAAGGAGTTGCTGGAGAAAATAACATTTGGCATCAGGTTGCTCCGGGTTGCCCTGCATCAGGTATTGTGCGTACTGTATTTCCAGTTCGGATTTAAGGATAATGCTGTTCCCTACCACAGCGGCGACCTTGTCAATCACAACGCTTTGGGCGCCGGCAGCGAATATGCTTAACAACCATATAGCGGCAGTGACGCCGGTAAATCTCTTCATGCAATATATATTAAGTCGGCAAAAATACCAGATATATTTTATTATTCCGCGTAAAATCAGCTGATAACGACTTTTTTCAGCTGTCACGAAATTAGGCATTGCCAGGCTAACAGGATGCTTTTTAACGATTTTTAACATATATAACAGAAATATCCCTACCTTAGCGAGGTTTTTATATTACTTTACATCATTATAAATGAGATAACTATGTTATCAAAAAAGACAATATACGCCATGAAGGCATTAGTGGCGCTGGCAAGGAAACAGAACGAAGCCCCGGTTATGATTTCCCGGGTAGCCGAGGAGGAGAATATCCCGAAGAAGTTTCTGGAACTCATTCTGTTGGAACTGCGGAATGCCGGTATGCTGTACAGTAAAAAGGGAGCGAAGGGTGGTTATTTATTAGCGAAAGACCCTGCAGATATCAAATTGTCACAGGTCCTTCGGGTTACCGGTGGCCCCATCGCCTTACTTCCATGCGTGAGTCTTAACTTTTATCAGCCCTGTGAGGAATTTGAGCAGGAGGAGACTTCCGGAATAGTGGATGTTTTTGCCAAGGTAAGGGATGCATCGTTACTTATCCTTTCGGAAACCAGTATCGCTGATATCCTGAATCGCGAAGAGGAACTGAAAAAGGCAGTTACCGCAAAAAGCAAGTCCGCGAACAACCGTACACGGGCCAAAATGTAAGCTGGTTTTGTGCATATTTATTGCTTAAATGGCAGTATTTTGTGCATATTTTATGCGCAATTCCGTATTTGGCACGCATTAATTGTAAAAATAAATAAGCTGAATTTCAGCGCGTTCTTTTTTTACCGCCAAATTACCTATGATTTCAATGGGAATTATAATATAACTCGTTATATTTGCAACTGTTAAAGTGAATGTAAGTTTGATAGAGTATGTTAATGAGTCTCCATATAGTCATGTTTATGGATAAGTGTTGTGATTGCCGGTCAAGGTAAAGGGGGGCGGATTTAAATAGTATATTATTTCTGTTAACCCTTTTAGTACTAGCTAAGAGGGTTTTTTATCATATCAAAGAACATGCAGAGTTTTAGGACGGAACTGGAAAACCCGGTGGTGGAACAGGATATCATCGAGTTAGAGAAGAAGATCAGGCTTTTTCAGGAAGGTAAGATTCCGGAAGAGAAATTTAGGAGCCTGCGCCTGGCGAGGGGCATTTACGGCCAGCGGCAACCGGGTGTACAGATGGTTCGTATCAAAATACCCTTTGGCTATCTGACGTTTAAAAAGCTGTTGCGTATTGCGGATGTCAGCGATGAATATGCGACCGGCAACCTGCACCTCACTACCCGTCAGGATATCCAGATCCATTTTGTGAGCCTTAACAGGACACCCGAGTTGTGGGCGGAGCTGGATAAGGACGATGTCACGATCCGGGAAGCCTGTGGTAATACGGTACGGAACATAACGGCCTCTTATGCAGCAGGAATAGACCCTGCTGAGCCATTTGATGTTTCACCGTATGCGTATGAAGCGTTTACTTATTTTCTCAGAAATCCGATCTGCCAGGATATGGGAAGGAAGTTTAAGATCGCTTTCTCTTCCTCAGAAGAAGATTCCGCGCTCGCTTATATCCATGATGTGGGACTGATACCGAAAGTCCGTACAGAAGACGGCAGGGAGGTCAGAGGTTTCAGAGTAGTGGTAGGAGGGGGCCTTGGTGCCCAGCCGGCAATGGCATACGTGGCACACGAGTTTTTGCCCGAGGATCAGGTTATCCCCTATATTGAGGCGGTAATACGTGTCTTTGATCGTTACGGAGAACGCACCAACCGAAATAAGGCCCGGCTGAAATTCCTGATTGCCAAAATCGGATTTGAGGAAACCGTAGCACTGATCAATGAAGAGTGGACCGCACTCAAGTCGAAAAGCTATACCGTAAACCGGGATATTCTGCCGGCGGCTGTTCCGCCTCCTCAACGGGAGATCCCCGCGGTTTCGATCACGAATGAGGCCAAATACCAATCCTGGTTAAAGGTTAATGTGTTTGAGCAAAAGCAAAAGGGTTGGTTTGCCATCACTTCCCGTGTGACGACAGGAGATATACTTACACCGATAGCACGTAAGCTGGTGACCGCGGTAAAGGACTACGTAGCGGACGATATACGGGTAACCCCGAACCAGGGTTTTATGCTGAAATATGCCCGGAAGGAGGCGTTGCCATACCTGTTTACCGTGCTGGATGAATTGGGGCTTGCGGAGCCCGGCTTTGACAGTGTGGTCGATGTGACTACCTGCCCGGGCACAGATACCTGTAATCTGGCTATTTCAGACAGTACACATATCAGCCGGGTGCTGGAACAGGTGGTGGCTACGGAATTTCCGGAATTGGTGTATAATAAAGATATTAAAATCAAGCTGAGCGGGTGTATGAATTCCTGCGGGCAACACGGCCTGGCCAATATTGGTTTTCACGGCAGTTCCATGAAAGCCCAGGGGAAAGTGCTGCCGGCCCTGCAGGTGCTGCTGGGCGGTGGTACGCTGGGCGACGGGGAAGGCAGGGCGGCTGAAAAGGTGATCAAAGTGCCTACCAAACGTGGTCCGGATGTGTTACGGGTGGTGTTGGGCAACTATGGTTCCCATGCATTGCCGGAAGAGCGTTTTAATGATTATTACCTGCGTCAGGGAAAAGAGTACTTCTATGATTTGCTGAAACCCCTGGCTGATCAGACGACCTTACAGGCCAGTGATTTTATTGACTGGGGGCAGACGGCTGATTTTGCAACGGCCATCGGCGTTGGAGAATGTGCCAGTGTGGTGATTGACCTGATAGCAACGCTGTTACTGGAGGCGGAAGAGCGGCTGCAGTGGGCAGACGAAAATATGGAAGCCGGTTCTTTTGCTGACGCGATATACCATGCGTACAGCGCATTCATACAGGGTGCGAAAGCCTTGTTATTGGATGAGAATGTGAACGCCAGCACACAGATCAAAGTGCTGACAGAATTTGACACCCGTTTTGTGGATACAGGGCGGTTTACGTTTGAAGGTGCGTTCCGGGAATATGTACTGAGGATTAATAAGCATGAACCGACCGCCGGGTTTGCAAGCCGTTATCTGGCAGATAGCAGGGAATTCCTGAAGACAGCCCTGGCTTATCGGAATGCCGGGGTAACGGAAACTGCCTGAGCGATATTCAGAACGAATAACTAAACAAACAACGGAAGATGAATTCCAGACTGACATTAATAGGTGCCGGCCCGGGCGACCCGGAACTGATCACGTTAAAAGGCGTCCGTGCACTGGCGACGGGTGATGTGGTCTTATACGATGCACTGGTCAATACGGAGCTGTTGCAGTTTGTTCCGGCACATGTACCCCGTGTGTATGTAGGAAAACGTAATGGTCAGCACAGCTATACGCAAGGTGAGATCAACACGCTTATTGTTGATCTGGCAAAGCAGTACGGCCATGTTGTGCGCCTGAAGGGCGGAGATTCCTTTGTCTTCGGGAGAGGGTACGAAGAACTCCGTTATGCGGAAGACCATGGTATACCGGTGACGGTTGTGCCGGGTATTTCCAGCAGTATTGCTGTTCCGGAATTACAGAAAATTCCGCTGACCAGCAGGGGGGTGAGTGAAAGTTATTGGGTAATAACAGCTACCAACCGCCATCGTGAGCTTTCAAAGGACCTGTATGCTGCGGTAAACACAGATGCAACCATTATTGTACTGATGGGGGTAGCGAAATTATCGGAAATCAGGCAGCTGTACCTGGATGCAGGGAAAGCAGCTATACCTGTTGCGCTGATACAGAACGGTAGTTTGCCGGAAGAGCGTATCGTTGTCAGTACCATGGAACATATCACAGAGGCAATGGAGCATCAGCAGATCGGTGCCCCGGCCGTGATTGTGATTGGTGAGGTGGTAAAAGAACACGCAGATTATAAATATATTGCACAAACCTATGTCCATAGCCGCTGCTGAAAATGTACAGAACCGGTTGTTCCCGGTGTTCCTTAAGCTGGAAAATCTGCGCACGCTGGTGGTCGGCGGTGGGAAAGTAGGGCTTGAGAAGCTAACCGCGTTGCTGGCGAATAGTCCGGATGCGCAGATTACGCTGGTGGCACCGGAGATGTTGCCTGAAATCGTCGGATTGGGTGAGAAGCATCCGGGCCTGGTACTGCTGGATCGTGCTTTCAGCGAAGCAGACCTGGAAGATAAGGATATTGTCATTGTAGCGACATCAGACCGCGAACTGAACGCATCGGTCAAGGCACAGGCAAACGCACGGGGTATATTGACCAATGTAGCGGATATGCCTGATCTGTGCGACTTTTATCTGGGGTCCATTGTGCAGAAAGGGAATCTGAAACTGGCTATTTCCACAAACGGTAAATCTCCCACGGTGGCGAAACGACTGCGGGAAATACTGGGTGAAGCCATCCCGTTGGAGATCAATGAGTCATTGGATCATCTGGGAACGATCCGGAGCAGGCTGAACGGTGATTTTGCCGCCAAGGTAAATAAACTGAACGAAATCACGGCCGTGCTGGCCGGAGGAGAAGAAATAAAGGCCCCGCCGCGTAAAATAGCCGTTAAACAGGTGCTGCTGCTGGTATTTTCAGGTATCTCCCTGATGGTTGCCGGACACTTGTTTTTTAGTTTTATTCCGTTTCAGGCGATTCTTAACTGGGGCGAAGAGATGGTTGGCAGTGTAGACCGTACCCTGCTGTATTTTATGATCGGTGGTTTCCTGGCACAGCTGGTAGATGGTGCGCTGGGCATGGCTTATGGGGTAAGTGCAACGACTTTCCTGTTGTCCATCGGGGTGCCTCCGGCTGCGGCGAGTGCAAGTGTGCATGCCTCAGAGATTTTTACCAGCGGCGTATCCGGGTTAATGCACCTGAAGTTTGGGAATGTAAGTAGTGCGTTGTTTAAGAAACTGGTGTTGCCGGGCATTATAGGAGCTATTGCGGGTGCCTATATTTTGTCGTCGCTGGAAGATTATAACCACATCATCAAGCCGCTGGTAGCCGCTTATACCTTCTTTCTGGGTGTGAAGATCCTGCTGAAAGCGATTGCGAAGCATAAACGTACCAAGAAGTTCAGGCGGGTAAAGGCACTGGCATTTATAGGCGCTTTCTTTGACTCTATCGGCGGCGGCGGCTGGGGCCCGATCGTTACGTCTACCCTGATCGCAAGGGGCGGGCACCCGCGTTATACGATCGGTTCAGTGAACCTGACGGAGTTTTTTGTGACCCTCGCGTCGTCCATCACATTTATTATGATGATCGGTCTGACGCATTGGCAGATCATCCTGGGATTGATCCTGGGTGGCATGATAGCGGCCCCCCTGGGGGCTATTATGACCAAAAGGCTGAACGTGAAAACAATTATGATCCTGGTGGGTACGGTGGTAATGATTGTGAGCCTGCGCATTATATTTATGCTTATTTTTTAAGAGACCGGGAGGGTAAGAGTATGAGCATGGTTGAGACATTGTTGATAAATGAAGATACAGTTGCCAGGTTGCAGTACGAACTGAAGGGCCTGGATGCGGAACGTGCTTTGGTAAAACTGACAGAGGTCGTCGGAGACGGATTGGTATTTTCCACCAGTTTCGGTTGGGAAGACCAGGTGATCACGCATATGATCTTTGAGAACAACCTTCCCATACGTGTATTTACACTGGATACCGGCAGGATGTTCAGTGAAACCTATTATGTGTGGGGACGAACGCTGGAACGGTACGGCAAACAGATCGAAGTATTTTATCCGCAGGCGGAAGCCGTACAGGCAATGGTTACGAAAAAAGGGCCATCCAGTTTCTATGAATCAGTTGAAAATCGCAAGGAGTGTTGTGCGATCCGCAAGATTGATCCGCTGAACCGCGCGCTGAAAGATCAGAGATGCTGGATCACCGGCATACGGGCAGAACAATCGCCCAACCGGCAGGACATGCAGGATACTGAATGGGATGCGTCACACGGACTGGTTAAATTCCACCCGCTTTTTTCCTGGACCTTGCAGCAGGTGAAAGACTATGTACAGAAGCATCATATCCCTTACAATCCGTTGCATGATAAGGGCTTCCCCAGTATTGGCTGCCAGCCCTGTACCAGGGCCGTAGCAGAAGGAGAGGATTTCCGCGCGGGCCGCTGGTGGTGGGAAGACCAGTCGAAAAAAGAGTGCGGTTTGCATGGGTAGTTACGTATGTTGTAAGGCGCTGCAGATTAGAAAATAAAAGAGAATTTATATAGACATGAGTGAGTATTCGTTGGATTACCTGGATCAGTTGGAAGCAGAGGCTATCCATATTCTGAGAGAGGTAGCCGGACAGTTTGAGCGACCGGCTCTGCTGTTTTCAGGAGGGAAGGATTCCATTACACTGGTGAGGCTGGCAGAAAAAGCTTTCCGGCCGGGCCGCTTCCCTTTTCCGCTGGTACATGTGGATACCGGCCACAATTTTCCGGAAACCATCCGTTTTCGTGACGAACTGATCAGCAGGACAGGAGAGCAATTGATTGTCGGTTACGTTCAGGACGCTATTGATCAGGGTAAAGTGATTGAACAAACCGGAAAAAATGCCAGCAGAAACGCATTGCAGACGGTCACCCTACTGGACGTGATTGCGGCAAATCGCTTTGATGCCTGCATTGGCGGTGCCCGCCGTGATGAGGAAAAGGCACGTGCGAAGGAGCGTATATTTTCCGTACGGAATGAGTTCGGACAATGGGAGCCCAAACGGCAACGGCCGGAATTGTGGAATGTATATAACGGCCGGATCCGTAAGGGAGAAAATGTCCGCGTATTCCCGATCAGTAACTGGACGGAACAGGATGTCTGGAATTATATACAGCGTGAACAGATTGCTATACCGGAGATCTACTTTGCCCATGAACGGGACTGTATTATACGCAACGGCCGGTTGATGGCCGCTTCCCCTTACCTGAATATGGATGAGGAGGATGTTGTACAGAAAAGGAAAGTGCGTTTCCGAACGGTGGGGGATATCACGTGTACGGCAGCAGTGGAATCCGACGCCGATACCCTGGAGACCATCATTGCGGAGATCGAACAGTCAAAGATCAGCGAGCGTGGTGCGCGTATGGACGACCTGGTGTCAGAATCGGCGATGGAAGAACGAAAGAAGGGCGGATATTTTTAAGAGGATTTTTCCGATATAATGGATATATTAAGATTTTTAACAGCTGGCAGCGTGGACGACGGGAAAAGTACCCTGATCGGGCGGCTGCTTTACGATACAGATAATATTCTGGATGACCAGTTGGAGGCCATAGAACGCTCCAACCGCAAAAACGAGGATGGGACCATTAACCTGGCGGTATTTACCGACGGATTAAAGGCAGAACGCGAGCAGGGGATTACTATTGACGTAGCTTATAAGTATTTCAGCACCGAGAAGCGTAAGTTTATTATCGCGGATACACCCGGGCATATCCAATATACCCGTAATATGGTGACCGGAGCGTCTACAGCTAACCTGGCTATTATCCTGGTAGATGCCAGGAAGGGGCTGGTTGAACAAACGTACCGGCATTCTTTCATCGCTTCTTTACTGGGTATACCTCATGTGGTCGTGGCAATCAATAAGATGGATCTGGTGGATTATGATGAAGCCGTGTATCGCAAGATTGTGGAGGATTACCGTACATTTTCGTCTCAGCTTCGCCTCAGGCACATTGAGTTCATCCCGGTCAGTGCACTGAAAGGGGACAATATCGTTTCGCGTTCTGCTAATATGGCGTGGTACCAGGGCGTGAGCCTGCTGGAATTTCTGGAACAGGTGCCATTGGAACTAAAGCAGGATGTCAATCTTGAAAATGCCCGGTTCCCGGTACAGTGGGTGATCAGGCCACTTTCTGACCGTTACCATGATTACAGGGGGTACGCCGGGAAAATAGGTAGTGGCGTGTTCAGGAAAGGGGACAGGGTTCAGGTGGAGCCGGCGGGTATCCCATCGGTTATCAAGGCGATTGAGGTAGGTAATCAGGAAGTGGATGTCGCCTTTGCACCGATGTCGGCGGTGATTCATCTGGAAGATGATATCGATGTCGGACGTGGGGATACCCTGATAAAAAATGACGGGACCGCTGCCGTGACCCAGGAGTTTGAGGCGGATATTTGCTGGATGGATACGCGACCCCTGAATACGGATCTGAAATATATCGTACAGCATAACAGCAAACAAACGCTGTGTTATATCCGTGATATTCTGTATAAGGTCAATGTCAATACACTGGAAAAGAATTATACAGATACGTCATTGGGACTGAACGATATCGGACGTGCTTTGGTTAAAACCGCAGAGCCTTTGGTGGTTGATCTTTATGACGAGAACCGGAATAACGGTTCCGCTATTGTGATTGATGAACGGACGAACGTTACGGTAGGTGCTTTAATGATCCGTGCTGTTGAATAGCAAAAAAGTTACAAAAAATAGTTGCCATTAACAATTATTGGTATTATTTTTGTGCCATGAATTCAGAAGATTGCAAAAGCAAAGCTGGATTCCATATAAAAGTGTCTTTTCATAATTTAGGTTTATAATTGGTTAGTAAAACCCCCGGTGCCCATCATCGGGGGTTTGCTTTTTGCAGTGATTGG
>CAZJKM010000096.1:0-11108 GCA_964546645.1 uncultured Sphingobacteriaceae bacterium
TTAAGGTGGTAGCGGATTCTGCAAAAAATAAGACGACAGAATAACCTGATCTGCAGCTTTATTGCCCCCATTACCTTTTATCAGGCAAATCTCTTCGGGAGCCGTATTTCCGCGATATCCTTACCATCATCTTGTGATCTGTTAAAAAGTCAGTAAAAACAGCAATTTATCTTCTTTCTGAATATAAAGAAACACCTTTTTTGTTTGCCGGCAATCGGATCAGGCCGTCAGGTCAAACCGTTTTGCTTTTGAACGGTACAGGACAAACAGCAGGACAGACGAAATGATCAGGCCCAGCGTTAATCCGTACCAGATACCTTTTATCCCGATGTTCAGGGTAATCCCCAGCAGGTAACCAACGGGCAGGCCGATAAGCCAATAGGCGATAAATGCGATCACCGAAGGGAGATTGACCTCACCTATCCCTCGCAATATACCTAATCCCACCACCTGTGTACCATCAAAAAACTGGAACAGGCCGGCTATAATCAGTAACCCTCCGGCGATATGGATCACCTGCGGATCAGTGGTGAAGATGAGCGGCAGGTACTGATTGAGAAGGATAAATAACAATGCGGTAAAACACATAAAGAAGAGCACAATATGATAACTGGAAACCGCAGAAAGGTGTAACCTTGAAAAATTCTTCCGGCCAAAGCTAGTGCCCGTCCTGATCGTTGCGGCCGCAGCAATACCGCTCGCCATCATATACGTCATGGAAGCGAGCTGCAGGGCTACCTGATGGGCTGCCTGTTCTTTCGCCCCGATCGTACCTGCAAGTACAGCCGCTGCCGCAAAAGCACCAACCTCAAACACGTATTGCAACGCAACCGGAGCGCCGATCTTCAGGATGCGTGCCCTTCTTTCCCGGTCTGTTTTAAAGAAACCAAAATGCTTCAGGTAAGGGCGGAAGTCGACCGAACGGAATACATAAACCCCCATCACAACCGCCATCAGACACCGGTCAATCAACGTGGCATATCCTACGCCGCTGATACCCATCGGTGCCATACCGAACATCCCTTTCACGAAAACAACAGCCAGTATAATGTTCAGCACATTTCCCCAGATCGTGATATACATCGCCTGCCGGGTAAACCCCAGCCCCTCCGCAAATTGCTTAAACGCATTGAACACCATCAGGGGAAGGATAGAAAGACTCAGTATAAAGAGGTAAGGTTTAGCCGCTGTTACCACCCGGGGATCCTGCCCAAGATGGTCAATGGCGGCCATGGAACCGAAATAAACGATACAAAACAACAGGACACCACAGACCACATTAATAAGCAGGCTGTTGGAGAGCAGCAGGGAACATTCCGGGTAATTCCGGCGACCGTTTTCCTGGGCGATGAGCGGCGTAAGACCATATGATATACCCAGTCCGATTACCAGGACAATCAGAAAAACGCTATGTACCAGCGAAACAGCGGCGAGCGGAATGGTCCCTGCAAAGTGCCCCACCACGACGCTGTCAGCAGTATGGACCAGTGTATGCCCCAGCTGGGATATCACAACCGGACCTGCCAGCGAAAGATTACTGAGATAATATGGCTTATATTTTTTAACAAGTTGTTTCAGCACGATGCACCCTCCTTAAAAGCGAGTGCAAAGGTACGCTTTTTATGGTTCGCGGTTGATATCCCAGTTCTCCAGGTAATCTGCTACCCTGCGCAGAAAAGTTCCGCCCAACGCCCCGTCCACCACCCGGTGGTCATACGACATGGACAGATACATCATATGCCGGATGCCGATCACATCGCCGTACTCCGTTTCGATAACCGCCGGCTTTTTGGTGATGGTCCCTACCGCCAGAATGGCTACCTGCGGCTGGTTGATAATGGGGGTTCCCATAATGTTCCCAAACGCGCCGATATTGGTCAGTGTAAACGTACCGCCCTGCGTTTCATCCGGCTGCAGCTTATTCGCCCGCGCTCTTGATGCCAGGTCGTTCACCGACTTGGTCAGCCCTACCAGGTTCAGCTGGTCCGCATTGCTGATGACCGGTACGATGAGGTTGCCCGTGGGAAGGGCTGCGGCCATACCAATGTTGATCTGTTTCTTTTTGATGATCTGTGTTCCATGTACCGATATATTCACCATCGGAAAATCACGCAATGCCTTTGCCGTCGCTTCAATGAAAATAGGTGTAAAGGTGATTTTCATACCTTCCCGTTTTTCAAAAGCGTCCTTAATCCGGTTCCGCCACTTTACGATATTGGTGACATCAGCCTCCACAAATGAGCAGACATGCGGGGCGGTATGCACACTGTGCACCATGTGATCTGCAATAATCCGGCGCATGCGGTCCATTTCGATGATCTCGTCGTGGGGTGACACCGGAACAGGCGCTGCGGTGATGGGTTTCGCAGCCGGAGTTTCAGCCGGCACCGTTTCTGCTGCCTGCCTGGCAGCCAGGTAGCCCAATACATCCTGCTTGGTAACACGCCCTTCGGCACCAGTACCTTCCAGTGCATGGAGTTCTTCGGCAGTAATCCCTTCCTCAGCCGCTATATTTTTCACCAAAGGCGAGTAGAAGCGTTCTGACTTCTCTTTGCGATCACCCTCCGGAGATGGCGGTACGGCTACCGTCTCCGAAGCTTCCGGTGCAACCGGCTTCGCTGGCTCAGGTGCTGTCGCTGGCCGGGATGCCGGTTCGGTTTCAGCGGGTAGTGTTTCTTCTGTATCTCCTTCTACTTCAATCAGCGCTATGACGTCACCCACCTGGGCAACCTCGTCGACACTGAACCGCTGCTCCAACAGAATACCGTCATAGGGAGAAGGTACGTCCGAGTCCACTTTATCGGTAGCAATCTCCAGCACCGGCTCATCCGCTTCAATACGGTCACCGGGCTGTTTGAGCCATTTCACAATGGTTGCCTCTGATACGCTCTCCCCCATTCTGGGTAACAGTAACTGATACGTAGCCATAATTCCGATTCTTCTTGTGTTACAACGGGGTGCAATTTACATAAAAATCCGGCATCGATACATTATGCAGAATATAATTTTACTAAAACAGGAGATCTGCAAAATTATTACAATGCGACCTCCGCCTTTACCGCCCGGAATAACATGATCAGTGCAGCGTTGGCAGCACGCTCTATATTGACGAACCTGATTTCTCCGAACTGAAAAAGCTTTGCATGAACGGTTGTTTTGCCCGCTACGGCTATCCAGACGGTCCCCACCGGTTTCCCCTCCGTTGCCCCTCCCGGACCAGCGATACCGCTGACCGCAATCGCATAGTCTGTACCCAAACGATCCCGCGCACCTTCTGCCATCTCCCTGACCGTCTGTTCGCTCACTGCTCCCTGGATCTGCAAGGTCTCTGCACCAACTCCGAGCAGGTTCATTTTTAATTGGTTAGAATAGGTAACCGCACCGCCCATATAGACACTGCTGCTGCCTGGCACACCGGTGAGCAGATGGGCAATATAACCGCCGGTGCAGCTCTCTGCCGTACTTAATGTTAACCGGCGACTGTCCATTTCCCAAAGCAGTGCTTCCTGGAGGCGCGTATCACCTTCTGCAATGATATGCTCTGAAATCCGGGCTTTTATCTCTTCGGTAACCTTTTTTACAGCAGCTTCCAGCGCATCAGGATCCGGTCCGGTAGCAGACAACCGTAACCGCACCAGTCCGGGTTTGGGAAGGTACGCCAGGTGCAGATGGGAAGGCAGGTTGTTTTCAATATCTACCAGCTTTTCTGCCAGAAAGGATTCCCCGATACCACCGGTCAGCAGGGTGTGATGCAGGATCGGCAGCCTGCCGGACAGTTTTCCCAAACGAGGCAGTACCTGCGTTTGCATCAGGTGCTTCATCTCAAAAGGCACACCCGGCAGCATAATAAACGGCTTTCCGGATTGCTCCACCCACATACCCGGGGCGGTGCCGACCGGGTTGAATAATACGTCGGCATTAGCCAGCACATCGGCCTGTCGCCGGTTCATTTCCAGCATCGGACGATTCAGTTTCGCGAAAATAGCCTCCACATGCTTCAGTACATCCGCATCCCGGCGCAGTTCCGTGCTGAAATAGCGGACAAGGCTCTGTTTGGTCACATCGTCTTTGGTAGGCCCGAGACCACCGGTAATGAGTACGAGGTCAACCCTGCCGGCCGCCTCCCCCAGTGCTTTTATAATCGCTTCTTCCTCATCTGCGACGGAAGTGATCTGCTTAACCGCAATGCCGATCGCGTTCAGCTGTTGCGCCATCCAGGCAGAATTGGTATCCACAATCTGCCCGATCAATATTTCGTCGCCAATAGTTATGAGCTCTGCGTGCATGGTCAGAAACTATTATAATAATCGCTCCGTCTGGTCAGTTTCAGATCCTGCAAAATGGTCGCCTTTGCCTTCAATGTAAAGGTATAACTCCGGTAGGAGCCAAACGGGATCCAGCCGAAAGACATATCCCAGCAATGGAGGTCGCGGTAAATATTAAACTGCGTCATGGTCGTCTTTTTTGCCCTGAAATCGTAACCGGAGTTGTATTGCACCTTCCATTTTTCCGTAATGCTGAAATCCCCGTTCAGGTTGAGTGTGCTCGTTACATTGGATGCAAACCGCTGCTCACTGACATTGAACATGCTTGAATAATTAAAGCTGAAGGAGGCCGCCACATTCCAGGGAATTTTGAAATCGACAAAAGCATTGGGATCCGCACTGATACGCTCCAATGCACGTTGCTGGTCCGGGGTCATATTGCGCTTTTCTTCATCCAGCCTGCTCAGTTTATCATTCCTGCTTTTTGCCGCCTCCGGATTAAAGCTATAGTTAAATGATAAATTAAAATTCGTCAGCCGGGCCGGCTTCCCGGTGGTGATCAGGTAACGGTTGATACGGCGTCCGGAGATCCGGTCTACATCATACGGGTCAAATGCACCGCCAAAGTTGATACCCATTTTCTGATCAAACAGCGCTGTCCGGCCGGAGAAACTGATCATCGACAGCTTCAGGGAGTCCGCCACAAAGTTATAACTGCCGCTGAAGCTTAATCCCTGCAGCAGCGGTATTTTCTTCATCCCGCCGTTCGTTGTATCCCTTCTGCTGGCAACTTTTGCCTCCAGGTTGTTATCCACAGAGAAACCGATACCCATGTTCCGCTGGTTGCCCGGTCCGCCGAACACGGTATTTTCAAAGATGGAGTACCGGGTCATCACACCGGTTGGGGATACAAAATCCCTATAGAACCCGTATTGATCGGTACTGAAGTCCGGCGTATACTGAAAGTTCACACTGGGGGTTACCACATGCCGTACCGCCTGTACACGCCCCATTCCCCCGAACATCCCGTAGAATTTAGTAGACAACCCGCTACTCATGCTGTAATTGTAGGCACGGCTGAATCCGGGTACCGTATCAATAATCTGCACAAAACCGCCCGCCGTATTATCCAGCCGCCTGCGCGTGGTTTGCAGGTACCATCTTTCTGAATAATTGAAACTGGAATTGAACTGAAAATGTTTCAGCACATTCAGCGAGAGCGAAAGGGGTATATCGTGCTGAAAGCCGTTTTGAAACCGCTTTAGGGCATCTTTCCTGAAAAGCGAGTCTTCCGGAGTGGTAATGGTGTTGCTGCCACGGAGGTTGTATCCCATCGTAATGCGCTGGTACCATTTCTGCTCTCCCACCCGTTCCTTGGAGTCAAACGGGTTCAGCGACATCATATTCAGCGTGAACGTAGGAAGATCCAGGTTAACGGAGCCGGTGTTGCGGTTGTAGCCACCTGCTGTAGCCGCCTGTACCGGATTGGAGTTGATGGTTTGGCGATGCCCCAGCGTAGCCGTAAAGTTGAATCTGCCATCCGCGAACGTTTTTCCATAACTAATATTGGAGGACATCTGGTTCCGGGTCATCTGTTCATAGTTATAGCTGCCGTTGGCACCCGTATTCTGAAAATAAGCACCTGTTCCGAAATTTACGGACGCACTGAAAGTTGTTCCGGGATTGGCCTCCTGGCTCTGGCTATGCATCCACGTTACGTTGAAGTCCTTATTCGGGCGAAACCCCGGTGTACCCTCCACCCCATTACGGGTTGAGGCGTACCGGAAATTAAAGTTGCCGTTATATTTATAACGGCGCAGGTAGCGTACGGCCATCGAACCCTCATACGAGCCCTTGGAATACAGCGTACCACGCACTTCTGAATCCCAGTAATCATTGATACCAAAATACCACCCGATGTCCCGCATAAAAAAGCCCCTCGTGTGATCCTCCCCAAAACTGGGAAACATCAGTCCGGAAGCCCGTTTATTTGACTTCGGGAAAAAGCCGAACGGCACGCCGATAAACGGGAACGGCACATCGGCCACTACCAGGTGGGCCGGGCCGGCAATGATCTGTTTCTCGGTAATGATACCCCGGCTGATCTGTATCCCGAAATGGGTGTGCGGATAAGGGAGGTTACAGGTACTATACATGCCGTGCCTCAAAAAAGCTTCGTCAAACTCGTTCTTCTTTAATTCACGGGCATTGATAAAACCACCATCCACCTCCGTGTGTACCCCATATACCTTAGCCCTGGCCGATTCAAAATTATAGCTCATGGAGTCGGTAGTGGTAGGCGGATCGGTAGCCGTTTTGAAAATAGGCCGTCCTTTATATGTGCCGGTATGGTCAATAAGGCCGCTTGCAAAGATACTCTTCGTATTATTATCCACCCGGATATAGTCGGCACTGAGTTCAAACTGGTCATACATCACCTTTGCACCGCCGTACAGGTGGGTTATATTCCGTTTGAGATCCATCCATTGGGAATCAGCTGCCTGGGTTTTGATAACGGCAGTCAGCTGGTCTTTATCGGCCTTTATACTGTCGTTTACGACGGTATCCCTCAAAGTACTGTCTACCGGCACTGTATCTGCCGGAATTCCCGGCTTTATTGCTGTTACATTGGGGTTGGCTGCTGTATCAGCCCGTACAGGTTCCTGGGCATGAGCCGTATAAAAAAGTGCCGGCAGCAGGATGCACACGATAAGCGTCATCGTGTTTTGAAAACTCATTCCATCCTTCAGCTTACTCACGGCGCCACTACATATGTTTTTAGTGAAATAAACGTTAAAATTGTCCCTAACAGATTTCAAATTTGCGGATGAATGTTATTTTTGCAGTAGTTAAATACTACAGCGTTCAAAATTAGTGAAAAACCTTCATCCTTTTGGCCGCTTTTGATTTTTTAACATATTTAACATTTCATGCTATTGAGGAGCATCATGCCACAAAAATTATATACAACCGTCCTTTCCCTGTTCATTTTTTTACTGTCCGTTCCGACCGATTCTTTTTGTGTAAAGCAGGATCCCCCCGGGTTCCGGATCCGCACAATTGTATTGGATGCCGGGCATGGCGGTCAGGATCCCGGCACCAAAGGGAGCTTCTCCAACGAAAAAGACGTTGCACTCCAGGTAGCCCTTAAACTGGGTAAAGCCATACAGGAAAACCTGCCGGACGTAAGAGTATTATATACCCGCTCTACAGATACGTTTATAGAGTTATACAAACGCACGGAATTTGCCAATAAGAACAAGGCTGACCTGTTTATCTCCATACATTGTAACTCCGTTAAGCCGATCACGAAACGGGTGGTATCAGGATACCGGACAAACTCCAAGGGAAAACGGTATGCGGTATATCGCACAGTTACGACACCTAATACCGTACCCAAAGGCACTGAGACATTCGTTTCCGGGTTCGGCCGTTTGGGAGAACAAGATGTGGCCATGCGGGAGAATGCGTCCATCTTATTGGAGGATAACTATCACGAAAACTATGAAGGATTTGACCCGAATGATCCGGAGAGCCTGATTATCTTTTCATTAATAAAAAACCAATACCGGGACCAGAGTATCAAGTTCGCCGTTGCCCTGCAGGACCAATACACTGCATCCGGACGCACCGACCGCGGCGTAAAAGAACTAAGCCTGGCGGTATTGGCACGGGCAGGCATGCCTGCCGTCCTCACGGAACTGGGATTCCTGAGTAATCCGGAGGAAGAACGCTACCTCAATTCAGAGGAAGGCCAGCGCACCCTGGTCGACAATCTCCTTCAGGCAATCAAGACGTACAAGAAGCAGGTAGAGAAATAACCGGAACGGCATAATAGTTGCTCATTAGCAGGCGGCAGACTGTAAGCGATAAGCCGCAGGCTTCAGGCCTTAAACAAAAAGCGGTTCAGGTAATGAAAAAACAGAAATTGAAACATAAAAGACACTGATCTTGAAAATATCAAACGAAACCAAAGTAGGCATACTCGCCTCTGTAGCCATTGCCATCCTTTTTCTGGGATATAGTTTCCTGAAAGGCAATGATGTTTTTACCCGCGAAAATTCGTTTTATGCGACCTATGAGCGTGTGGATGGTCTGAGCGCTTCCAAGCCGGTACTGGTTAATGGCTATCAGATCGGCCGGGTGTCATCGCTTGAATTACAGCCGGATGGCCGCATCCTTACTGAATTTAAGATCAGGAAAGAATATGCTATTCCCCGGAATACGCAGGCCCGGATTTCCAGTACGGACCTGTTGGGTGGCAAAGCCATCGTGTTTGACCTGGGTGACAGTCCGGAGTATGCCCGAAGCGGTGATACGTTGCAGGCTGATGTACAGAAAAACATCATGGATCACGTAGAACCGATCCAGAAAAAGGCGGAGGCGGTCGTAGCCGTGCTGGATTCGGTGCTGAGTTCCATTAACAACACGATCGACAAAAACTTTCAGCATGATTTTAAACGCAGCATTGAAAGTATCGCCAATACGCTGCAAACCATCGAGCATACCACCAAGCAGGTGGATGGACTGGTTGGCACAGAAAAAAGCCGGATTGGCAATATCCTGGCCAATATTGAAAGTATATCCGCCAATTTCAAAAATAACAATGAACAGATAACGGGCATCCTTGATCATATGGACCAGTTTACGGACCAGCTGGCCAAGGCTAATTTTCTGCAAACGCTTGACAACGCCAATAAGGCGGTTGCGGACCTGCACGCAGTGGTTAATAACGTCCAGAGCGGTAATGGTTCGGTCGGGAAGCTACTGTATGATGAGGGGCTGTATGATAACCTGAATAATGCTTCCAGAAACCTGGATGCACTGATGCTGGACCTGCGTGAGCGACCGGGCCGTTATGTTCACTTTTCCATTTTCGGCCGCCGCAGCAACGATTAGATTAATAGTTTATTTCATAGGTCTGCCCTTCCGATGCCAGCAGGGTAGCGGGAAAAACAGAAAGGCTTTCATCCAACAGGGGCTGAAGCTGTTTATAACGTGCTGAAAAATGTCCGATCAGCAAGGCCCCGACGCCGGCCCGCAAGGCGATCTGCCCGGCCTGCAGCGCCGTTGTATGATAGGTCTCCTCCGCCCGGCTGATCATGTCATGCATAAAAGTAGCTTCGTGATAAAGCAGGTTTACATTTTCTATCTGGTCAAAATAGCCAACCGTACACAGGGTATCCGAACAGTACGCATAGCTTCGCGGAGGCGGAGGCGGCAACGTTAATTCTTCCGTTGTGTAAAACCGCCCGGAAGCCGCGTCCGTATACCCGTTTCCCTGTTTGATCAGGCTATAATAATTGGCCGGAATACCCAGTTCCCGTACTTTCTCCGCATTGATTTTCGGATTCCGTACTTTCTCCTCAAACTTCAGTCCCGTACAGGGGATACGGTGCTCCAACGGAAACGTGTGTACCCGGAGGTGATCGTTTTCCATAATCACGTCCGGCCCGTCTGTCCGCGTAGGGTGAAAGACCAGCTCATAGCGCAACACGGTCTGTGAATGTAACAGCTGAAGGTCGATAATCTCTTTCAAAGGCTCCGGTCCGTATACGTGCAGCGGATCCGCCCTTCCGACGAGATGCATGGAAGATAGTAACCCGACAAGGCCAAAAAAATGATCACCATGAAGGTGGCTGATAAAAATCTCCCGGATTTTATTGGCCCGTATGCCGTAACGCTGAAGCTGTTGCTGCGTTCCCTCCCCGCAATCCACCAGATACAGCCGTTCATTATGGTTGACAATCTGTGCAGACGGATGCCGCTTATAAATCGGAGTTGCCGAACTGGAGCCTAAAATCGTTATCTCAAATTTCATCCGGCGTTCTGCACTCCATTCCCTCTGAATTCCTTTTCAATCTCTTCCATGAAAATCAGGTCTTCCGCTTCTTCCAGCTTAGGTACCATAACCAGTACTTCATCCAGCTTACTAAGGCTGACCAGGTCCCTGATACGTTTATTGGCACAGGCCATAATGAAAATGCCGTCCGCTGCTTTACACATCCGGTGGGCGATCAGCGCGCACCGTAATCCGGATACGTCTGCATCTTCCACCTGCGAAAGGTCCAGGACAATATTACGCTGCCCGTCCGTATTTAGCAGTACAAATTCAGATTTGATTTTAGGAGCGGTCTCTCCGTTCATAACCGGCTCATGCGGCTGGATAACCACATACTTCTCGTGCTTGTCAATCGTAAATTTCATTACCTCAATCTCCTGTTTTTATTGCATCCCTGTCAATTTCCCAATGGCCTGCCGCAGGTTCAGTTCCACCCGTTCAACCACCCGGTCGTTCGCTTCGCGCTGAAAAGATTCACCGGTTATATGCTCAAAGAGTTCAATATATCGCTCGGATATACTTTCCACTAACTGGTCCGTCATTTCCGGCACCTGCTGTCCTTCTTTTCCCTGAAAGCCGTTTTCAATCAACCACTTCCTCACAAATTCTTTTGACAACTGCCGTTGCGGCTTTCCGGCCGCCTGCAACGCTTCATAACTATCCCGGTAAAAATAGCGGGACGAATCAGGTGTATGAATCTCGTCTATCAGGTAAATTTCTCCGTCAGCCTTGCCGAACTCATATTTGGTGTCCACCAATATCAGTCCCCTTTCGGAGGCAATTTCCGTACCACGTTTATACAATGCCTGTGTATAACTTTCCAGCTTTGCATAATCTTCCTCACTGACAATCCCATTCTTCAGCAGATCACTGCGGGAAATGTCCTCATCGTGCCCGACCGCAGCTTTAGTGGTGGGGGTAATAATGGGTTTCGGCAACGGATCATTTTCCCGTAGCCCCTCCGGAAGCGGCTCTCCGCAAACCTCCCTCTTGCCCGCCGC
>CAZJKM010000097.1:0-3216 GCA_964546645.1 uncultured Sphingobacteriaceae bacterium
AAATCGAAGGTCTGTGCTTCTAAGAAACTTTGTGCTAAACGGACAGGAAAGTGCTCCTAATCCGCTACTGCACATACACGCAAAACGTTAATATTTCATTCTTACATCACAGAAATTTTGTATCTTAGCAGCATAGCACTTGCAGCTAAAACGTATGTCAAACCAGTGAGCGATTCGGTGAGTTGGGAAAAGGGATGGTTGTAAAATATTGATAAAGAGATTAATGCCCGATAGGTTCGATTCCCCTACGGGCTACACATCTTGAAGTCAAAGCATACAAAAGCCTGCAAATTAAACGTTTGCGGGCTTTTTGTTTTTTACAGCATCCTGATTCACTCAATTATTCGCATAAAAGCAGTGAGTAATTCAGTGAGTCAATCGCCAGTATACCTTTACTCATTGAAAATGTTGATGTATTATCCACGCAAGTGACATGCCACCCTGCCCATGGAGTGTCTCATTCCACACGAGATACGGTTTACTCCACATATGAATTACGGAAGGGACAGATGCGGCTTTCCATACACGATATATGGTACTCCTGCAACGAGAGTGTTAATCCATGGTAATCACGACATTCCCGGTCTTCTGTCCGGTTTCCACATAACGATAGGCTTCCACGATTTCGTTAAACGGATATTGACGGTCGATGACTGGCCGGAAAGCGCCCTGCCGTGCCAAATCCCCTAAAAACAGGACATCGTCCCTGCGCATCACCGGCAACGGAAACAATACCCGTTTGCCTCCTAATAGCGGAGTAATCAATGCCAGCCTGATGTTTGCGGAATGCTTACCCAATTCTGTGGAGATGTAGATACCCTTAGGCTTTAATAAGGGTTTGCACTGTCTAAACGAACTTTTACCGACAGCATCGAAAGCAAAATCAAACCGGTGAGCCGTCCGGGTAAAATCCTGTATCTGGTAATCGATCACTTCATCCGCCCCCAGTGAACTAACCAGCTCTGTATTTTTGGTATTGGCGACGGCAACCACATAGGCACCGAAATGTTTAAGCAATTGAACGGCTGCTGTGCCGATGGCACCCGTGGCCCCATAGACCAGTACTTTATCTCCTGCTTTGACCTTCGCCGCGCGAATATTGCTGAGCGCATAGTGGCTTCCTTCCGTGAGTGCAGCAGCTTGTATGAAGTCCATGGTTTTCGGTATCTGCGTAAGGGTTCCGCTCTCCTTCATCAATTTGTACTCCGCATGGGAGCCAAACTTTTCATCGTCATAGCCAAACACACGATGACCCACCTTCAGGGAGGTAACGGCAGGTCCGATCTCCACCACTTCACCTGCAAATTCACAGCCGAGAACCGGATTCCTGGGACGGAACAATCCACTGAAAAACCGGGAAATGAAATACGCCGCACTACGGAAGCCGCAATCCGTTCGGTTGACTGTACCGGCGCGGACTTTTATAAGTACGTCATGTTCACCTAAAGCAGGTTTGGAAATATCCGAAATACGGATGACCTCCGGGGGGCCGTAGCGGGTATAAATTGCAGCTTTCATGATCCTTACAGATTTTGTAAGGGATGAAGTTAAGTTTATTGATGAAGGATTGCAATCAGGGTCAGACAATTTAATGATAACGTAACACCGATATGCATCCAGGGCCTGCTGAAAATTCAGCAGGCCCTGGATAATGACGGGGTCTAACATAGGAATTTGCCGGAAAACAGCAGATTATTTGTCCGCTGTCGTTTTATCAATCCGGCTGAGGGGTATACCGTAAATAGGGTTTGATTTCCCGGAAGCCTTTGGGGAATTTCGATGGGATATCGTCATTTGACACCGAAGGTGAAATAACCACATCCTGACCTGCTTCCCAATCCACCGGTGTGCCGACACTGTAACGGTCGGTCAATTGCAGTGAGTCCAGGACACGCAGAATCTCTGTGAAGTTTCTGCCGGTAGATGCTGGATAAGTAATGGCTGCCTTTATCTTTTTGTCGGGCCCGATAAAATACACAGACCTGATAGTTGCTGATGTGGAAGCATTGTCATGTATCATATGGTACAGCCGGGAAACAACTTTGTCGGGATCGGCGATAATCGGAAAATCGACGGTGGTTTGCTGCGTTTCATTGATGTCGTTCACCCATCCTTTGTGAGAGTCGATATCGTCAACACTAATTGCCAGAACGTGGGTATTCCGCTTGGTAAATTCCGCGCTGAGCTGTGCGGTCCGGCCCAGTTCGGTGGTGCAGATTGGCGTGTAGTCACCCGGGTGCGAATAGAGGATTGCCCAATTGTTACCTAACCATTGATAAAAATCAATGGCTCCTTCTGTTGTCTCTGCTCTGAAATCGGGAGCAGTGTCTCCAATTTTTAAACTCATTTTGTTGTGTGTTTTTTAATTTATTATTTGTTAACTATAAAATGTTCCGGTCGCTGCAATGAAAGCAGACCGGGTAATTTGCAAACATTAATGCTCGTGTATTCCTGGTTGCGGTTGTTCTCTCTCCCGTTCCCATTCCAGCTGCCGGCGTGCTCCGTCAGGATCACCTTCAAAATCGTGAGGTAAATTGGATGCCCTGGTTTGTGAGAACGGGGTTACCTGGCTGATATAATCTTCATGGTTCCCGGGCTTACTGTAATCGTATGGCCAGCGGTATACGGTCGGTATGTCGCCCGGCCAGTTGCCGTGGATATGCTCTACAGGAGTTGTCCATTCCATCGTGTTGGAGTGCCATGGGTTGGCCCCGACTTTCTTCCCTTTGAAAATGGAATATAGGTAGTTCCACAGGAAAGCGACCTGAGCAAGTCCGGCTATAATAGCAGCCCAGGATATGAACTTATTGACCGATAACCAACGTGACATGAAGGGGAATTCTGTGAACGCGTAATACCTGCGTGGCACGCCGTCAATACCCATAAAGTGCATCGGAACGAATACCAGGTACGCACAGATAAACGTTACCCAGAAGTGCAGGTAACCCAGCTTCTCATCCATCATTCGTCCGTACATTTTAGGAAACCAATGATAAACACCCGCCAGCATGCCAAACACCGAGGCACATCCCATCACCAGGTGAAAATGGGCGACCACAAAATACGTGTCATGCAGATTAATGTCCAGTGAGGAATTCCCCAGGAAAATCCCGGTTAGTCCGCCGGAGATCAGGAAGGATACAAAGCCAATCGCAAAAAGCAACGGAGGGGTGAAGTTGATGTTTCCCCGCCACAAGGTTGCCAGGTAATTAAAGG
>CAZJKM010000097.1:3226-11066 GCA_964546645.1 uncultured Sphingobacteriaceae bacterium
GGTCTTAATGGCTGAAGGTACCGCAATGATCAGTGTAGTGATCATGAAAACCCCGCCAAGAAAGGGATTCATCCCCGAGACGAACATATGGTGCCCCCAAACCAGAAACGACAGGACAACAATACCCATGAGGGAATAAACCATTGCGTGGTATCCGAAGATCGGCTTGCGGGAATGGGTGGAAATCACTTCCGACACGATACCAAAAGCAGGAAGGATGGCTATATAGACTTCAGGATGCCCAAGGAACCAGAAAAGGTGTTGCCAAAGAATGGGGCTTCCCCCTTCATTGGGCAATATCTCGCCCTGTATTACCAGATCGCTCAGGTAAAAGCTGGTTCCGAAACTACGGTCGAAGATCAGCAGCACCAGGCCGGCAACCAATGCGGGGAAGGTCAGTAACCCCAGGACGGCGGTAAGGAAAAGACCCCAGACGGTTAGCGGCATTTTCCAGAAATCCATTCCCTTTGTACGGAGATTAAGCACCGTACTGATGTAATTGACAGAACCCAACACCGATGAGATCACGAACAGGAAAACGCTGACCAACCAGAGCGACATCCCCAGTCCTGACCCCGAAATGGCTTTTGGTATAGCAGACAGCGGCGGATAAACGGTCCACCCCGCACTTGCCGGTCCGCTTTCCACAAAGAACGACAGCAGGAGAACAACACACGCCGTCAGAAAAAACCAGTAAGAAAGCATATTCATGAACGGGGAGGCCATGTCACGTGCTCCGATCTGTAAGGGGATAAGCAGGTTAGCGAAGGTACCGCTTAAACCGGCGGTGAGAACGAAAAACACCATAATGGTGCCGTGTATCGTGATCAGCGCAAGGTAAAACTCCGGCCGGATCCGGCCGCCTTCTGCCCATTTCCCCAGAAAGACCTCCAGTATCGGAAACTCCCGGTCCGGCCAGCCAAGCTGGATCCGGAACAGGATCGAAAGCAGCAGGGCGATGAACGCCATAATAATCGAAGTAATCAGGAATTGCTTCGCAATCATTTTGTGATCGCGGCTGAATACGTAGTGGGAAAGGAAACTCTCTTCCCGATGGCCCGGGCCCGGGGTATCCATAGGGGAGGATTCCGTATGAACAGACGTTGCCATGATGTATGATTTATATTCGTGTATAACCTGAAAATATGAAGCATCCGTGGTCCTGTTATCTGGCCAGGGTGGTCTGAATGATAACGGGTGCTTTCCAGGCAAAGATAAATAACAAACATTGTCAAAGCAATAGTAATTGGTATAAAAATATTTTTTTTAGTTGTATTTATATTGTTTGTATAATAAAATAAAAATATCAATGTATTTGCAGGCCTGTTTTTTTTCGTACTTTCGTACTATTGTAACCGGAAGTAAGCAATGAAAGAAAGCGTTTCACCATGCAATCTCAAAGATTGTCTCTTATGCAGGTTATGCCTCCCCGATTGGATCCCGGCAGTTGGCCTACACCGGAAAAACTTTCTGGTAAAGAAAGGTCAGCGGGTATTTCAGGAAGGGAATCCGGTATCAGGTATTTATTTTGTCTATTCAGGCATTATGAAGATCCATAAGAAATGGGACCAGGAGAAGGAATTGATCATCCGCTTTGCCCGGCAGGGCGATATGATCGGGCATCTTGGCCTGGGAAAAGAAGCCAGGTACCCTGCTTCAGCAACAGCTTTGGAAACCAGTATCGTCTGCTATCTGAGTATACCTTTTTTTGAAAGTACGCTTCGTGTAAACACACAGCTGACCTATACACTGATGCGATTCCTGGCGGATGAACTCCAGGAGTCCCATCGCGGTATGCGGGATCTGGCGCATATGTCTGTGAAGGCCCGGGTTGCCCATGCATTGATTTCCCTGAAAGAACAATTCGGAGTCAATGAGGAAGGAACGATCAACATAACCCTTAGTCGCCAGGACCTCGCTTCCTTTGCCGGAACCACATATGAGACACTTTTCAAAACGCTCAATGAATTTACACGTGAAGGGGCTGTGAAGCTGGACGGCAAAAACATGACCCTTACAGACGAAGATAAATTACGCTTGATCGTACAGGAGGATAATCGTTAAAAAGCCCACCTTAAAAAAACAGTATAAAAGTTAAACACTATACGGATAATATCTACATTTGCCTGCGTTAGCAGATTCAATTTGCTGTGGAAACTTCGAAAAATATTCATCGTCTCTCTTCGGCCGGACTATTAGTGAGTCTGGGTATTATTTTCGGCGACATCGGAACATCCCCTTTGTATGTCTTCAAGGCTATTGTCGGCGAACAATCCATTAACAGCAGCCTGATCCTGGGAGCGTTATCCTGTATATTCTGGACATTAACGCTTCAGACCACTGTTAAATATGTGCTGATCACTCTACGGGCCGATAATAAAGGCGAGGGAGGAATTTTTTCACTTTTCTCACTGGTCAGGCGTCGCCATAAATGGCTGGTGTTTCCGGCCATGGTGGGTGGTGCAGCCCTGATGGCTGATGGGATGATTACGCCGCCCATTACCGTTTCGTCCGCTATTGAGGGATTGGAAATCTTTTATCCGGGACTACATACGGTACCGATTATTATTGCCATTATTTCGGGTCTTTTTATCGTGCAGCGATTCGGAACTTCGGTTGTCGGGCGGGCATTCGGGCCGGTTATGTTTTTATGGTTTACCATGATGGCCCTGCTTGGGGGTGTCCATGTGCTGCAGGATCCCGGTATTTTCCGCGCAATTAATCCCTGGTACGCGTATGATCTTCTGAGTAATTATCCAAGTGCCTGGCTCATACTCGGCGCGGTGTTTTTATGTACCACCGGTGCGGAGGCGTTATATTCAGACCTTGGCCATTGCGGACGGGCGAACATCAGGGTCAGCTGGATATATGTGAAGGCCTGTTTACTGTTAAATTATTTCGGGCAGGGTGTCTGGCTTCTGAGGCATGAAGGTGCACAGCTGAGAGAAGGCAATCCATTCTACCTGATTATGCCGGAATGGTTTATCCCCTATGGTATTGCCATTGCTACTATGGCAGCTGTCATTGCGAGCCAGGCCATGATATCCGGTTCCTTTACGCTGATTGCAGAAGCCGTCCGGCTGAATCTGTGGCCAAAGGTGCGGATCAATTATCCCAGTAACCAGAAAGGACAATTATATGTGCCTTCCGTGAATGTGCTTTTGTGGACGGGCTGTCTGTTGGTTGTCCTCATTTTCCAGCGTTCGGCAAATATGGAAGCAGCGTATGGGCTGGCGATTAACCTGACTTTCCTGATGACCACCGTGCTCCTGACGGTCTATTTATACCGCCGGCATGTGCCGAAATTCCTGATCGGGCTTTTTCTGGTGACCTATCTGCTGATTGAGGGGGCTTTTCTGGTCGGAAATGCAGCGAAAATTATGCATGGCGGATGGCTCACGCTTCTATTGGCTTCGATCGTGTTTGCTATTATGCTGGTGTGGTGGTGGGCACGGCGTATTAAAAATAATTTTGTGCCGTTCGTTGAGATAGAGAATTATTACGGTATTTTGAAAGAACTGAGCGTGGATGAATCGGTGCCGCGATTTGCCTCTCAGCTGGTATATCTTACCAGCGCTAACTTTAGTTCGGAGATTGAGTCGAAGATTATGTATTCGATTCTTCAGAAGAAACCCAAGCGGGCGGATGTGTATTGGCTGGTGCATGTGGATGTGACAGATGCCCCTTATACCAGTGAATACAAGGTTGACCAGCTGGTGCCCGGCAAACTGATCCGGATTGATTTCCGGCTCGGCTTTCGTGTGGAGCAACGTATCAGTCTGTTATTCCGAAAGGTGGTAGAGGACCTCGTAAAAAACAAAGAAGTTGATATCACCAGCCGGTATAAAACCCTGAACAAGTATCGCATGGTCGGGGACTTTCGTTTCGTCGTATTGGAGAAGGTGGTTTCACGGTCAAACGACCTCGGTATGGTGAAACGGATTGTCCTTGATGTATACAACCTGCTGCGAAAGGTCAGTTTGTCAGAAGAGCGCGGTTTCGGACTTGACTCCAGCTTTGTAACGGTTGAACGGGTACCGCTGATCATTTCCGAGACCAAAGAAGTGAAAATTCAGCGCGTGGAGTAATTACGATCCGGTAGCTTTATGGAGCTTCGATCGCTTGTAGCCGTAGCTCCAATAGAACAACAGGCCGGCCACCAGCCAAATACTGAATACCAGCCAGTTTTTTACACCGATCTCCGTCATCAGGTAGAAGCAGCTCAACACACCCATTACTGGTATGAATGAATAATTTTTCAGGATACTGAGTATAGTTATGATGATGCAGAGTACGATGAATAGGTGAAAAGGGATATGTTGTTTCCAGCTGTCCCATCCGTTACTAAGGTCAAATGTATTCGTAATATGGCTGTGTAGTGCCCATACAGCAGTGAGCATCAGTACAGGTAAAATGTACCGGGCGTTGATATAGGGGATACGGAACCTTTTGGGGTAGAGCTGTTTTTCGGCTTCGCTTTCCTGCGGAAGATACAATACGCCTGCACACACGAGTACGAAGGCAAACAAGGTGCCGATACTCGTCAGATCGGTGACAAATTCGCTGTCGAGGAAGAGGGTCGGAACAGCCACCAGGAAACCGGTCACGATGGTTCCGAAAGAAGGGGTCTGATAACGCGGATGGATGGTGCTGAATCTTTTAGGCAGCAACCCGTCCCGGCTCATACTCATCCAGATGCGGGGCTGTCCGAGCTGAAAGATCAGCAGCACACTGGTGGTTGCTACCACAGCACTCACAGAGATGAGGTAACTGATCCAATCTTTTCCGATCCGTTGGAATACAAAAGCCAGCGGGTCGTCTACCCGCAGCTCACTGTAATGAACCATGCCGGTAAGCACCAGCGCGATCAGGATGTATAATCCGGTGCAGATCAGCAGGGCATAAATCATCCCTCTTGGCAGATCCCGCTGCGGATTTTTGCATTCTTCTGCGGTAGTGGAAATAGCATCAAACCCGATATAGGCATAAAATACAGCCGAAACACCACGGAGGACACCCCCGAAACCATTCGGTAGAAATGGATTCCAGTTGTCGGGTTCCACATAAAAAAAACCGATGGAAATGACAAACAGAATAACCCCGACTTTCAGCACTACCATGAAGTTGGTGATTTTTTTGCTTTCCCTGATGCCGATATAGGCCAGCCAGGTGACCAGTATGACAATCAATACAGCGGGAATATTGAGGAAAACCGGCTGATTCCCTATAACGGGAGCCTGCTGCCAGGCTTCATAAGCCTGTGTGAGGGTACTGTTGAGGGGGGTACCAGCAGCAAGCTGATCAGTCGCCTCGGTATACCGTGTTTTCGCAGTAATGTGATCCATTGTCAGCCAGCCTGGCAGGTGAATACCCAATCCACGCAGCAGGTTATTGAAGTAGCCCGACCAGGAAATGGCCACGACAATGTTGGCAATCGCGTATTCCAGTATCAATGCCCAACCGATAACCCAGGCAATCAGTTCGCCGAATGCAACATAGGCATAGGTGTAGGCGCTGCCCGCCACGGGTACACGGGAAGCAAATGCAGCGTAACATAAGGCTGAAAATCCACAGGTGACGGCGGTGATGATGAACAACAGAGATACCCCTGGTCCGCCATGGTAAGCGGCCGTGCCGATGGTTGAGAAAATGCCTGCGCCTACCACTGCGGCTATACCCATGGAGGTTAGGTCGCGTACGGTGAGGACTTTTTTTAAGGAGGGCTGATCACTAGTGTCCATGTCGCTGTAACCCATTTCATGCTCGTGCAAAATGGAGGGGATGGATTTTCTGCGAAACAGCTTGCCTGCCATATTTCGGATGATATTTGTTGGTCAAACATACTGTTTTTACAGAAATGTCTGCTTATCTTTTTTTGCTGATCAGTGTACAGGCGGGAGCTGCCGCTCGATGTCATTGAAAATACTGATAAAACCGTCAATCAGGACCGTACGGTAAGCATCCAAAACTGCTGTTAACTGTTGTTGTTGGCTCGTGTTCAGTCTGTCAGGCCATATACGGTAACAAATATTCGTCAGGGCTTTACTGAGTTGGTTGGTATGCCGGTATTGGGAGGTGTATTGTACTTCTATGAAATGCCGGAAATAGTGGAAGAAGGTATCGGTTTTTGTAATGCCGCATCGTTGCAGGAATACGTTGATACTTCCCTGGTCGCTTTTTGCCAGGTATTGGTAGAAGTGGTCCTCATGAAGGAGACCGGTGGTCAGAAGCAGGTGGTCAAGCAGTAGTTCAAGTGCAATGTGTGAGAGGAAGGAGGGGCGGATAGCCGTACCTGTTACAATAGGTCCGATGAGGGTTTTCAGCCCATGCGTGTGTTCATAGAAATACGCTGAATTATGAAAAAGCTTATCGGTCTCCAGGTGCCGCTTCCAGCCTGCCAGCAACTGTTCCAGCCTGGGGTTTCCTGTAAAGCGGTCCTCGTATTTATGCGGGTAGGCGTTGAGTGTTTTATCCGCATTTTTCAATAAGTCGGGCAATACGCTTCCTGTCACCCGTTCGGCATCATGGCTAAAGCGCTCGAAGTAGTAATGTGACAGGAAGTTCATAACAGCAAAACGTACACTTTTTATGCCAAACATTGCTCCAATATCCTATCTTTGCAGCCTGTCTGATTTTACTGTATAAAGATAATGAATTTTGTTGAAGAATTGCGCTGGCGTGGTATGCTACAGGATATTATGCCCGGCACGGAAGAGCAATTGGATAAAGAAGTGACCGCGGGATATATCGGATTTGATCCGACGGGTGACTCGCTGCACGTAGGACATCTTACCCAGATCATGACCTTAATTCATTTCCAGCGCGCAGGGCATCAGCCGGTTGCCCTGGTAGGGGGTGCTACGGGCATGGTGGGTGACCCTTCCGGTAAATCAGCAGAACGTAACCTGTTGGATGAAGAGACCCTGCAATATAATGTCAAGGCGCTGGAAAGGCAGCTCCGTCAATTTCTGGATTTCGGTGACGGGCCGAATGCAGCTGTTATGGTCAACAACTACGATTGGTTTAAGGGTGTGGGTTTTCTTGAATTTATCAGAGATGTAGGCAAACATATCACGGTAAACTATATGATGGCCAAAGATTCGGTGAAGAAACGGCTGGAGGGGGAGAATGGCTTATCATTTACTGAATTTTCGTATCAACTGATCCAAGGCTATGATTTTTATCATCTTTGGAAGAATAATGGTTGCCTGGTGCAGATGGGTGGTTCGGACCAATGGGGGAATATTGTGACAGGTACGGAGCTGATCCGCCGTAAAGCGGGTGGAACCGCTTTCGCCATTACGACACAGCTGATCAAGAAGGCGGACGGTAACAAGTTTGGTAAAACCGAAGGAGGGGCGGTATGGCTGGATCCTGAAAAGACATCTCCGTATAAATTCTACCAGTTCTGGCTGAATGCCAGTGATGAAGATGCAAAGAACTGGATAAAGATCTTTACACTGATGTCCAGGGAGGAGATTGACGGGCTGATTGCAGAACATGATGCGGCACCCCATACCAGGGCCGTACAGAAGGCACTGGCAAAAGACATTACCATCCGGACGCACGGCGAAGATGCGTATGATATGGCTGTGAAGACATCTGAATTTTTGTTTGGTAACGGCTCTCTGGATTTCCTGCGTAGCCTGGATCATAAAGCGGTTTTAGATGTGTTTGACGGAGTACCTTGTTTTTCGGTTGACAGCGATCAGCTGGCGGCAGGCATATCAGCCGTGGAGCTGCTTTCGGTATCTGCGGCGGTATTCCCTTCAAAAGGGGAAGCAAAGAAAATGATACAGGGAGGCGGAGTGGCTGTTAATAAAGAAAAGGTAACCGATAT
>CAZJKM010000098.1:0-10736 GCA_964546645.1 uncultured Sphingobacteriaceae bacterium
GGAGTCCAACGCGAGCCGCACCTGCCAGTAATCACCCTTTAGCAGGACCGAGTCGACCGTCTGCGCCAGGCGGTTATTGTATAGGATATGAAATCCGGAACCGGCCTGAGCAATGGCCGGCGCTGCGCGGAAAGGGTATGAAATGCCGCCAAGCTGATGGTATGTCTGGGCAGCGCCGGTTGCATATAGGCCGGCAACCAAGAGAAAAGTCCTGCAGCCACGCGTTATCCATTGAATATAATCTGTTGCTTTCATCTGCTTTTAATTTAGAGCAACTAAGGTATTCAGAATTTACCATTGCAGGTAACAAAAGATTAAATCAGTACATCCGCATTTTCCAAATATTCCTGTACCTGATGGAGATTGTCAAACAAACGGTCCACCTTCAGACTGCGCCGGATGGATTCATGTGTCTGTACACCAAAGCAGGTCAACCCTGCAGCTTTAGCAGCGGTCGTGCCGGTTACTGAATCTTCCAGCACCAGACAATTCTCTTGCTTCAGCTTCAGCTGTGCAACACAGCGGTTATAGGGTTCAGGGTCCGGCTTGGGATGCGCTACCTCTGTACGGGTGACCAGCACGGAAAAAAACGATAATATCTTATGCTGCTCCAGGTAATAGGTCGCTACCTCACGCTTACTGGACGTGACCACGGCCATGGTCGTATTCCGATGGTGCAAAAAACGGATCAGATCAGCAGCTCCCGGCATTAATGGCACAGCCTCTTGTTCATGCAGTTGCGCGATGTTCGTACGGATAGCTTCAAAAAAGTGTTCCCGGTCTGCCTTAAAATCATGCCTGGCCTGCAGATACTCAAATGCCTGTCCATCGGTTTTTCCCGCAAATTCGTTCAGCCACCAATCACTCCAGAGAATAAAGCCGTGATCCCCGAGTGCTTTTTTCCAGGCCTTGTAATAAAACCATTCCGAATCAATGAGCGTACCGTCGAGGTCGAACAGCACAGCCTTCCATGTTATTGACATATCAGCCTTTTTAAATTTTCAGGGGCAAGTATACAAGTTATCGGTACCCTGTCTTTCTCTGAAACCGGTTAACCAGTAATAATCCGGCTATAAACCCTCCTATATGCGCCGCATAAGCCACGCCGCCGGCCTGCTCACCTCCCAGCGCACCCAGGCCATTGCTTACCTGAAACAGGAACCAGAAGCCGATTGCTACAAAGGCGGGTACCGTGAAAACAAAAAAGAGCATCCATATCGAGATGCGCTTCGTTGGAAACAGCAGCACATAGCCGGCTAAAACAGCGGAAATGGCACCGGACGCCCCCAGGCACGGTGTCAGCAGGTCCTGTCCGAAAAACAGGGTCGTAACAACATGGCTCAGGCCGCTTAATACCCCGCAAAGCAAATAAAATATAAGATATCTGAAATGGCCCAGCCTGTCTTCCAGGTTATCCCCACAGATCCACAGGTAAAGCATATTCCCTGCAAGGTGGGCCAGTCCGCCATGCATGAACATACCGGTTACCAGCGTCAGAAATACCGGTATACCGGTCGGCTGCAGTCCGGGCATTTCAAAAGAGGTTCCTGATAGCGGATCCGTCATCATCTGGCTGTCCGTAATAATGTCTTTTCCGGTTAATATCTCTGCCGGGATAATGGCATACGAAAAAGTAAACGGGATATTGTGACCGAAACCCTGCAAAAACACGAAAACAAAAATATTCAGGCCAATTAGCAGGTAATTGACGAAGGGGAATGTCCTCCGGTCACGGTTATCATCTCCTATGGGTATCAGCATATCAACGATAGTATCGGAACGACGAAAAAAGGCCGGCAGAAGTAAGATCTGTCGGCCTTTTTTTACATATACGGTTTAGTTAACCTATTTGTTTTACCAGTTTATCACTCAGCACTGATTTGGGCACCGCACCGATCTGTTTATCCACTACCTGTCCGTCCTTGAAAAAAAGAATGGCGGGGATGTTACGGATCCCGTATTTAAGCGATACTTCCGGATTGTAATCCACGTTTACTTTTCCGACTACCGCCTGCTCTTTGTACTCTTCACCAAGCTGATCAACCAGCGGGCCTACCATGCGGCACGGACCACACCATTCTGCCCAAAAATCAACCACTACCGGTTTGTCTGATTTTAATACAACTTCTTCAAAGTTGCTGTCTGTAATTTCTAAAGCCATGTCTGTTTTGTATTAATGCGGACTGCATAGCTCATGGCCGGGAGTCCGCTGGTGTTTACCTTTTTACAAAGATAGCTTATCAAAAGTTCTGCCAGTATGCCCGGCACGACAATCTGACATTAATTTAACTTATAACGGACACCGTTGAGCTGCGTGATAGCCTCAATAAAATCGTTACTTGGGCTGATACGCAGCCCTTTAGCAGGCATTTCCAGCGACACCTCATCTTCCTGGTCGAGGATCTGGAATTTAAGCTGGCAGTTGCAACTCCCGTTTCCGTTGCTGTTCCGCTGTACAATATCACGCAGGCCGTTCATGAAACCTTCCGACAGCTCGTGCAGCGGAAGCAGGACCGTAATGCTTTTTGCCAATTTATCCCGCAGTTCTGATAACAGCTGGATACTGCTGATCTTGAACTCCCAATTGCCCTCTTGTCCGAAGCGCTCTTTCACGCTGCCCCGGATCTGCAGGAAATACCCTTCATTGATAAACGCTTTCAGCTTTACATAGTCTTCTCCGAAAACGGCGATTTCATAGGAGTCGGTGTAGTCTTCAAACATGAATACACCGAATGGTTTCCCCATCTTGGTGGTACGGTGATTCGCGGAAGATACCAACCCGCCGATCACCAGCTCCCGGTTTTTTATTTTATTAAACTCCTGCTTCACCTCATCATCCGCATCGGCTGACTTGATCTTATTGATCAGCTGTAAGCAGCTCACCGGGTGCTGACAAAAATGCTGCAGCTCAAACCGATAGTTATCCAGCGGGTGGCCGGTAAGGTAAATGCCGATCACCTCTTTCTCGTATTTCAGTTTTTCTATAAGCCCCCATTCCGGACACGGCGGCAGGGCCGGCTCGGGAATTTCGGCATCACTGGTGCCGCCGAACAGGGACATCGAAGCGCTGGCTTTATTGTTCTGGTAATCATTGGTGTATTTAATAAGCCTTTCTATGCCGTTCTGAAGGCTGCCTTCCGGCTGGTGGAAATACTGTACACGGTGCAGTTCAAAGCAATCGAAGCCACCGCTGTACACCAGGTTTTCGTATACCTTTTTGTTGACGGTACGCGGATTGCATCGCCGGGCAAAATCGTAAATGCTTGCGTACGGACCGTTATCCCGACGCTCCTGCACAATGCTTTCCACCGCTTTTTCCCCAACTCCTTTGATACCCGACATACCGAAACGGATTTCCCCTTTCTTATTGACACCGAAGCTAAGCTCGGACTCATTCACATCCGGGCCCAATACCGGGATGCCGATTTTACGGCTCTCTTCCATGAAGAAAGAGATCTTGTCTATACTGTTCTGGTTGTTCAGTACCGCAGCCATGTATTCAGCCGGGTAGTGTGCCTTGAGATAGGCGGTCTGGTAGGCAACAAACGCATAACAGGTCGAGTGCGACTTATTGAACGCGTAGGACGCAAATGCCTCCCAGTCAGTCCATATCTTCTCCAGTTTCTTCCCGTCGTACCCTTTCACCTTTGCATTGTCAATGAACTGGGGTTTCAGCTTATCCAGCATTTTGCGGTCTTTCTTACCCATCGCCTTCCGCAATACATCCGCATCACCTTTGGTAAACCCGGCCAGTTTCTGCGAAAGCAGCATCACCTGTTCCTGGTACACGGCAATGCCGTACGTATCCGCCAGGTATTCTTCCATATCATCCAGGTCATAGGTCACCGGTTCGCGGCCGTGCTTCCGGTTGATATAGCTCGGGATATTTTCAATCGGCCCCGGACGATACAGCGCATTCATGGCGATAAGGTCCTCAAACTTATCGGGCTTCAGCTCACGCAGATACATCTGCATGCCGTCACTTTCAAACTGGAAGGTACCGTTGGTATCGCCACGCTGGTACAGCTCAAACGTCTTTTCATCATCAAGCGGAATGCCATCGATGTCGATATCCTGATCGTGGTTCTTTTTAATAAGGCGCAGAGCGTCTTTGATGATGGTGAGCGTTTTCAGGCCCAGAAAGTCCATCTTGATCACACCCGCATCCTCAATCACCCGTCCGTCATACTGCGTGATCAGCAGTTCGGTTTCTTTGGAGGTAGAGACCGGTACGATGTTCGTCAGATCGTCAGGCGCGATGATAATGCCGGCCGCATGAATACCCACATTCCGTACCGATCCTTCCAGGATCAATGCTTCCTTCAATACTTTGCTCTGCATGCTCTGTCCATCCGCCAGGAATTCGCGCAACTTTTTGGCGTTCTCCATGTCCTCCGGGTTCAGCTTACCCTTCAACTCATCCAGTGGTGCGTTGATGACCAGCCCCAGGTTGGTGCCCGGTTTGTCCGGGACCAGCTTGGCCAGTGCATTGGACTCGGATAAAGGCAGGTCCAGCACCCGCGCTACATCTTTGATGCTGCTTTTGGCGGCCATGGATCCATAGGTAATGATCTGGGCCACCTGGTTCTTGCCATATTTTTCCACCACGTAGTCGATCACACGCTGCCGGCCTTCATCGTCAAAATCCGTATCAATATCGGGCATCGACTTCCGGTCGGGGTTGAGAAAACGCTCGAACAGCAGGTTATATTTAATGGGGTCGATGTTCGTGATACCGATACAATACGCCACTACTGACCCGGCAGCCGAGCCACGTCCCGGACCAACGAAAACACCCAGGTCGCGGCCTGCCTGGATAAAATCTGAAACGATCAGAAAGTACCCCGCAAAACCCATGGTCTTGATGGTGAACAATTCAAAATTAAGGCGTTCCTCCACTTCTGCCGTTATTTCGCTGTACCGCTGCCTGGCACCTTCAAAGGTGATGTGCTTTAAATATTCCCATTGGTTGAGTTTATCTGCGTCTTTTCCTCCCTCATGTATTTTAAATTCAGGCGGGATCGGGAAATTGGGCAGCATGATATCCCGTTTCAGCTGCAGGTGCTCCACCTTATCAACTATTTCATTGGTATTATCCAGCGATTCAGGCAGGTCATGGAACAGCTTTTCCATTTCGCCCTGCGTTTTAAAATAGAACTGATCGTTCGGAAATCCGAAGCGGTAACCTTTTCCCCCTTCTTCATCCGTGGCAATCGGGGTACGCTGCAGGTCGCCGGTATTGACACAAAGCAGGATATCGTGTGCATTGGAGTCATCCTGATCCACATAATGGGAGTCGTTTGAGCAGATAACCTTCACATTATATTTCTGTGCAAATTTGAGCAGTACCGCATTGACCTTTTCCTGTTCAGGCAGGCTATGGCGTTGCAGTTCAATGTAGTAATCCTCACCAAACAGGTCCAGCCACCACTTAAATTCCTGCTCTGCTTCCTCCTCACTCTTATAGAGGATACACTGTGGTACCGAGGCACCCAGGCAACAGGTAGTGGCTATCAGCCCTTCGTGGTATTTCAGGATCAGCTCCTTATCAATGCGGGGCCATTTGCTGTACAATCCTTCCATGTAACCAAGTGAACAAAGTTTCATCAGGTTCCGGTAACCGGTGGCATTTTTGGCCAGCATCAGCTGGTGGTAGCGTTTATCCTTTTTTTCCTTGCTGAATTGCCTGATGTGCCGGTCGGCCACCACATAGAACTCACATCCGACAATCGGTTTTATATGATGCTTGCCGGCCTCCGCCACAAACTTAAACACGCCGAACATATTGCCGTGGTCCGTGATGGCCAACGCTTTCATTCCATCAGCAGCAGCTTTTTTATACAGCCGCGAGATATCTGCGGCACCGTCCAGCAATGAAAATTGGGTATGTACGTGTAAGTGTGAAAATTCGGGCATGACAAACGATTTTTCTGGATTTTTGACCAAACAAAGCTACGTTTTTTCGGGCAGAAGACGAGGCTATACGGGGTATATTTTTTGTCCGGCTATCACGCAGATCCGGCTATCCGCTTCTTTCTGAAGGAGGTGGAGCCCGGCGAAGGGGGACATAAATAGTTTTTCAGAAACTGTTGCATAATATAAAACAAATTCCGATATTTGCAAACTCTTTAAGAAACTGAGTTTTAGAAAACGAGTAGCAAATATAATCATGTCAAGAGTTTGTGATTTAACAGGTAAGGGAGCTATGAACGGTTACAACGTTTCCAATTCGAACGTGAAGACCAAGCGCAAGTTCTACCCCAACCTGCAGACCAAAAGGTTCTTCATTGCGGAAGAGAACCGTTGGATTACGTTAAAAGTATCTACATCAGCCATCAAAACCATTAACAAAAATGGTATAACGGCGGTTATCAATAAGTTTATCAAAAAAGGTTACGTATAAGAAATGGCGAAGAAAGGTAACAGGGTTCAGGTGATCATGGAGTGTACTGAACACAAAGAAAGCGGATTACCCGGTACGTCCAGGTATATCACTACAAAAAACAAGAAGAATACCACTGAGCGTCTGGAATTGAAAAAATACAATCCGGTGCTTAAAAAGGTAACCGTTCATAAAGAAATTAAGTAAAACGTTTCACTCAGACAGCCGTGAGGCTGTTTTCTAAAACGCATAAGAAATGGCTAAGAAAGTAGTTGCAACACTAAAAACCGGAAAAGGCAAGGATTATACCAAGGTGATTACGGCCGTAAGATCTCCGAAAACCGGTGCCTACACCTTTAAGGAGCTGATTGCCCACAACGATCACATCAAAGATGCCGTTGAAGCAGCCAGGCATGCTGTGGAGGATGCTCCCGCGCAATAATCAAAAGAGCTTCTTTTCATAAAGATATAAAAGCCGTTTCGGGGGATTGCCGGAAGGGCTTTTTTGTTGCACTTTTGTTTTAACGTTACAGATCATGGGACTATTTGATTTTTTCAAAAAAAAGGAGCAGACTCCCGAAGCGAAGGAGGCTCTCGACAAGGGACTGGAAAAAACCAAGGAAGGCTTTTTTTCCAAGATCACCAAAGCGGTTGTTGGCAAATCCACTGTTGACGATGACGTACTGGATGACCTGGAAGAGATACTGGTTACATCGGATGTCGGTGTAACGACCACCCTGAAGATCATTGAACGGATCCAGGACCGCGTGGCCCGTGATAAATATATTAATACCAGTGAGCTGAACGGCCTGCTCCGTGATGAGATCCAGTCGTTGCTGGCCGAAAATAACAGCAGCGATTTTGAGCAGTTTGAATACGGCGATCATAAGCCTTACGTTATTATGGTAGTGGGCGTGAACGGTGTCGGCAAAACGACCACGATCGGAAAGCTGGCCCACAAACTGAAAGCAGCGGGGAACCGGGTGGTTATCGGTGCTGCTGATACCTTCCGCGCTGCTGCTGTAGACCAGATCAGACTGTGGGGTGAACGCGTCGGTGTACGGGTGGTGGCACAGGCCATGGGATCTGATCCGGCTTCAGTAGCCTTTGACACTGTACAGTCGGCCGTTGCTAACGGCGATGACGTGGCTATTATTGACACTGCCGGGCGCTTGCATAACAAGGTTGCTTTGATGAACGAGCTGTCCAAAATAAAGAACGTGATGCAGAAAGTGGTACCCGGCGCACCCCATGAAATCCTGTTGGTGCTGGATGCTTCCACCGGCCAGAATGCGATCGAACAATGCAAACAATTTACGCAGGCGACCGATGTCAATGCCTTAGCGCTCACCAAGCTGGACGGCACCGCTAAAGGGGGGGTCGTTATCGGCATCTCTGACCAGTTTAAAATCCCCGTGAAATATATTGGTGTGGGCGAAGGAATCAACGACCTGCAGCTTTTCAATAAAAAGGAATTTGTAGATTCACTGTTCCAGTGAAGCAGATGGGCATGAGAACAAAACCAACCAATACGGCAACACCCGCCCGGCCACGCATCAACGTGGTCACGCTGGGCTGCTCCAAAAATATACATGACAGCGAAGTGCTGATGGGCCAGCTGCGCGGCAACCGCCTGGATGTGGTGCACGAAGCGGAAAATGTGCTGGCAGACGATATCGTCATCATCAATACCTGTGGTTTTATTGATAATGCCAAACAGGAGTCTATTGACACCATCCTGCAATACAGTTCGCTGAAGGAGGAAGGTAAGGTGCAGAAAGTCATCGTCACCGGCTGCCTTTCAGAGCGCTATAAACCCGAGCTGGAACGTGAAATACCTGCGGTAGATGCTTATTTCGGTACCAATGACCTGCAGGCACTGCTGAGCAGTGTCGGCGCGGATTACAAACATGAGCTGGTGGGAGAACGGTTGCTGACCACACCTTCCCATTTTGCCTATTTTAAGATCGCCGAAGGCTGTAACCGTCCCTGTTCGTTCTGCGCCATTCCGCTGATGCGTGGCCAGCACCTGTCAAAACCGATGGAAGACCTGGTAAAGGAAGCAGCCCTGCTTGCCCGGAACGGCACTAAAGAGCTGATCCTTATTGCCCAGGACCTGACGTACTACGGACTTGACCTGTACGGCAAACGCAACCTGGCTGAACTGCTCAGGCGCCTGTCGGATGTGGACGGTATTGAGTGGATTCGGATGCAATACGCCTACCCGTCGGGGTTCCCGATGGAAATCCTGGAGGTGATGAATGAACGAAGCAACATCTGCAAATACCTGGATATGCCGCTCCAGCATATCAGCGACCCGATGCTGAAATCCATGCGTCGGGGTATCACCAAACAAAAAACGATCGACCTGGTGCAGGCTATCCGCGATAAAGTGCCGGATATCGCGCTGCGTACGACGCTGATCTGTGGTTACCCAGGCGAGACGGAACGGGATTTTGAAGAACTTCGTGAATGGGTAGCGGATACCCGCTTCGACCGGTTGGGTTGTTTCACCTATTCACATGAGGAAAAAACGCATGCCTACCAGTTGGAAGACAATGTTCCGGGAGAAATAAAGGAAAACCGGGTGGAACAGATCATGGATGTACAGCAGGAAATTTCCTTCGCCATCAACCAACAGAAAGTTGGCCGGGAATTCCGGGTACTGATCGACAAAAAGGAAGGTGATTATTTTGTCGGCCGCACGGAATATGATTCACCGGAAGTAGACAACGACGTACTGATCGATGCTACGCTAAATTACACCTCCCCCGGCCGGTTTGTACAGGTCAGGATCGATGACGCGGAAGATTTTGATTTGTATGGAAGTATTGTAAAATAACTGCTAACACCCTGTATACGCGGGATGAAAGTTTATTTTTGCGGGTATAATGAAGGCCACTTATATAGATTACGCAGACACACATTCCTTTTCAGATACACTGATCCGTTATTTAAACCGTGATGAACGGCTGAAACCGTTCTATGGCCAGCATCCGGACCTGAATGGTTTTGCTGAGAAACTGGCGGTACAGCCACCTGCACCACACCGGAACCTGCTGGTAAAAGTACTGCTTGAGCAGTACCGTGAGCTGCTCCCCTTCCACCCCAAAGTAACACAGAATATTTCACTGCTGGCCCGTGATCATACGTTTACGATCACGACCGGCCACCAGCTGAACATCTTCACCGGCCCTCTCTATTTTATTTATAAAATAGCCAGTACGGTCCGGCTTTGCCAACAGCTTAAACAACAGCATCCCGACAAAAATTTCGTCCCTGTTTACTGGATGGCTACCGAGGACCATGACTTTGCGGAAATCAACCATACGACGATCGGTGGCAAAGCGATCACCTGGGAAACCAAGTGCCCTGCTGCTACCGGCCGGCTGTCCACGGCCACCATCCAAGATGCCGTCAGGGCCTATTGCAACATCCTCGGCCTGTCAGAACGTTCCCGGCAGTTAACCACCCTGGTGGAAAAGGCCTATCTGGAGCATGCCACGCTTGCCACCGCCACCCGCTTTCTGGTCAACGCCCTGTTCAGTGAATACGGACTGGTCATCCTGGATGCAGACCATCCGGCGTTGAAAAAAGCGTTTGCTCCCGTCATGGAACGCGATATACTGGAACAAAACAGTTACCGTGAAATCAGCTGCAGTACACAGTCATTGCAGGACGCCGGCTTTCTCCCGCAGGTGCACGTGCGTGAAATCAACTTTTTCTATCTGACAGACACCTGCAGGGAACGTATTGTCCGGCAGGAATCCGGTCACTATACTGTATTGAACCAGGAACTGGTTTTCACCGAAGCGGAGCTGCGGCAGGAAATCGCCGTGCATCCGGAGCGCTTCAGCCCGAACGTGATGATGCGCCCGCTGTACCAGGAATTATTGTTGCCCAACCTGGCTTACGTGGGCGGGGGTGCGGAGATTGCCTATTGGCTGCAACTGAAACAGAACTTCGATTATTATGGCGTCAGCTTTCCGATACTGATCCCGCGCAATTCAGCTATCGTAGCGGACGAAAATACGGTTAATAAAACGCACCGCCTGGATATGACGCTGAAAGACCTTTTCCTGAGTGCCGGACAATTAAAAAAGCAATATATTCAGCGCCATACCCGGCATCAGCTGACCCTGAGTGATGAATGGGTGGAATTTAAATCGATCTTTGAGAAGATCAAACTGCGCGCACATAAGATCGACCCGACACTGGGCCCGAGCACAGAGGCTGTGCGTGCCCGTATGGAAAAGGCGATCCGTAACCTGGAAAAGAAACTGATCAAAGCCGATGCAAAAAACCATGAAGAAGCACTGTTACAGATTGACCGCATCCGCGACCGGCTGTTCCC
>CAZJKM010000099.1:0-10621 GCA_964546645.1 uncultured Sphingobacteriaceae bacterium
CGATACCGCTTGCGCAGCCGGATCCCTTTACGGAACATCCGTCCGTCAGCCAGCATGAACAAGGTGCCTTCTGCCAGTTGTTCCACGGTGCTGACCCCCTGGCGGATTTCGTCGTATTCACGCAATACTCTGAATAGGGTGAGATCGGTGCAGCTGGAGGCTGCCGGATTGCCCAGATACCGAAGGATGGCCTGTTCCACATCTGACGGAAAAACCTGTTTATGAAAGAAAGGTTCCATTAGTAAGCGGAAATTGCCCTTCCAGGCGGGGCCGTGTGGCTTCGCCAGCGAACGCTGCTCTTCCCAGGTTTTCAGGTGGGCAAATTCATGAACAGTGGTCACGAGAAAGGCGTAAGGGTTGAGGTTATGATTGACGGATATGCGATGTCCTTGTCCACGGGATGGCGGACGATAGTCTCCGAATTTCGAACGCCGGCTGCGGCTGATACGAAACTGGCAACCGGTATGCCCGATCCATTGTGCAACGATCGGAGCCGCCATGGCCGGCAGGTACTTTTCCAGAACACGGGTATATCGCTCTATTTGCATTTGCTGTGCAATTCTACTAATTTTATCCATACCTTTGAAAGTCCGCAGAATGGATTCTGAAAAATTATTGATCTGATATGGCAAAACTGGTCCTGATAGTAGCTTGTATTTTTGCATTGCAACTGCCTGTACAGGCACAGGACCTGAATGCACGTGTACAAATACTTTCGCCATTGGTACAAAATACCAATAAACGGGCCCTGGAAGTATTGGAGCGGAGCATGACTGATTTCCTGAACAACAGGCAATGGAGCACGAACCGCCTGAAACCGGCCGAGCGTATTGACTGCAGTTTTGTGATCAACATTACGGCCTGGGATGGTTCGGCGAACTTTACTGCGGAAGCACAGATCATTTCCTCCAGACCGGTATTTAACACCGCCTACAACAGTCCGTTGCTGAACATGACTGACAAGGAGTTCAGTTTTACCTATACGGAAGGGGATCCGATGGATTATTCGGATCAGCAATACCTGAGTAACCTGACCTCTTTGCTGGCATTTTACGCCTATATTATTACCGGATTAGATGCCGATAGTTTTAGTCCGAACGGAGGCACATCCTATTACAATATGGCCCAGACCGTTGTCAACAATGCCCAGAACAGCATGAATGGCGGATGGAAATCCATTGAGAGCCTTCGCAATCGCTTCTGGCTGGTTAATAACCTGCTCGATCCGAAATATGCACCACTTCGCGATTTCCTTTACAGTTTTTACCGGGAGGGGTTGGATATCATGGCTGATAACCAGAGTACGGCGCGCAGGAATATGATAAAACTGTTCCCAACTTTGCAGAAAGTTGACCGGTTTGCCCAGGGGGCTGTGTTCAACCAGGTATTTTTTACCGCCAAGGCTGATGAGTTTATCGGCATCGCAAGTGGCATGCCACAACAGGACCGCATTGCGGTCCTGAATATACTTGCCCAGGCTGACCCTGCAAACGCCAATAAATATGAAGCACTCCGAAAACCATGATCAGCTAAACGGACTGAACACTGCCAATCCATCATTATGCTAAGCCGCCTGTCTATTAAGAACTATGCCCTGATCGATAACCTGGAGATGGAGTTTGCCGCTGGTCTGAACCTGATGACGGGTGAAACCGGTGCCGGCAAGTCTATTATCCTGGGGGCACTTGCGCTTATCCTCGGACAGCGGGCGGAGGGAAAGTATTTTTATAATCAGGATAAGAAGTGCATCATTGAAGGTTACTTTTCCATCGGGCATTATGGGCTGACCGGTTTTTTCGCGGAGCATGATCTGGATTACGAGGAAGAGACCATTCTGCGCCGGGAGGTCAGTGCGGATGGTAAGTCCCGGGCTTTTGTCAACGATTCCCCTGTCACCCTGCCCGTGCTCAAGGCGCTTGGTGAAAAACTGATCGATATCCACTCGCAGCATGCCACGCTGGCTATCGTCAGTCCGGCGTTCCAATTGCTGGTACTGGACAATGCCGGCCGGAGCCAGGAACTGCTGGCCACCTATCAGGCGGGCTTTCATGCCTTCAAAGAAACCGAACGCCGGCTCGGGAAGCTGAAAGAACAGGTAGAGCAGGCCAGGACGGAGGCGGACTATCAGCAGTACCTGCTGAATGAACTGGAAAGTGCCGGTTTGCAGCCGGATGAAGATCAGTTATTGGAAGAGGAGCAGGCCCAGCTGACGCATGCGGAGGAAATCAAACGCAGCCTGCTGGGAGCGGTGTATCTGCTGAACGAACAGGAAACCAATGCCGTGAGCCTGGTGAGGGAAGCATTGGCACAAACGCAGCAGGCAGAGAAATACCTGCCAGCATTGGGAGAAATAGCCGCCCGGTTGAACAGCACGTTCATCGAACTGAAAGATATTGCTGACGAAATTGCACAGACAGAACAGAGCACCCACCTGAACGAAGCCCGTTTGGCGGAGGTAAATGAGCGCCTGGCAGGGTTATACAGCCTGCAACAGAAGCACCGGGTACAGACGGTAGCAGAGCTGGTCCGGATCCGGGAGCAACTGGCTGAACGGCTGGAGGGCCTTTCTGTAGATGAAGAACAAATTGCTGCCCTGGAGCAGGAAAGCCACCGGTTAAAAGCGTCCTGTACCGGCCTCGCCGCCGAACTGAGCAAGGCACGTGCAGCGGCTATACCGGCAATAGAAAAGCATATACAGGAAGTATTGGCCGAAACGGGTATGCCCGGCAGCCGGTTACAGATTCTTCTGGAACCGTTGTCAGGTGACGGGCTGCAGCACCACGGCGGAGATCAGGTACAGTTCCTGTTTTCAGCCAATAAAGGACAGGTGCCGCAACCCGTGGGAAAGATAGCTTCGGGAGGAGAGTTATCCCGGCTCATGCTGGCTGTGAAGTCACTGATTGCACGTACAACGGCATTGCCTACCATTATTTTTGATGAGATCGATACCGGTATCTCCGGTGAAGTGGCGATGAAGGTGGGCCGTATTATGGGGCAGCTGGCCGCTCACCTGCAGGTCATCGCGATTACGCATCTGCCGCAGATTGCTGCCCGGGGCCGTACACATTTCCGTGTATATAAGGAAGACCGGGGAGGGAAAACAACAACCAATATTGGCCTGCTGACCCCCGAGGAACGCGTCACAGAGATCGCACAGATGCTCAGTGGCAGCAATCCGGGGGAGACAGCCCTGAAGCATGCACAGGAACTGCTGAACGGGTAAGCAGCTTGTTACTTATATAAAGAACCTGTATTTTTACCCGCTGATCGGTGAGATGGCATTACTAAATTCACACTATTAAAACGATACCCATATGGCATACAACCTGTTGAAAGGAAAAAGAGGAATTATTTCCGGTGCATTAAATTCCAGTTCCATCGCCTGGAAAGTGGCAGAAAGAGCACATGAAGAGGGTGCAACCTTTGTGCTGACCAACGCTCCCATTGCGATGCGCATGGGGGAACTGAACGGACTGGCTGAGAAAACCGGCTCGGAAATCATCGCTGCTGATGCAACCAGCGTGGATGACCTGACCAACCTGTTCACCAAATCACAGGAAGTGCTTGGTGGAAAAATAGATTTTGTGCTGCATTCCATTGGTATGAGCGTCAATGTGCGTAAAGCCATTCCTTATACAGAAGCAAATTACGATTTCTTCCAAAAGGGAATCGACGTTTCGGCCCTTTCATTCCACAAGATGCTGAGTGTGGCAAAGAAACTGGATGCCATCAACGAGTGGGGAAGTGTGGTAGCACTTACCTATGCTGCCGCACAGCGGGCCTATTCGTTCTACAATGACATGGCGGATATCAAAGCCATGCTGGAATCCATTGCCCGTAGTTTCGGGTATCATTATGGTGTGGAAAAGAAAGTGCGGATTAACACCGTATCACAGTCGCCCACCAAAACCACTGCCGGCTCAGGCATTAAGGGCTTCGGCAGTTTCTTTGATTATGCAGATGCCATGTCGCCACTGGGTAACGCTACGGCTGAGCAATGTGCGGATTACTGCATTACGCTGTTCTCTGACCTGACACGCATGGTGACCATGCAGAACCTATACCATGATGGAGGATATTCCTCTACCGGTGTCAGCAATGCCATTATGCAGAAATTCGGAATTGCAGAATAAAACAAAAAGCCCCTGCGCCGAGCGGCGCAGGGGCTTTTTCGTGCCTGCATTCAACGATTACTCCTCTGACTCTCCCTCCAGCTTGTTCAGAATCTTTATGGTTTCCCTGTTAACCCGTTCCACACGGCGGTAAAGCTGGTCGACAACCTTTATAAACTCATTATACGCTTCAAGAAGGGCCTCTGAACTGGCGTAAAACATTTCCTTGGTCATCGTATAGGGAGGGAACACACTCTTCATGTTATCATAGTCTTCATCAAAGGCTGCGATATCCAGGCTTAGCTGTTCCCAATTATGCATGACATTCATAAAAAGGCTACTGTGGTACGTTTCAAACCATTCATCAAATGCTTCATCTTCTTTTATAAACTTATTATGGTCATCCGAACAAGTTTTTACATCGGCATAAAAGTCCCCGAAATCGTCCTGGAACGAACTGACCGCATCGAACAGGTCGGCCGGATCAAACGAAAACGTTCCGGTAATCTCCGGCAGGATCTCAGGATCTGCCAGTCTGAAACCTACTTCAAAAAATTCGGTTTCCTGTTCCAGCATCAGCAGCCGGCCCTGCAGCTCGGTCATCCTGTTTTTCACCTTTTCGTGTTGCTTCCCCTGCCGGTCCAGCTCCTGTTTTAGGCGGAGCACTTCGTCGTGGAGGTGGATATATCCGGCAATGGCTTCTTCTTCCAGCGGTTGCCGCTCTTTGGAGGTATCGTATGCCAGCCGGATGTTCCGGAGCGGGTGGCGGATAATGGTTGGGGTATTCATTGTTTTGTGTTTTTAATGATAAAATAAGTATCGTTTTCTTTGTCAGTCGTTGTTTCCCGTACAGAAACGGAATAAAAACCATCCCCTGCGATCTGCAGGGGATGGTTGACGTGGGTTGGCCCTTGCTAAAGCACCAGGCTGCTCACCACCTCACTGTAGGTGATAGCCGGATGTGTGCCGATACAAGCCACGCGGAACTCATACGTCTGCATGCTCTCCAGCCCTTCGAGCACGGTCCATGAGCGGGTTCTGATCTGCTCCGACCAGGTTTCCGTTCCGGCAGGCCGGTACTCAAACCGGTACGCTACGGCATTCTTTACAGGTTCCACCCGTACTTTAGCCTGTCCGGAGCCTACAAATCCGAACTCAACGCGCAAATTGACCGGTTTCGGACAAGGTTTGGTGGTTCCGGGTAATTTGGTGAACTCAAAACCTGCGCTGAGGATTTTCGCCGGGTCACCGTCGGATACCTTATCGACATAATAAGCCAACAGCCGAAGGGTTTTCTCCAGCGCTGCGCGCATCTGGTCCTTAACGATAACACTGTGCCGGCTGCGTAATACGGCGTCCACCATGGATGCCCGGAAAGCCAGCAGATCCGTTTCGAGGTCTGTCAATGCCGGATCGGGATCCGGAAATAAAGGGTTTCCACCCATTTTTACCAGTACGGCCTCGGCGAACTGGTCGAGCGCTGCATCGCGCATTCCTGAAAAACTAAAAATTGTTTTCATCTTGATTAAAATTTAAAAATTAAAAAATCTGTTAATTACTACATGCATTGTTAACGTGCGCACCGTTGCTTTGCATGGTACAAAGGTAATGTATCATTTAGGGGGGAATTTGTCAATTTGCGCAAAGTTCATACGGAGGATGAAAAACTTTTTTGCGCAAATTGACAAGTTTTTATTTTGTCGCTTGCTGTCGATATTCACTGGGAGACATCCGGAAATACTTCTTGAAAGCCTTGCTGAAGTGCGGTAGGTCGTCAAAGCCAACTTCAAACATGATTGCCTGGACAGGCCGGTCGGTCAGTCGTAACAGATCACCGGCCTTCAGCAGCCGTACTTTCAATAGGTAGCTGTAAACTTTTGTAAAACCAGGTTTGAACGCATAGTCGAGGGTACGGTTGGATACATGCATCGCCTCTGCAACACTGGCTTTCGTCAGTCCCGGATCAGCATAATGAAGCTTGATATACTGCATAGCGCGTGCCCGCAGGTCAGGCTTACCGTCTGCTGAATGCTCTCTGATGACACCAAGCTGCTTCGCATAGTTTTTGGCAAGTATAAATATGCTATTTTCCAGTTCCTTATGCAACGACCAATGTTTTTTTCTGCTGGCTGTAAGCCTACCGATGACGTTGTAGCTGGCTTGCGGATAAATGGTGGAGGGAAGGCATTCCGCCGGTGTACAACCATCAACGGAAGAAGGTCCCAGTGATTTAAATTCCGGCCATTCCGCAGCGATCCGGGTTAGCAGAAAGGTGGATGTATAAATCAACAGGAATTGATGCACACCCGGTTCCAGCTGCAGTATATGGCTACCGGGCGCGGCCGACAGCCCGCATTGCTTCCCCCGCTGGCATTGAACAGGGTTTGTATGGCCTGTTACGGACCACGACCCTTCCCCCCGGATACCCATCATGTAGAAAAACCCGGCTGTATGCCCTGTAGCCGCGATCTCCAGTGCTTTGTGTACATTGAGTTGCATAAAGAAGAAACAAAAGGCAGGGCTGGCATGCTCCTGAAGCAATATTTCTGCCGTATCGGCTTGGAGGGCAGTCGTTTCGAATGGTTTCATCACCGGCAGGAAACAGCGCGGTGGATTTTCTTTCAGCGTTTTGCTGATGGTCAGCTCTCCGGGAAGATGAAGGCGGAAGTTCTTTTCATGCGGCATAAGGCAACTGGTTTATTGTTAAGGTTATGCAAGTTTAATATATTTCTTTGGAAAAGACAACCTTTGCGGGGCAGGGATTGGCCTTTTTTTGCCAGGAAAAGGTCTTTTTCTGATAAGGAAAGGTCATTCCCCATTAAAACCAGCCCTTTCCCCGGCAGGAAAAAACCTTGTCTCCGGAAGGAATACCTCTTCTTCAGGAGTACGTATCCTTTTTTGGATAAAGAAAGGTTATTCCCCTGGAAAACCAATCCTTTCCCGACTGACGAATAACCTTTCTTCGGTGAGGAACGGTCTTTGCCCGGAGAGGAATGACCATTGTCCGGCAGGATATTACCTTTCCCCGGAATGGCATAGCCCCCAGGACCCAAATTTGCAATCAGGAACAAAAATGTCTATATTTGTCATATTTGGACAAACATAAAAGAGAAGAATAAGACATGAATATCAGTTTCACCGAACGGCAGGAGAAGTATATTGCCAGTCAGTTGACATCAGGCGACTATCAGAATGCCAGTGAAGTCGTTCGTGATGCACTACGACTGCATGAATATTACAGGCGGCGCATGTTGGAAGACCTGCGGGCCGAAATAGCAGCCGGATGGGATAGCCCTGAGACCCCGGAAACCATCCAGGACATACTTGTATCCCGTCGCAAGACAAAGTAATGGACGAGACCAATAGCAGTTATCGTTTGTCCGTTGCTGCAGCAACGGATATCAATGACCTATACGATTATACCATTGACCGATTCGGTGAGCAGCAGGCCATTAAGTATTTGACAGGCTTAGACGAGCGGCTCGCATTTCTGGCAGAGCGTCCCGATACGGGTCGGATACGCGATGAAGTCCGGAAGGGCTTGATGAGTTTCGTTTATAAAAAGCACGTTGTTTTCTACCGTGTAATGAAATACGGCATCCGCATAGTCCGGGTGTTGCATGGCAGTATGGATATCCCTAAACAATTTGGTTTAAAGAACGATTCATAAGCCAAATACCCCTTTGCAGTGGTAAATATTGCCCGATTAACATTTAATAGTAACTTTGTATATGGCAAGGCAGAAAGCACAAGACCTGTTCGATAAGCGGATTTTCTGGGATGTGGATGTGGATCGTTTGGATTTTGATAAACGGGCAGCTTTCGTGATCGAACGGGTATTTGAAAGAGGCGATGTGGAAGACATCCGGAATTGCCGGAGGTATTATGGGGATGAGAAACTGGAAGAAGTGCTTACCAATGCCAAATGGCTTACGTTGCCTACTATTTATCTGAGCTGTGCCTTATTCAACAATAAACTGACCGATTACCGATGCTACAATACGATACAGTCGAGCCAAACACCCTGGCTATACTGAAGAAATTGATGACGATAAATGAGTTATCAGGCTTCTATCTTGTCGGAGGTACAGCCTTGGCGCTTTATTATGGCCATAGGAAATCTGTTGATATTGATTTGTTTACTACTGATAAATTTGAAAATGAAACTGTCGCCCGTGTGCTGGAATCTTACTTTTCCGGATTCGTCTACAGGAACTTAAATAATCCAATTGGGCTTTTCGGAGCCATTGACGATGTAAAAGTCGACTTGGTAAAATACCATCATCATCCCAGGATAGAAAAGCCAATAACTGTTAACGGAATAAGATTGTATAGCAAAGAAGATATCCTGGCAATGAAAGTTACGGCGATCATGAAACGTGGCGTTAAAAAAGATTTCTGGGATATTGCTGAATTACTCCAGCATTATTCCATCGCAGACATCACTGACCTATATTCAAGAAAATACCCTAGCCAACAGCTGATGATATCAGTACCCTATGCATTGACCTATTTCGAAGATGCTGAAGACAGCGAAGATCCCATCAGCCTAAAAGGGCAAACCTGGGACGGTGTCAAAAGCTTCATCCGGCAAAAAGTAAATGATTACCTGAAGTAAATAAGGAGTCTAACGCCAGACCCTTGTTAGCTGTTTTTTCTTGTTGCGCTTATTGAATATACCATTGAAATTTTCTTGTCTATGTGGTTTATTTTGTATTTTATTGGGTCAAATTCCACGGTCTTGTTGAATTTCAATTCGCTTTATGTCTGCTATTTTCATTCATTTTCCAATTCTTTTTCTGTTTTCCAGGGCGTTTTAGCATCAAATTCAATTTGAACAAGATTCTCTTTGTTGCTAAAAAACGTTAATGCATTGTCGTAACGAAACCCCATGCTAAACGTGTCATTTATTGGTGTTAGGTCAAAAGTGAAGCCACCTGAACCTGTTGGAACGGTGCAGTCTTTACCTTTAAATTTTCCTTTGAAATGAAACCAACCGCCATAATAATGAAGTCCGTCATCTTGTTGGCAGTAATGGCAGACTTCACATTCTTTTTTATAGTCAACTCCAAGGTTAATGAATAGCTTTTTGACTTCGTCAGGGTAAATTGTTTCTCTGTTATTTATGAAGTTTTTACAGTCATTGCAACCGCAACTTTCAGGCCCACCAATAGCAACTTTGTCGTAGGTCAGTATCGTTTGCTGTCTGTCGACCACTAGTTCCCATTCTTTGAATATTATTGTCACCGTTTTTTCCTTCGGTTGTGTCACCTTCTCTTTAGCGTTATACTGTTTCAAACTCTTTCGGATATTTTACAAGCCCACTTATGTTTTTAAGCCCGTCCGTTACTAATTCAAGTGCCATAAAAACATTTGTTGGAACGTTATACGGTGATTTTATATTCCATTTGTCTGCCGGTACAAAACCAAATTTAGTATAATAATGTTCGTGTCCTAATACAATGACAGATTTGTGTTGTAGCTCTTTTGCTATGTCGAGTCCACGTTTGATTAGCTGTCCGCCAATTCCTTTTCGTTGAAATTCTGGTCTGACCGCCATGGGTGCAAGTGCCAAACTTTCAGTTTCGCTTTTGTCGTCATTTACGATTTTTATTTTCGTAAATAAAATGTGTCCAACGACTTTGTTGTCAAATGTCGCGACTAACGAAAGTTCAGGAATAAAGGCGCTGCTCTGTCGTAAAAGGCCAACAAGATTAGCTTCATTATTTTGTCCGAAAGCAAGTTTATTCACTTCAGAAACAGCGTTAAAGTCTTTCTTATTTTCTTGTCTGATTGTTGCCTTCATTTTTCAGTTGCACTTTTTATACTTCAGTTCCTTTAATAAGCAAAACTGATTTTATAGCTTGTTCTTTCAGATTCAGAAACTGTTTGCGTTCTTCGTCTTTCGTGAAGCTTTGAAAATCTTGTTCGCTGTCAAATGCTACCAAATGAATTTCATACGGTTTATCAATGTTGTGTTCTATAAAAGCGTTTTCTGTCGGTCTTACACGAAGTAAAAGCCGTCCGTTATATTTTGGAATGATTGGAATGGCAACGTCTTCAAATTGATGGAATACATTTTCTTGTCCGTCGTTGATGTAAATAAGTTGTGTAATAAAAAACATAATCTTAAAAGTTTCTTTGCTCTCTGTCAACCATAGCAGAAAGTTTGTAGGATGCTCGTCGAATCCTTGTCAGCTGTCGTTTTTTCTTGTCGCACTTATTGAATATACCATTGGAATGTTATTGTCTAAATGGTCTATTCTGTATTTTCCTGGTTCAAATTCCACTGTCCTGTTGAAACAATTGTAGGGCGAATAATCAAACTCGTCTAACGACTTTATTTCCAGTCCGTTTTTTATCAGGCTGTTCAGTACTTCACCGATACCGTGATTCCACATTACATACGATTGGGTTATATTCGCTTTTTTGTCGGCATACGTCCCGCTTTCCGTTTCTGTAATTGCTCCCGAATGAAAATACCGGTAACTGATTTTCTCAAAATTATC
>CAZJKM010000100.1:0-10577 GCA_964546645.1 uncultured Sphingobacteriaceae bacterium
AATGCGAAATAGTATGCCCTAACTGGTACGCAAGCCTTCATGGCAAATGTATTGGGATGTCATAACCGATCTATTTATAATTAAAAGTTATCTTTGTAGATTATTTGTTACAAAGATAATTATTTAATTTAAATTAAAAATAAACTACTGGTCGATTTACATCTTTTTTGTTAAGCCAACATGGCCTGCCGCTGTGTTTTTATCTGTTCGTTATGGATATATTCGTCATAGGTCATGAGTTTATCAATAGCACCGGACGGCGTAAGCTCGATGATCCGGTTAGCGACTGTTTGTGTCAGCTCATGGTCACGGGAGGTAAATAAAATAGTACCTTTAAAGTCCTGCATGCCGTTATTCAGTGCCGTTATGGATTCGAGGTCCAGGTGGTTGGTCGGTTCATCCAATAACAATAAATTAGCTTGCTGCAGCATCATCCGGGAAAACATGCAGCGCATTTTTTCACCACCCGATAGCACGGAACATTTTTTCAGTACCTCTTCCCCGGAAAATAGCATTTTTCCCAGAAAGCCCCTGATAAACTGGTCATCTTTTTCTGTTTCCGAGTATTCGCGGAGCCAATCGATCAGGTTATCATTCTTTCCCTCAAAATAAGCCGCATTATCCATTGGTATATCGGCAATACTGATGGTAATGCCCCATTTAAATTCACCGGAATACTCCTTATCCCGACCGGTTAGGATGTCATAGAAGGCAGTGGTAGCTAAGCTGTTTGGTGAAAGGATGGCAATTTTATCACCTTTGTTCACCATCAGGCTGACGTTGTTGAACAACACGTCACCATTCAGTGTTTTTCCCAGATTCTTCAGTTCCAGTATCTGATCGCCAGCCTCCCGGGCCATATTATTGAACATAATGGCCGGGTATTTACGATTGGATGGTTTGATTTCGTCCAGGTTAATTTTGTCCAATGCTTTTTTCCGGCTTGTAGCCTGTTTTGATTTGGAAGCATTAGCACTGAAACGGCGGATAAATTCCTGCAGTTCTTTTACTTTATCTTCCATCTTTTTATTCTGGTCAGTACGTTGTTTCAGGGCCAGTTGGCTGGATTCATACCAGAATGAATAATTTCCGGTATAAATAGTCATTTTTCCGAAGTCGATATCCACCACATGCGTACATACCGCATCCAGGAAATGCCGGTCGTGGCTGACTACCAGGACAATCGCATCGTATCCGGCCAGAAAGTCCTCCAGCCAGGCGATGGTATCGATGTCCAGATCGTTCGTCGGCTCGTCCAGCAGCAGGATATCCGGATTTCCGAACAATGCCTGTGCCAGCAGGACACGTACTTTCTGGTTTCCGTCGAGTTCCTTCAGCAATTTATAATGTAATGCTTCGGTGATGCCGAGATTACTTAACAAAGTAGCCGCATTACTCTCCGCATTCCACCCGTCCATTTCGGCAAAAATATTCTCCAGCTCACCCGCCCGCTCGCCATCCGCGTCCGTAAAGTCCTCCTTGGCGTAGATGGCATCCTTCTCTTTCATGATCTCGTACAATTCCTTATGTCCCACCATGACCGTTTCAATAACGCTCACTTCGTCAAACTCATAATGGTTTTGTTTCAGCACGGCCATCCGCTCACCAGGTGTGAAACTGACGGAACCCGTGGTAGGGTCTACTTCCCCTGATAATATGTTAAGGAAGGTAGACTTACCGGCACCATTCGCGCCGATAATACCATAGCAATTGCCTTGTGTAAACTTCAGGTTTACGTCTTCAAACAACACACGCTTGCCGAAACGAAGGGATAAGTTAGATACGTTAATCATGGCCGCAAAGATAGCACAAATCCATGCTATTTTTGTAGGTTTGCAACAAACCATACGTATTATGCAACAAATCAAAGAATATGTCCGGGTTAATCGGCAACGCTTTCTGGATGAATTGTTCGACCTGCTCCGTTTTCCATCGGTAAGCGCTGATCCGAAATACAAGGAAGATGTCCGTAAAACAGCTGATTATGTAGCGCAGAAATTGCGGGAAGCTGGTGCAGACCAGGTGGAAGTGTGTCCCACTGCCGGGCACCCGATTGTGTATGGCGAAAAGATAACAGACCCGTCCCGGCCAACCGTGCTGGTTTATGGCCATTACGATGTACAACCTCCGGATCCGCTGGAGCTTTGGGAAACCCCTCCGTTTGAGCCGGTGATCCGTGACGGCAGGATCTTCGCCCGGGGTGCCTGCGATGATAAAGGCCAGTTTTATATGCACGTGAAAGCGTTTGAGCTGATGCAGCAGACCGTTGGCTTGCCTACCAATATCAAGTTTATGATTGAAGGTGAGGAAGAAGTGGGGTCTGAGCATCTGGCCTCCTTTGTAAAGGCGAATAAGGAGCGGCTGAAGGCAGATGTGGTGCTGATTTCGGACACGGCCCTGATCAGTCTGGAAACCCCGTCACTGGAAACCGGACTGCGGGGATTGTCTTACCTGGAAGTGGAAGTTACCGGACCGAACCGCGACCTTCACTCCGGTGTTTATGGGGGGGCGGTGGCCAACCCGGCCACGATCCTGGCCAGGATGATTGCTTCCCTGCATGATGACCGGAACCGGATCACGATTCCCGGTTTTTACGACAGCGTGGCGGACCTGTCCGCGACAGAGCGGGCTGCACTCAACCGTGCGCCTTTCGATGCGGATGCTTACAAAGAAGATCTGGGTATCGGGGAATTGTGGGGAGAAGAGGGGTATACCACAATCGAGCGTACCGGCATACGGCCTACCCTGGAAGTAAATGGTATATGGGGTGGGTACATAGGTGAAGGCGCCAAAACGGTGCTCCCTTCCAAGGCGCATGCAAAAATCTCCATGCGGTTAGTGCCAAACCAGCAATCGGAGGTGATCACCAGGTTATTTAAAGAACATTTTGAGCGGATAGCGCCGGCATGTGTCCGTGTAAAAGTCACTCCCCATCATGGTGGAGAGCCTGTTGTGACCCCAACGGACAGCATTGCTTATCTTGCTGCTGAAAAGGCGATGACAGAAGCCTTTGATAAGACGCCCATCCCCACCCGCGGTGGTGGAAGTATACCCATTGTTGCGTTGTTTGAAAAAGAACTGGAACTGAAAGCTGTACTGATGGGATTCGGGCTGGATAGCGACAACCTTCACTCGCCCAATGAAAAATACGATATTGCCAACTATCTGAAAGGGATTGAAACCATTCCTCTCTTTCATAAATATTTTGCAGAATTAAGCAGGTAAGAAGCAACGGGCGGGTTTGCATCCGCTCTTTTGCTTTTTAACTTTTAACTTTTTATTTTTAACTTTTGGAAATGATCATCCGGCTGCTTAGGAAACTTCATCGGTACTGGTATCTGGCTGCTGTTCTTGTTTGTTTTCTGCCATTCTTTCCTTTTCTGTTGATTGTTGGCCGCAATCCGGATAAATATTTTCATCGTATTGTTGTCTGCCGGCGTGTAATCGGTTTTCTCAGTTCCGTGCTGAGCGGTTTCTTTTATCGGTTCACTTCGGAAGAAGAATCCGTGGAGGGGCCTTGTGTCATCGTTGCCAACCACACCTCAGAACTGGATATCACCGCACTCGTTTTATTAATAAAGTCAGATTTTGCCTTCATCGGCAAATATGAGTTGTTGGACAATCCGGTCACCGGTACTTTTTTCCGTACGATTGATATTCCCGTGAACCGGTCCAGCAAAATTTCTTCGTTTAAAGCGTATAAGCGGGCGGAGGACTTGTTGCGACAGGGCCGGAGTGTTGTAATTTTTCCCGAAGGGCAGATAACTGATGAATTTCCGCCGTTACTGCAACCCTTTAAAAACGGCGCATTTAAATTAGCCATAGAACAACAGGTTCCGTTGCTGCCGGTAGTTATTCACGATGCCTGGAATTTGTATTGGGATGATGCCGGAGCGTTCGGCAGCCGGCCCGGCGTATGTCATGTGGAGAGGTTGCCTGTCATAAAAACAACCGGTATGCAGGTTTCTCAGGCAGACGGGCTGCGTGATCGGGTACACCACCTGTTCGGACAGCGCCTGGCTGCAGAACAGCTTGTAACAAATCCGACTATCAGTCGTCTATAATTTCAGAAATAAAAACATTAATCGCATCATTTACTATGTCGCATCCGGTGATCGAAACAGAGCATATTGGCAGAAAGTACGTGATTGGTTCCGAAGTTATCCATGCGCTCAAGTCAGTAAGTCTGACGATTCGTAAAGGGGAGTTCGTAGCACTGATGGGCCCTTCGGGATCAGGCAAATCCACACTGATGAATATACTGGGCTGTCTGGATACGCCGACCAGCGGATCGTACAAATTAAATGGCCTTCGCGTCAGTGATATGAGTGAGAACGAACTTGCCGAAATCCGCAACAAGGAAATAGGTTTCGTATTCCAAACATTTAATTTGCTGCCGCGCTCCACTTCCCTTGAAAATGTGGCGTTACCGCTGGTGTACGCCGGTCTTCGTAAAGCGGACCGCCAGGCCCGGGCATTGGAAGTGCTTGAGCGTGTCGGATTAGGTAACCGGATAGGACACAAACCGAATGAGCTTTCCGGTGGCCAGCGCCAGCGGGTAGCTATTGCCCGCGCCCTGATTAATAATCCGTCCATTATTCTTGCAGATGAGCCGACAGGGAACTTAGATACCAGGACATCGGAAGAAATTATGGGATTGCTCGAACAGATTCATGCCGGCGGTAATACCATTATATTGGTTACCCATGAGGAGGATATAGCCCAACACGCCCACCGTATTGTGCGTATGCGTGACGGGTTGATTGAACAGGATGCCCCAAACGACTGTATCAGGACAACGGTAGTCGCTTCCGTAAAGTGAACAGGAGTCTGTTTCTCTGACAAAAAGCAATTCTTGTTGTTGTATTTTATTCATTATAAGGCATTTGTGAGAATAAAAAAAATGTAAAAAAAAATTTTAAAAACTTGCCACAATTATTATATTTTTGCGAAAAGTTAAAACTTAAATTTTTAAGCTATGTACTGGACATTAGAGTTAGCTTCTCATCTGGAAGATGCACCCTGGCCGGCAACCAAGGATGAATTGATTGATTACGGAATTCGTTCAGGAGCCCCCGTGGAAGTCATTGAAAACCTTCAGGCGCTGGAAGATGATGGCGAGCCTTATGAAAATATTGAAGAAATATGGCCAGATTATCCGACAAAAGATGATTTCTTCTTTAATGAAGATGAATACTGAAAAAAGGGCTCCGGAAAACGGAGCTTTTTTTTTACCAATCGTTTCAGGTTGTTACCGTTTTTACGGATCGTCTCTTTTATTAAAGATAGTATCTTTGTACACATCACCTTGAAAAGAGGTGTCGGGTAGGATGATGAATACAGGAACATCAAATGAGAGAAAAGACGGCAAGCAGAAGAGAAAAGATTATTAAGGAAGCCCTGCTGTTATTTGCAGATAAGGGATACGTTGATACTTCCACTAAACTGATAGCTGCTCATGCCGATGTGTCCGAAGCGCTGATTTTTAAACATTTCGGCCAGAAAGACCAATTGCTGACCCATCTTATTAAATCCGGCTACCGCCGTGTCCTGTCACAGAACAAAGGTATGCTGACTTATCAAAATCCCCGGGTGTTCCTGCAGAATATGATCAACCTTCCGCAGAAACTCGTGAACGAAGAACCCTTATTCTGGAAGCTGCAGGAACGCTTGTCGCACCATGACTTTTCCCGGCAGCAGCATGAGCTGTTCATGAAACCGGTGTATCCGATCATCGAACGTGCCTTTGCAGAACTGGGGTTTGCACAGCCGAAGCTGGAAGCCGAATTTCTTCTTTTAATCATAGAGGTACTTTGGAAAAAAGCTGCCACCGGAGAAATCAGGCAGGTTCAGGATATCGCAGCGCTTATCGCCGGAAAGTATGCACTTTGATCAGCCACTCACCATTCGGTTAAAGGTGAGTGAACACTTACTTATTTTTAACAAAATCCTTTGCCCTCGTTTATAATATAATTACATTTGTCAAGCCACTTATAAAACTAGAGCGTTTAGAAAGTGGTCATAGCATCAGTTAGCAACAAGAAAGTTGGGTTGGTCTATGATCACTTCTTTTATATAAAGCAGAGTTACCTGTCCAAAGGCGGAATAATAAAAGAAATTTAAAGAAGATAGTAAGTACCGTTCTATAAACCTAAATTATGATGATAGGGTAAAGGAATCAGGGTGTCCACGCGGGCACCCTGATTTTTTTTAAGAGCTGAACCGGGTGAATACGGGAAAATTTTCGATATTTGCAGTCAAAGGGAGTTTAGCTCAGTTGGTTTAGAGCACTACCTCGACAAGGTAGGGGTCACTGGTTCGAGCCCAGTAATTCCCACAAAAAAGCCGGCTTCATTAACAGAAGCCGGCTTTTTCTTTTTACCCTTGTCTCATTATCTCAGAATTTAGCTCCGATTGTCAGCAATACACTGTTCCGGGTATTTGTGAATGTTGCTGCAGGGGAAGTTTTTGTCTCCAGGGCATATGGTTCATAGCTGCTTTTCAGGGAAGCATTCTGATAAGTAAAGTCGATATATACGTTACTAATCCGATAACCTAAGCCAGCCGAAACTACCTGACTGCTGCGGTCGCCTGAGTTGCCCTGATAGGGAGAACTGTTGTAGTTATATCCGGCACGCAGGAGCACATCAGGAGCAATCCGGTATTCTGCTCCTAAACGATAATTAAGTGCGGAACGGTACAGATCCGGGATGGTATTGTTGATGCTGGTTTCATGCGACCGGTCCTGCTCATAGCTGTAGCGTATACTTTTGTAATCCACAAACTCTACATCGCCACTCACTAAGCCATCGCTGAAAATGTATGCAAGGCCTGCATGGAGCCGGTAGGGCGTTTTGAGGCGGTATTCATGATAAAACTCACCTTCCCCGTCCGGTGTGCCATAACTGGCGATTTCCTGATCAGTAGCAGGGTCAACAAACCAGGAATCCGCATATTCCAGTACATCATGGGTGACGGAATACCAGGTTGGCGTTGTTCCTGACAATCCAATCCGGAACGCCGGATCCGGGCGGAAGATCATTCCGAGTTTACCATACACTCCGCGCCCTCTGTTTATTTGTGAGGTAACATATTTCAGGTCGTAGTCCGTGTCCAGTAACCGGTTCAGGTCGCTCCCCGGATGGAGGAAGTCAGATCCCGGATACAGTGCCCGCACTTCATCTTCGTTCTTCGTAAAGCCCAGTTCTACAAACTCCCTGTTCACCTCGTAGTTGAATCCTGCAAAGTTCAATGATCCCCCGATGTAAAACCGGTTGCTGTTATTTGCACCAAAACTGATGCCCGTTTCCCATTGATTCCCTTTGGCAGTCGAAAAATGTTCCTGGTAGGTTTCATTATCAAAGGCAAACGGGAAATAATTGCCTGCCGTACCATCACCGTCAACCAGCGCGAGATCAATGTAGCCGAAATCACCCAGATAGCCTCCATAGTGGCGGAAATTGGCATCGTCGGCCATGGCATTGGTATAACTGCTTTGGTTATTGGTTCCCATGAAGTCCAGATTACTGCGGAAGCTGTTGGTACGGTTATAGCCAACGCCTAAGTTAAAATTAAGCCAGCCGCTTTCCAGGTTGCTTCCGCGTGTCCGGAGGGTGGGTATATTAAAAACGACTCCTGCCTGACTAAGGCCAGCCCTGTTGGTGCTGCCGTTAGTCGTTGTGCCGAAGTAGGCCGCTTTGTTGATATCGCTGAAATAATCCAACGTAATGCCAATGTCTGACTGGTTGAAAAAACCCAGCCCGGCCGGATTGCCGGATAGGGAACTGAGATCGCCACCGAGGGCCGTTTGTGCATTGCCCATTGCCTTAAAGCGGGCTGTAGCACCCCTGTCGCTTTGCGAGAAGCGTAATACGTCGTCAATGATCTGGGCCTGCACCGCAAAAAACGATGCGGTTAGCAGGCAGGTAGTCCCTATTGCTTTCAAGTTCATAGTATGCTGTAAAAATAAAAAATGGAAAAAAGCCCGTTGCTAACGGCCACGTGCTGACCCTCCGCCTGAACGACCGCTGCTGCCGGACGATCCGGAACTGCTGCTGCCGCTGCCTGATGATCCGCTGCTGCCGGACGATCCACGACCGGATGAGCTGCTTGGCGTGTATGAAGGCTGTGAACCTCCCGAACTAGGCCTTGCCTGCGGCCCGCTGCTTTCCCTTGAAGGTCTTGCCTGTGGTTGTGGCCTGTTGCCCGAAGTCCCTTGTGTTGCTGATGGCCTGCTACTCGGACGATCCTGTGTTGCTGAAGGCCGTGTGGAGGGTGCTGTTCCGGATGGCCGGTCGGTACGTGTGGGCCTTACTCCCGCACGTGCGGTTCCCGTGGCAATCCTTCCGTTGGCATCCCTTGCGATGGCAGATGGCCTTGCTGACCGGCTGCCGGTGGTTGTACGGGCGGACCCACCCGAGACAGCACTTCTGCTGTCGTACCCCGTACGCAGGCGGTGCTCTCTGTTTTGGACGACTACGCCACTGCCGGGGTATCCACCCCATCCGTTACCGCCCCATCCGCCATAATAGCTGCCCCATCCTCCGTAATAGGAGTAAGGCCCCCAAAAACCACGTCCGTAGTAGGGGTAATTCCAGCCCCAGCCCCATGAACCGGCATAATAAGGGTTATACCAGCTGCTGCCCCATCCCAGGTTCCAGCCGGCTCCCCAGTGAGGGCTCCATCCACCCCAACCGAGCCCCATCGAAAAACCGGGACCGTACCAGGGACTGAATCCTGTCCATGGATCAAACCAGGAGTCGTAATAGGTCATGCCGGGGGAATTGTAGTAAAACCGGTTTATACGATTTGCGTATTCACTATCGCTGTATTCGTCCGCGAAGTAATCCTCATCGTAATAAGCACTGTCATTGACCGGTTGGTCACTGTGGCTATTATTCGCATACTGCTCATTAGTGGCCGGTTGTTCACTGTAATAATAATCCGGACTGCGGTATTCAGCTTCTTTGGCCTTCGCTTTATCCTGATACACGTCATCCACAAAGGTGGTCTGGCTGTATCTGGCTGTCGTACACGCTCCCAGTACAAGTACGCTCATCAGCAGACCCCCGACCTTTATATATATTCTTTTCATCTCAAATCCTTTCATCTATGTGCTCTTTCTATTCCTACAACGTTTAGACATGTTAATCTGCTACAGGTTTAACAGGAGCAGAAAGTCGCAATGTAAATTTTATAACTGCATATTTCATAAATCCGTCTAACTTTGTTGACGAAAATTCCTATATAACAGTTGCATAAAGGTACAAAAAACATTCCAATAAATCACATGAGCAAAGGCATTACAAGCAGAAACGACGATTATTCACAATGGTATAACGAACTTGTTACCAAGGCTGACCTGGCAGAGCATTCCGCCGTGCGCGGTTGCATGGTAATAAAACCCTATGGATACGCCATTTGGGAGAAAATGCAGGCTGCTCTGGATAAAATGTTTAAAGATACCGGTCACAGTAACGCCTATTTCCCGTTATTCATTCCGAAGTCATTTTTTTCAAAAGAAGCTTCCCATGTAGAGGGGTTTGCCAAGGAATGTGCTGTTGTGACACATTATCGCCTGAAAAACGACGGAAACGGCCAGATTGTAGTGGATGAGGAGGCAAAGCTGGAGGAAGAACTCGTGGTGCGCCCTACTTCAGAAACGATCATCTGGAATACCTATAGAGGCTGGATCCAATCGTACCGGGATCTGCCTATCCTGGTTAATCAGTGGGCCAATGTGGTCCGTTGGGAGATGCGTACGCGGTTGTTTCTTCGCACAGCTGAATTTCTTTGGCAGGAGGGGCATACCGCCCACGCCACAGCTGAGGAAGCTATTGAGGAAACGGAGCGGATGCTGAATGTGTACGCTGATTTTGCAGAGAACTGGTTGGCTTTGCCGGTAGTAAAAGGAGTTAAAACTGAAAATGAACGTTTTGCCGGCGCTATTGATACCTATTGTATCGAAGCGCTGATGCAGGATGGCAAGGCTTTGCAGGCAGGCACATCTCATTTCCTGGGTCAGAACTTTGCGAAGGCGTTTGATGTAAAATTTACTGCCAGGGATGGAAACCTGGATTATGTGTGGGCCACTTCCTGGGGGGTATCCACCCGGCTGATGGGAGCGCTGGTCATGGCACACTCGGATGATGCAGGTCTGGTACTTCCGCCCAAGCTGGCGCCCATCCAGGTAGTTATTGTACCGATTTATAAGACGGACGAAGAGAAGGCGGCTATTGATAAAGTGGCAGACGACCTGATTGCTTCTCTGAAACAGCGAGACATTTCTGTAAAATTTGATGATCGTGACACGCAACGCCCCGGCTTTAAATTCGCCGAATGGGAGCTGAAAGGTGTGCCGGTGCGTGTCGCAATGGGTAAACGGGATCTGGAAAACGGTACCGTGGAACTGGCCCGGCGTGACACACAGACCAAAGAAACGGTTTCGCAGGACGGACTGCCAGCCCGTATTGAACAGTTGCTGGCCGATATCCAGGAGCATATTTATAACAAGGCCCTGGCGTTCCGGACCGAGAATACCCGCGAGGTGGATAGCTATGACGAGTTTAAACGGGTAC
>CAZJKM010000101.1:0-10485 GCA_964546645.1 uncultured Sphingobacteriaceae bacterium
AGGTTTGTGTATTATCTCCTACCAGGCCGCAATCCGTCCATGACACACCATCGTAACGGTAGACGTTCCCGACATCCCAGCTGGTTGCGTACAGGTATCCGTTATAAACGGCCATGTTAACGGCACGCTTACCGTCGGGTATGGGGCACGCCACCCATGTTGTTCCCCCCTCATACCGGTAGAGGGCCGCCGGGCGGTACATGGAACTGGCATAGAGTTTCCCGTTGAACACGACCATCCCCCCAATGGTTTCAACCCCGGGCACCTGTCCGCAGTCGATCCATTTTTTGCCGCCCGCATAGCGGAATACACGTCCGCCGGGCGTAAGATTCTCTGACTCCGGCAGGGAGGATCCCGCTATTTTATAATGGCCCGTGCCGGCATACAGATCGCCTTCCCAAACGGCCAGGGCGACCACGCTGTTGGACTGGTCCGGAGAGCCGCAGTCGACCCAGGTCGTGTCACCGCTGTAGCGGTAGACATGCCCCTGCTGGCTGGGCCCCGCCTCGCAGGTACCGGCATAGAGTTCCCCTTTGTATTCGGCCATTCCGAAGGCGAGCAGCGCATCACCGGGGCGCCCGTAGTCTTTCCAGGGCGTAGCATGGTCATTGTCAATGCCAAAGCTGAGCTGCCGGTGGCTTCCCTGGCTGGTAATGGATGCGTAACTCTGCAGGCCCAGGTGGAAACCACGTCGTGAAGCAGGGTCATACTGACTGATGATGTCGCCCGGGATGTCTTTCAGGGAGGTCGGGGTACGGACCCAGGCGGCTATGCTGAAATCACCGGCCCCTGCTGTATGGGCAGATCCCGGAGATACCTCCAGCCAAGTGCTTTCCCCGTTAAACGCCGCTGCGGGCGTAAGCGGACCGTGAGCGGCCGGATGGTTTGAATGACCGGAATGGTCTTTCAGGTCATCGGTCAGTTTCCAGTAGCCGACCAGTCCGTCCTTTACAGGTATGCCGCTGCTTTTCTGTGACTGCTGTGCACACAGGGGTAAAATGGTCATCAGGCATAGCGCCGGAAGGAAAGAGATGTATTGATATATTGCTTTCATATTATTATTGTTGTGTTGATTGTAATCATGTGATTTTTTAATCAGAAACTATTGTTCGGGATGCCAGTTCTCCGGTAGCTGCAGGCTCCATACCTCACTGTCCAGCCGGTAATTCGGCTCTGCGGCACCACCGGCTACCCAGATCTTGTCCTGGAACACATAGGCGGCATGTTCGTGCCGCTTGCTCCAGATCGTGTCGGACTTCAGTTCTGTCCAGTTGACCCCGTCTTTGGAATGCCACACGTCGCCAAAGTTCCCGGCTTCTTCAGACCAGCCGCCCAGCACCCACATGCGGTCCCTGTATACGACAGTGGAAAACCACAGGCGCGGTTTCCAGGCAGCAGCAGGCGTTACCAGTGTCCAGTTAACCCCATCTTCCGAACACCATACGTCGTTGGTCGGGATGGCTTCCGGTGCCCGCTGGCCGCCTCCCATTACCCATATTTTCCCATCAAATACAATCGCCTGTCCGTGCGTACGCTTTGACCAGGGGGCATTTGCCAGTTCCAGTTTCCATTTCTTGCCGTCTGCTGACGACCAGACATCATTCATAAGGGTCTGGTCGTTATTCTGGTAGAAATCGGACGTGCCGCCCAGGATCCACATCCGGTTCTTAAAGACGACGAAACCGGGCGCCAGTCGGGGTGACCAGCCTGCTGCCGGTGTTTCCAGTATCCAATCGCTGCCGTTGGTGGACGACCAGACCGCGTTGCTGCAGGCTGATCCGGGAAGCTTACGTCCGCCCATCATCCACATTTTGTTTTGGAAAACCAGGGAGGCGGGCAGGTCACTGTGTTCCCATGGGGCTTTTTCGGTGACCCGGGTCCAGTTTTTTCCGTCAGGTGACTTCCAGACATCACGCGGGTTGGGTAATTGCGGCGTGAACCATCCGCCCATGATCCACAGATGGCCGTCATACACAACCTCACCCTGTGAATCCCTCGGCTGCCATGCTGCCTGGGCGGTTTCCTGTGTCCAGTTTATCTTTTTTTGCGGATAGGCTGCTGAGCAGAACCCTATCATTAAAGCAACAGTGAGGATGTTTTTCTTCATTATAATAAATTGCTTTCGAAGATGATAAAACCGGCATGAGCTTATTGCTTTTTTGCGGGCTGTTCATGCCGGTTTTATGCTGATTAACTTCAGGGGATTAATATACGGTTATTTTTCCCGCCTGGTGAACAACCCGTCTGAGATCCGGTCCGTTGTAGCCATGGTTGGTAACGACAATGGTGAGGTCAAACTGGCCGGCATTCGGATACGTGTAAAATACATACCAGCCGTCATCGCTGAGGGTGGTGTTCAACCCTCTTGCTTTTACCAGTCCGTAATCCTGGTAATGATCGCTCACTTCCAATACCGGGTGGTTGAACATATCGATGGAATCAGCGGTGCTGTTCTTTTTCTTCATGACGCTTCTGATGCCACCGGGCCACACGGAAACCATATCGGCAGTAGTGCGAACCAGTATTTTAACTTGTTTGCCTGCCGGAACGGTAGTCACGAGGGAGTCCTTTTTATTGACATCAGGCATGTACATCGCTATGCCGTTGACGACCGGGTCTGTAACGATATCTTCTTTGAGGCACGATATCAACAGGGACATGGCGGCCAGTAAGCAGGTGTATGTGAATGTTTTCATTTCTTTTCCAATTTAAATACAGATCAATATCCGCTGTTTTGAGTTAATGTCTGGTCTTTTTGGATCTCACCTACGGGTATCGGGAGCAACAGCTGGTATTCGGGAATCGGCTCCGATCTCCAGACCCTTCTTTCATACTCATTGTCATTCATCAGCACCCGGGACAGGTATTCAATAGCTTTGCCGGTTCTGACCAGGTCAAAGTAGCGATGACCTTCAAAAGCCAGCTCCATTCGGCGTTCATGTAGGATGCGCTCAATGGAGAGATCAGCGGCCGTAATATCAGGCATTTCTGCCCGTCGTCTGACCTGGTTGACATAGCCGACGGCCTCCCCACCACGTCCCAGTACCATCAATGCCTCCGCATACATCAACAGGGCATCTGCATAGCGGGTAATCATGTAGTTGTAATTGGTACCGGTCCGTTCATAGTTTTTTACTTCTGGCAGCGGCGGGATCAGTTTTATCGGAGCCGGTTGAATCATATTATCGGTAAAACAGGAATCGACAGAAGCGCGGAAACGGATTCCCTCATTATTGTCAACAAACTCATCCATCAGGTTCTTTTCACCGGCGAATAGGCCATTGCCTACCTGACCCCCGAATTTATAGGCGGCAGCAATGCTCATGTTACGGAAATATTCGCTGCCCCGCCCGACGGAGGCATTATAATTGATCTCGAAGATCGATTCGGAGTGGAACTTGTTGGATGGCAGCCAGATCGTTGCGTAGTCATTCAACAGGGCGTATTCCCCGCCTGCTTTGTCAACAATCAGCAATTTCAGCGCTTCGGCGGCTTTTGCGTGGTTATTTAACGTCAGGTACACCTTCCCCAGGAAAGTCAGTGCCGTACCTTTTGTAACGCGTGCCCCTTCGTTGGCTAACGCCGGATCATTCTTTTTAAAGCAATTTTCAAACGCGTATTCCAGATCGGGAATGATCACTTCCTGGTAAATGGTGCTGACAGGGGTGCGGCCCATGCCAAACGCGGTGCCCGGGTCTGCGAACCGGGTGACCACCTTTGGTACGTCGCCGTAAAACCTTACCAGGTAAAAATAGGCGAATGCCCGCAAAAACAACGCTTCACCCCGATACGCACGGACGACAGTGGCTTCCTGGTCACTTTTCGGTGTGTACTGGTCAATAACGTCAATAATGTCATTGGCGTTATTGATTAATTTGTAGAAGCCGTTCCACAGCGACGGCTGGGAATGCGTATTGTCCTTATAGAACGTGTGCCAAACGAAACTGTTGTAAGGTGCTGTTCCGTCATCGGACATCTGCCCCAGTATATGGGGGATGATCCATACGCTGAAAAGAGGCTGTAAAGGCTCATAGACGGATACCAGTCCGGCTTTAATATCGTTCGGGGTTTGGTAGAATACGGCAGGTGACAGTGTGTCTTCCGGTTGCTGATCCAGAAAGGAGTCGGAACACCCCCATAAAAGCAGGGTACAGACACAGATGGAAAATATCTTTTTCATATCGATTCGTTATGAGGTAATCTATAATGACATATTAAGACCGATGGAGATGGTGCGGGTCATCGGGTAACTGCCGCCGTCCACACTTTGTGCCAACGCGGCATTGCCGGACGAATTCACTTCCGGGTTGTATCCCGGATACTTGGTGATCATCCACGCATTCCGGACACTGGTATAAATCCGTATCGGGCCGGCTCCCAGTTTGAGCTGTTGTAACAACGTAGTCGGGAGGGTGTAACCGAAGGCGATGTTCTGGAAATTAACATACGTGCCTTTAAACACCAGGGTACCGCGGTTCGGTGTGCCATCCCACGATTTACGGTTCGGTGCACCATATTTGGCATCCGGCCGGTCAGGGCGCCAGTAGTTGTCATAATATTCATATACCACATTGGCGTGCCCGAGGGTTCTTGACATCACTCCTTCCATTAGTGTCATGATACGATCACCACCCGACACCCCGTTTACCTGTACGGACAGGTCAAACCCTTTATAAGCAAAATTGTTGGTGATGCTCCAGATAAAATCGGGGTTGGGCGAGCCTAATATCGTATTATCCAGACCGTTGATTACGCCGTCACCGTTCACATCCTGCATTTTATTGGTGCCGGGGACAGAGCGATCGCGCCAGATCGGACTGTGCGGATTGATGATCGGGTTTGTTTTGACGTCTTCCCAATCGCGGTATGGCCCCAGGAAATGCATGCCCCACAGGCCTGCCAGGGGCTTATTCTCACTGGTGTAGGAATTGTTGTCGATCAGGGGACGTTTGTCTTTACCGGTGTCCAGTACCCGGTTCCTATAATAGGACAGGTTGTAATTGGTTGTCCAGCTGAACGCACCTGTCAGGTTACGGGTTTGTACCAGGTATTCAAACCCGCGGTTGCGCATGGAGCCGATATTCATCATGTAGGAGCTGAATCCGGTAATGGTGGGTAACGGCATGTAAAACAACATGTCTTTCGTCAACCGGTAGAAATAGTCGGCACTGACCGAAATCCGGTTGTTCAGGAGTGCGGCGTCGATACCCAGTCCGAGATCGGAGGTTGCTTCCCAGCCGAGACCGGCATTGGAAACCCGTCCGTTTACATACCCGGGGGCAATCGTGGCACCGGAGCCGAACAGGTAGGAAGTGGCACTGAGGGTACTTAATGCGTTGTAATTACCGATACCTGAGTTGCCGATAACACCCCAGCCACCCCTGAATTTAAGGTCGGAGATAACGGATTTAACCGGTGAGAAAAAGGTCTCGTCCGAAACACGCCACGCGGCAGAGAAGGAGGGGAAAACACCCCATTTTTTATTGGCTCCGAATTTGGAAGACCCGTCCCTGCGCACACTGCCGGTAAAGTAGTATTTTCCCATGTAGTTATACATCACCCGCGCAAAACTCCCGATCATGGTTTCGGCGGAGCGGTTTGTGCGCACATGATTTTGCGCATCCAGTACGGTAACGGCCTGATTGAGCGTGGGAACATGGTCAGTCGGGAAGTCGAACTTCAGCATATACGAACTTCTGTCGGCTGACTTTTCGGCGGAGTAACCCAGTATAGCATTAAACGAGTGCTGCCCGGCCACACGGTTGTAGGTCAGGAAGCTTTGTGAGTTCCAGTACAGCCGAGAAGCAACGTTATTGAGGGCACTGGAGCGGGTGGTCGACCATGGATCCGGGAATGATGCCGGTATAAAATTGGCGCGTTCCCAGTTTTTGAATTCGGTATGGAATTCAGAACGGAGCACCAGGTCTTTCAGGATACTGATTTCGCCGAACACGGTGGACAGGCTTTTGATGGTTTGCCGGTTGTCTTTTACCATACTGTTTGAAAGCGGATTGGAAAAATTGTCCAGGTTCCATTCGCGGAAATCGCCGGGGACGTATCCGAGGAACTGTGGCTCACCGGCATCATTATAAGGCCGGTATATCGGCGGAATACGCACAATATCGAAAAAGGTTCCCTCCATGTTGTGCATGAGATCAAAATTTTCCAGGGCGGGTGCCAGTAACAAACCGGTTTTTAACCAATTATTGACCTGTAAGTCCACATTCGACCGGAATGAAAACCGCTTGTACCCGGTGGATTCCACGATGCCGTCCTGGTTAAAGTACCCGCCGGAGATCATGTACTTCAGGTTGTCGGTTCCGCCGGATGTAGACAGCTGAAAATCCTGCACTTTCCCGGTACTCGTGGTGACATCCTGCCAGTCTGTATCATAGGGCTGCGCTTTTGTTTCCGGAGTAACATAAATCCAATGTTCATAGTATGTACCTCCTGTGCCCATGAAAGGGGCGTTGCTGGAGAAGTTTTTCCAGTTGTATATCCTGGTTTCGTCATCGTCTGTCCATTTCCATAGGGGCGCATTCGGATCATTGGTGCCGAAATTCGGGTCTTCCACAATGTACGACTGTGCGCGGGCATCATCCATGAATTTCAGGAAATCTTCCCGGTTCAGTACATTCATCCGGTTGGTCATGCTCTCAAAGCCGTTGTTTGCCGTCACAACCGTAGTGGGCTTGCCGAGCTTTCCCTTCTTGGTGGTAATGAGGATCACACCATTAGCGGCCCGCGCGCCGTATATCGCACTGGACGACGCATCTTTTAATACTTCTATCGATTCAATATCGGCCGTATTGATGGAGTTAAGTGGGTTTTCGGTCTGATTGAACCCGTCTTTGAGGGGGAAACCGTCAATGACGATCAGCGGATCGTTAGAGGCGTTGATGGAGGTAATCCCACGGATAACCATGTTGGTTCCTCCGCCGGGGGCATTGTTTGAATTGAGGATCCGGACACCGGCCATTTTGCCGCTTATGGCCTGGGCGAAGTTTGACACAGTCTGGTCCTGCAGGTCTTTTGCGGACACGGAGGAGATGGCACTGGAGACATCCCTCCTTTTTTGTGTCCCGAACCCGACAACGACAATGTCGTCCAGCTGGTTGGTGGCTCCCCTGAGAACAATGGTCGCTGGTACTCCGGACGTTACGGATACTTCTTGGGTGGTATACCCTACGAATGACACGATCAGGACCACTTTATCCGGTACCTGCTGCAGCAGAAAGTTACCCTGCTGGTCCGTCATCGTGCTTTGCGGTGTTCCTTTTACACGGATGGATGCCCCGGACAGTGGATTCCCGAGCGAATCCGTGACCCTTCCGCGTATCTCAGCTAAAGCGGTCCCGTACTGCGCGCGGGGGTTTTTCTCGCGGGAGCCTTCTTCGTGCCTACGGTTTTTTACAATAACAGTGGTTTTACTGATGACGTATGTATAAGGCAAATCACTGAAAAGCAAATCAAGGGTTTCCGTTAATGAACGATTTTCCGACCGGATGGAAACAGTGGTACCTGCCAGCTTTTCATCGGTCCAGAAGAACCGGTGACCGGTTTGCTGCTGGATAGCGATAAATACCTTTTCCAATGCCTGCTCTTCCACGGAGATGGATACTTTTTGGGCAAGGCTGCTTGCCGAAACTTTAAGTAGTGAAAGGGTAAGCAGAAAGACGGTCAGTTTCATGATGACAATCAGTTTTTTTGTAAAAAGCAACGCATACAGCGCAGATTTTACACGAGCGTAAAAATTCATATATTTGTCTGTTTGGGTAATTGGATTAAATTTCTCAATACATTTTTGGTCACTCTGCCCAAATCTTCCCCGGGAGTGTTGGTCGCACTTCCGGGTTTTTCATGGTGTCTGGTATCTTTTTTCTGCCATTAACCTCCTTCCTTATTTTATTACTGCATGGGATTTACTTACTGTATAACAACCAGCTTATGTTTCCCACGTGCGCTTTTTTCCATGCGGAACCGGATATCGCCATGTTCCAGTACCTTTAATACGTCAGATAAATTATAACTGCGCTCAATTTCGCCGAAAAATTTCGTTGGTTTCGGGTGGCCCTCATAGGCCACATCAATGTCATACCAACGGGCAATCTGGCGCATGAGGACAGGTAACGGCGTGTTGTTGAATTTAAACAAACCGTTTTTCCACGCCAGTTCACTTTCTGCATCCGCTTCTTGTTTAATGAGCGATCCGGTTGTTGGTGAAAGGACGGATTGTTCTCCGGGGCGCAGCAGGACGGATTGCCCGGCTGGGTCAGACTGCCTGGAAACACGTATGGCACCATGCGTCAGTGTCGTTTTAACGATATCTTCATCACTGAATGCGGAAATATTGAATTTTGTTCCCAGAACAGTGATGAGCTGCCCTTCCGAGCGTACCACAAATGGTTGCTCTTTGTTTTCATGTATTTCAAAATAAGCTTCACCGCTGATTTCCACAGTCCGGTCGTTCCCGGTAAACTGTGCGGGGTACGTCAGTTTGGATGCGGCATTGAGCCATACTTTTGTGCCGTCTGACAGGACGATACGATATTGGCCCCCTTTAGGTGTACTTAATGACATGAGCCGGGTCGGAATTTCCTTGTCAGCGGGCAGAACGGCTGTTCCGTCTGTATAGGTAACCTGATTGTCAGCGACGATAATTCCGGGTTCACCGGTACGGAGGTTCATTTGTGTACCGTCCGCCAGGGTAAGGGTGGCTTTGTCTGTTCCCGGTGCCGCATCAGGAAGTAAGGTGGCACTTTCAGATTTGTTTTTTCCGGTGTGGTCTATCAGCAGGTAGGTAGCCGTGAAAGCTACCAGCAAACAGGCTGCCCAGCCAATCCGGCGTCCTAGTTGAAGCGTGTTATTCCGGGATGGCTGAAGGTCAGCTTTCTCTTTTATAGCGTAAAGGATACGTTCCCGCAACTCATTTTCGGTCGTGTGGGCCGGAAGGTCGGCAGACCGGTCATCAAATGCCTGGTACCACGCATCAAATTCCTGTTTTTCGGCTGCTGAAATAGTGCCTTCCAGCCACTTTTTGGCAATCGTAAGCAGGCGTACATCGGGTTTCTTTTCTGCCATTGGTTGTTGCTTTCTTATAATACCGCACGGGAGATACCAATCCCTTAGTTGGCAGAAAAAGAAAGATACATTTTTTTAATCCGGGATATGCTGGCTTTCTGTCCGGACCCGGACAGTATTCATTTCAGAAATAAGAGGAGCAGGGGGAGGAGTTCGCCCAGGTCTTTACGAAGAGACTCCCTGGCCTTGTACAGGTGGGCTTCCACGGTTTTTTCCGATATATTAAGATGGCAGGCAATGTCTTTTTGCGATAAGCCGTCTTCATGCTTCAGGCGAAAAACCAACTGGCATTTTTCCGGTAGTTTTTTGATCGATAGCTGTAGTTTTTCCTGAAGCTCGTGCATGTCTAAGAGGCGTAACGTGCTCAGGTCGGCCTCATCGTACCCCCTGCCTAATTGTTGCTGGTAAAGAAAAGCATTGGCTTTTTTTCGCATGAGGCTGATGACTTCAAATTTGGTTGCCACGGCAAAATAGTGGTCAAATCGGGTGTCATCGTGTAGATGTTCGCGCCGGCGCCATAGATTAAGGAAAATATTCTGGACAACCTCTTCGGCATCCTGTTCATCCCCCAGCCTTTTGATGGCCATCACAAAGAGGGGCTTCCAGAAGTGCAGGTAGATGCTGGCGAACGCACGTTCATCACCGTTCCGCAATTTTTCAAGCAGTTCCTTTTCGTGGGCGATGGAATGGTCAGCCATACTCGATTGTAATGTCCGGCTAATGTACAAACTTATTTGAATAAACAAAAACCGGTTCGGAGGCAGGCACCTACTGGCCTGATGCTGCTGTTTCCGGCAGTATCGTCCCGCAAAACACACTATCCGAAATCTGATCCAGCAGGGGATCCCAGAAAGTGGCATATACATGCGCCGGTTGCTCCAGGTGCTCCAGGGATGCTATTTCAAGGGTAGCCTGCAGCTGGCTGCGTGGTACGCCGGTATCATGGAAATGGCGGAAAATATCACCGTCGTAAACCAGTACTACCAGCCGGTCATCCGCCCCCCGGTTAAGCATCATCTGCCACTGCAGATGCAGAAAGTTTGCTTCGCGCGTTACCATGCATTTCAGCGGCGGATCCAGCGGCCCCCTGGAGATCAGTATATGGGCCGGGTTGATATAAGGGCTGCCATCGTTGTCCACTTCCACGGCGTGTTTCCTGGCGTGTGACTGTGCCAGCTGGAAAGGGCCTACCCTGCTTCCTTTGGGGGCTTCCCGTTTGAACCCGAACAGTAGGAAAGGCCTGATGTGCGCCAGGTATTCTGAGACCCTTTTCATTTTCATCTGGTTCAGCCGTTCCAGTTCTGTGAATGTCCGCTTGCGCCGGCTGCCGACGGATCGTATGACGTTCTGCCCGTTTAACTCATAACCGATGATCGAACCGATCTTACCGCTGAATGATCCGTT
>CAZJKM010000102.1:0-10302 GCA_964546645.1 uncultured Sphingobacteriaceae bacterium
CTGGCCGGGGGCAGTACACATAATATCGGCATCGTACTGCCGTTCATTACCAATTATTATTTCTCCATGGTCATCACCGGCATACAGGAAATGGCCTACAGTAAAGGATATAATATCGTTCTTTATGTGACCAATGATTCGCCGGAACGGGAGCTGCAGATTATACACGACCTGAATACGCAGAACCTGGACGGGTTACTGGTGTCGGTTTCGTCCAACTCAGATGCGGCCGGTCATTTTGAGGAACTGATACAGCAGGGGATCCCGGTTGTATTTATAGACCGCGTGCTGGAAAATGTTGACGCTTCAAAAGTCATGCAGGATGATTACAATGGTGCGTTTGAAGCAGTGGAACATCTGATTGCGCAGGGCTATCGGCGCATCGCACATATCGCCGGTCCGGCAGATCTCGATTTTACCCGGCAGCGTTTAAAAGGTTACCGGGAAGCATTGGAAAAACACGGTCTCCCATCTGACCCGGCATGGGTCATACACTCAGGTTTTTCGCAGGATTACGGCGGGGACGATATGAAACAACTGTTTAGCCTGCCATGGCAACCGGATGCTGTTTTTGCCGTGAATGACCGGAAGGCGATCGGGGCGATGCTGGCACTGAAGGAACGCGGTATCGCCATTGGCCCTGAAATCGGGGTGATCGGTTTTACCAATGATCCCGTGTCAGCCATCATTACCCCATCACTGACCACGGTCGCAGAACCCGCATTGGATGTCGGAAAAATCGGTTGCGAATTACTGATCAGCCACATCACCAAGAAAGAGTACTTTCATCCCCGGGAAGTGGTATTGCCGGGAAAACTGATCGTGCGGGAATCAACGCAGAGACAATAATGACGCCGAAGCGGTATCCAAAAACAGCAGACAGCTATTATGGGTTTGCAGAATACTGGCCGGATAACGGTTGTCTACCGGCTGTTCCAGACTATCTTTCACCGCACGGGCTTTGCGCTCATCCGGGACGGAACAGATAATATGTGCTGACTTCAGGATTTGCCTCACCGACATGCTGATCGCCTGGTGCGGCACGGCATCGATAGACGCAAACCAGCCTTCATTAAACTGTTGCGTCCGGCAGGGCTCATCCAATGTGACGATCAGGTAAGGTTTTTCTGTCGTAAAGTCGGCCGGCGGATCGTTAAAGGCCAGGTGTCCGTTTTCGCCGATGCCGACGAGGGCCACGTCAACCGGATGCTGCCGGATCAGCTTGTCCAGGCGTGCTGTCTCCTCGTCTGCATCAGCTTCTCCATTAATCAGGTATGCATTTTTCAGCGGCTTCACTTTGTCCAGAAAACGTTCCCTGAGGTATTTTCGAAAACTGGCCGGATGGCTTGCCGGCAATCCGATATATTCGTCCAGATGAAACATCGTTACGGCTGACCAGTCGATGTCTTCACTGATCAGCTGTCTGATGGTCTCAAACTGGCTTGTTCCCGTTGCCAGGATGATGTTCGCTTCTCCCTTTTTGTCAATGGCCTCCCTGATTTGTTCGGCAGCCGCTTTGCCGGCTGCTGTTCCTAATTCCTTCGGAGAGTTACTTACGTGGATGTTCATGTACTCATAAATTAAAATAAAATATTCACTGTTGTGTAGGTTAATAACTGACTATCTCAGGCCCGTATTTCTGTGTTGGCTCCCCGTTCAAGCAGGAGGTCAACAGGCGTATTGGTTTTCCAGCTGCCACGCGTAAAATCCGGCACATCCATTGTGGCAGATCGTTTGTTTACTGACAGCTCCGTCAGTGGCAGGATACAGCTCCATAAGGCGGCATCGTAAACGTCCTGATCCAGCGGCAACCCGTTCCGCAGGCAATCGATGGTCCGCCAGTCCATCAGCATATCCATGCCTCCATGCCCGCCCACGCGGCGGGCCAGATCACCTATTCTGCTCACAATCGGTGGTGTATACAGTTCTTCCAATGCTTTCATCTCCTCATCGCTCAGCCAGCCGGTATGGTTGGTTGAGATCCGCCCGGGTAGCGGGTACTTCAATGCCGTTCCTTTTGTGCCACTCACTAAATGGATGCGTGAGTAGGGGCGGGGGGAGGTTACGTCGTGCTGGAGCATAATGGTCTTTCCTTTTACAGTGCGGATAATGGATGTGTTCATGTTACCGCGGAAAGATTGGTTTGCATAGGGCTGGTATGTCGGGTCGTTTTCGGCCAGCTGTTTTGCCATGGCACCCATCATGAAGTCGTTTCCGGACATAGAAACGAGATAATCCATCCGGTCACCACGATTGATATTCATTACCTGACATATAGGCCCCAGGCCGTGGGTGGGGTACAGGTTTCCGTTACGTTTTGCATTTTCTTTTAACCGCCAGAAGTTATAATTTTTGGTTTTGGAGAAATTGCCTTCCAGTATATCGTGTATGTAGGCTCCTTCACAATGAATGATCTCGCCGAAGAAGCCGTTCCGGGCCATATTAAGCGTTAGTAACTCAAAGAAATCATAACAGCAGTTCTCCAGCATCATACAATGCTTTCGAGTTCGTTCCGATGTTTCCACCAACTGCCAGGCCTCTTCCAGTGATGTTGCCGCCGGTACCTCCACGCAGACATGCTTACCATGTTCCATCGCATACAAAGCCATAGGTGTGTGCAGGGCCCAGGGCGTAGTAATATATATTAGGTCAATGTCGTCGCGTTGGCAGAGTTTCTGCCAGTCTTGTTCGCCATCTGAATAAATGGATGGGCTCATTCCCGAATCTGCAGCAATTTTTTGTGCATTTTCCGCCCGCTCTCTCCGGATATCGCCGATGGCAGTGATCCCTACGCCGCTCAGTTTGCTGATCCGCCGTACAGCGCCCGTTCCGCGGTTGCCGGTTCCGATGAAGGCAATCCGGACTATATCCAGTTTCGGGGCGCTGTATCCGCACATATTGAAGATCTGCCAGCCGCGGCCGGGAAGGTTTGCTGTTCGGTATGATTCCTGTCCGGCATGGCCTTTAAACAAGCTACCTCCCGCCATTCCTGCTCCTATCAGGCCAGTGTATTTCAGCAATGCTCTTCTTTTATTGTCCATACCGTTTTATAGTTTTTTTCATAATCATAACATTATACCCGCCGATTTAACGTTGGTTCGTTTGGTATTCCTGCTGTTCAGTACCGACTGTTTTTCCGGTTTCTTTTCCCGAACAACAACCCAAAAGTATCCCAGATGAATTACCGCTCCAATAAAACCGTCGCTTATATTACCGAGAACGTTGCCGGTAACGCTTGCAGAACACATTTCGGCGTACCCGGTATGCAGAGGCCCCGTAATTTGACGACCGGGGCCAAAGGCGAGTGGTGGAAATATCAGATACAATGGGAGAGGAGGGGCCGGCCGGGCAGGTCGTTATTTCGGAAGATACGGATAGTGTGTATGATCAATAATAGGTAGCCGAACCGCCTGAATGATGGTTCGGATATGGCAGGTGACCTGTGGTTTATTACTGCTCTTTGAAAAAAGACCGGGAGCAGGATCGTATAGGATAGGTAATAATCGTATCAGTTCGTCATACGCGTGCTGTTGGTTTATTACCTGATGATTTCGATGTCAACGGCCTGAAGACCACGGGGCCCTTTTTTAACCATGAACTGAAGCCTGGTGTCCTCGGTAACAGGTCCCGGAAGGTCATTGACATGGATAAAGATCCGCTCTCCATCCGCATCATCAGTGACAAACCCATAGCCTTTGGAGTTGTTGAAATAGCTTACCCGGCCCTTACGCACTGCGTCGGCTTCGTCCTGGTCTTCCGACCGGGGGGTACTGATGAGAATTTCTTCCGCATTCACCTTCTTTACTTTGTTCGGATCCGGTGGCGTACTGGACAGGTTGCCGTATTCATCGACATAGGCCAGCATATCGTCCAATTCTTTCCCTTTATCGGAGTTGGTTTGGCGCGCTTCTTTACGTTGTTCTTTTTCCTTCTTCTTCTGAAGGCGTTTTTTCTCTTTTTCTTTTTTATTAAATGTTTCCTGAGATCTTCCCATTTATAAAAATTAAGTATAATAATCTAATTCACTAAAAGGGTATTAAACAGTATACCCGGCACGGATTGGTTAGAATCACTTTCCCAAAGGTACGTAATTTCCGGCAGCAAGCAAAATCCGGCTCTGAGAGTTGAGCAGGACGGAGGACGATTGATTACTTTGTTAAACAGTGATGTGCTCGAGTTCTTCTGACCGGTCTTTCAAAATACTCGGAGGTATTCCAGTGTATTTTTTTACGACACTGCTTAAGTATTGTGGTGATGAGAAATTGAATCGGTAGGCGACCTGCGAAACGGTGATATCGGGATTCTCCTTAAGAAATTGAAGGGCCTCTTGTATCCGTATACGCTGGATATAGTCACCTGGTGTGAATCCGGTCTGCTCCTTGAAAAGGTTTTTAAATCTCGATTCCGACAGGCAACACAAGCCAGCAAGCGTTGCAATGGTAATCTTGGTTGATATATGATCGTGGATATATTGGAGTACTTGATTCAGCCGGTGATCTATAGCCGATTGCTTTTTTTGGATGCAATCCATTAGAAGTAATAAAAAGCGCTGTGTCAATGTTCTGATGTGGATTATCCCTATCCGATCGAGGCCAGATTGCCGGTATATGTAAAAGATTTCGTCAAGGATTTGCTTGATCTCTTTTTTTCCAATGAAATGACGTTCCCTTTGTCGGATTAACTCGTTACAAAGATACGCGATTTCGTTGCTGCCTATTTGATCTGCATCATCAGATAAGTCAGCAATTTCGATAATAAACCAATAAAGCCGGCCTTTACCTTCAGGAAAACTACCAGAGCCGTGTAATTCGCCGGGAAAATGAAGGAAGACCTCACCGCCCTTTACCAAATACTGCACATCACCTACACAAAACCATTGGGTTCCTTTATCATAATAGCAAATTTCAATCCGATTGGGATGAGTGTGTTCTGCCAGGCTTTTTTCGGCCTTGTTGTAGTTATATCTACCCAGTGCTACCAGGTCAGGGTAAAAATCCCGACTGAAATTGATAACTTTTCGTGTCTCTACTGCCATGATTTCAACTTGATGTAAATAACGAATGATATCAGTGCTTATCAGAATCTCTTAAATCGGATGATTTCGGTCTGATTCGTAGATGAGTTCAGATTCGTTTGAAAAAAATCCTACTCATTTGCGCACATTGCCAACACATTTCAAATCAAAGCTTGCACTAATATACACAAATATAATAGTAAACAAAGAAAAATCAGTAAATGCCGGAATACGGTTTTTCCATTGTAATATGTTGTCAGTTCCTTACTGGGAAAAGTTAACTTATAAATACTTCGAAGGGAATTTCCATGGTCTACGGTATTCAGGAATAGCCATCCGTCTGGCTGCCCTGTCTCCGATGATTTCTTCTTTTACCGGATCAAATTTTATGGATCGGCCCAGTTTCATAGACAGTACGCTTAAGTTAACAGCTACATCAATTTTGACATGATAATCGACGTTGCACAGCGGCTGATTCCCTGATTTAATACAGTCCAACCATTCCAGTTCCTGTCCTGGAGAAGAGGGGATAGTGTGTGCTGGTTCAGTTTTTTCATCCATCCTGTTTCCCTCGGGGATGAGTATATGGGAACTGTAATCGGTGATTAACGTTCCGTTACTTCCATGGAAGTATATACCGAGTCTTCTCTGTGGATCTGTTTCGTATCCCACGCCTTCCTTCTTGACACCCTGAAAGGCCCAGCCATGACTGTTGGTCGAAGATTGCATCCACGACATGGTGAGGGAAGGGTATTTCCACAGAACCTCATGGTTGTCGTATGCGTCACCATCATCATCAATCACATATCTCCCTCCCATAGCGCTGACTTCGGTTGGATAGCCCAGATTCAAAGCCCATATCGGAAGGTCAATAATATGTGGTGCCATACCTGGTGTCCATCCGCCACTGAAGTCCATCCAGAAACAATGGTGGAATGCATCCTTGACCACATTTGGGTTAAACGGTTGCATCCTTGCCGGCCCTACCCATTTATTCCAATCCAGCCCTGCCGGTACATCATTGGTATTGTTTCCTTTTCCAATCCCATCGATCGCCTGATTCATCACAAAAAAGGTGCGGATTGTAGCGATATCCCCTAAATTGCCCGAACGAACCAATTCCACCATTCTTCTATAATGATCATGGGCATGTATTTGGGTGCCGATCTGACAGATTACGCCGTACTTACGTATCGCATTTCTCACAGCTAAGCTTTCGCCGAGATGCATGGTCATCGGCTTTTGCAGGTAGATATGTAATCCTGCTTCGGCAGCCTCGATAGCTTGTAACGCGTGCCAGTGTGCGGGTGTCGCAATAATTACGGCATCCAGCCCCGGATGTAAGAGTAAATCCCGGTAATCCGTATAGCCTTTGCAGCTATGTTTGTGTCGCTCTACGATCGGATCGAGCCGTTCGTTCCAAACGTCGCAGGCGGCTGTCAGGACCACATTATCTCTTTTCAGACATGCATTTAGATTGGCCTTGCCGAGAGCTCCGCAACCGATAAGACCCAGGTTGATTTTGTCAGAAGGTGCCGTTTTGCCCTTTCCCAGTACGGACGATGGTATGATTTGTGGTGCAGCTACCGCAAGAATAGCGGCACTTTTGACAAAGGATCGCCTGTTCAGGTGCAGTTTTTCATTTTCCATGTTAACTAATCTTTAGTTGTCTTTTAGTAAGCTAAGTACCGTCTCATCGCGATGATAATCATCCCACCATTCCTGATAAACCGAAGAAGCTTGTTTTCCACCTTTATGTACCACGATCCGATAACGGAGATCCAACGACTTACCAGGTTTCAGTGAGAAACGGGTGTCGGGTGTGGGGAACGTAGGCTGTACCCATGCGAGCTTTGGATAATCCTGCCACCTGCCCGGATACTCGGGATTAGATGTATGCTGCAACACGGCCATACCGGTTTCCGTTGATGCACCTGCGAATGTACCTGTAAAGTCCGACCAAGCTCTTACGGTAGGAGAACCGGGCTCGTCGGTATGATAGTGTATGGATTGACCGTCCGGGGTCTGCATCCGGAGATTCAAGCCACCATAACTGTCGGTATAGCGGGTCGCTATGGTGATGCTGTCTTTGAGTGCAATGAATCGGAGTGCAAGGTCTATGATTCGTATCTGTTCCTGGGCTTCATGAACTTTTATTATGGCCGTTTCCAGAACGATCGATTCCCGGTCTTCCCATTTCCATTCATTCTCTGCTGTTATTTGCGAGTACCCGGCCTCATTCTTTAGTTCGATTTTGCCAGTAGGGCGTGCGAAAACCGTTTGAAGTGCATAAATATCACCTTTTTTTGATCCAAACTCGACCTCAGGCCAGGCCCAGAAAATTCCACGGTGGTGAGGGTGTACGCCGTCGGGCCAATCCCTGGTAAGCATTTCACCTTGGAGGCCATAAATTGGGTGAATGTAATTGCTTCGTGGTACCGCATAACGTGCTGTAGTGATGAATGTATCTCGCTCTCCTCGGGTATAATTTTCCGGCTTAGCTTCCTTTAGGTGGATAACATCTTTTTCGAAAACGGTTTGATAGTTGTACTGCAGGACGATGTCGTTCCCTTGTCTGATAATGATCTGACCGGTTTTCTCGTCCTTTTCTGCCCATATACGGTGCTCGGATGGGGCGCTTGTTTGGCAACTCGCGTACATCAGTACGAAGGCTCCTAATAACATACAATGGAATAAGCATGATTTCATAACATATTTCCTTTGATTATTTTTTTTATGGTTCATAGCTATAAAAATTCAAGAGTTATTGCTTCTTCATGGCGTTATTCGGCTCTTGTCGCGGATAAACGATACCGGGATTGCCGATAACTCCACCTGGCAAAATATAACAGGAAACCATATAATGGCACTATGGTAACGTAAGCCCATTGTGGGTTCAGCCAACTTCCTACGGCACCATATACATAAGGTACGATGGCTCCGCCAATGACGCCCATAATCAAAACGGCAGATCCCCGCTTGGTGTAGGTGCCCACCCCATCCAGTGCCAATGGCCATATTGACGGCCATAATAATGCATTAGCGAGTCCAAGCAGGGTTATAAGCCAAATGGAGAAACTACTGTTCCAACATATCGCTGCAGTGGTCAGGAGGATGCCGAATCCAGCGCATCCAATGAGAGCCTTGTGTTGGCTGATGTACTTTGGAATTAGCCCAATCCCCAGCGCGTAGCTGACAATCATGATAATGAGTATGTATGTGGGGAAATAGCTGGCCTCAGCGAAGGGTATTTGATAATATTCAGCATAGCTGACGATGCTGTCGATTACCAGTACTTCAATTCCTACGCTGCAAAAGATCGCGATAAACCCCAGTAATAGTTGAGGAAATCGGAACAATTCTGTAATCCCTGCTTTCGTATCGTCTTCTGAATTTTGATCCTGAATATTTGGTAAGCCTGACCGATGTATCAGGATGGCTAACATGACTAAAATCAGTGCCATTGCTCCGTATGGTACTGCTAAGCGCCCGGTGAGATGGCTTAGGACCAGTGTTTGCTGCTCCGGTGGCATATTGACGAGTGCCGCCTGGATTTCATCAATCTCGTTAGGGCTGCTGGTCACCACCCGGAGAAACAGCAAGGGTGCCATCGCACCCGCCAGTTTGTTACATATCCCCATTACACTCATACGTGTAGCTGCACTTTCTATTGGGCCGAGTATCGTAACGTACGGGTTTACAGCGGTCTGCAAGACAGTGAGACCTGTTGCCTGGATAAACAATCCAATCAGAAACACAGGAAAACTCATTGAATACGCTGCCGGGATAAAGACAACCGATCCTGCCGCCATGATACACAGCCCGGCAGCCATCCCAGATTTAAAGCCAAGGCGCTGAAGTAACCATGAAGAAGGGATAGCCATTACGAAGTACGACAGGTAAAAAGCAACCGCTACCAGCATTGCCGCTGACAAGGATAACTGGAGCGTGAACTTGAAATAAGGAATCAGGATCGCATTCAGCCAGCTAACGAACCCAAATATAAAAAATAACAGACCGATGATTGCCGTTGGGCCGTATCTTGATTGTAGAGACATCATCCAATCATTTAGAGTGTTCGTTCCGAACCTTTCTTTCAGCAGCACTTCCGGTTCTGCCGTGATCGAAACCCGCTGCCCGCTCAAGTTCGACCATTGCTGTTGGCCGGAAATTTATGATAAAAGCCCTCCGGTTTGATGATGTCGTATTCCCCCTGCTGTAATGCAGTGTTGCACCATGATGGAAAATACAGGTCCCTGGCTTTACCTCAATGGCGATACCCTCTGCTTCGTCGGCCTCGCAGGTCAGTGCTCCTCCTTTTAACCCCGCTGGTCTGTGTGCTCGTAAAGGTTGTAAATGGGATCCCGGAATATACCACATACAACCGTTATCGATTTTGGCGTCATCCAACGCCAACCAGCAACTTACTGATCGCTTGTCGGGCATCGTGATCCAATATGCGGCATCCTGATGCCATGGTGTGAATGTGTTGGTGCCCGGAGCTTTGTTAATCAGCATATCAAAGTCCATGGTGATGTCGTCTCCCAGGAGAGCTTTTGACACGGCCAGCGCACACTGGTGGTAATTCATTTGTAGCAGTGCGGGCACGAAGTCGCTGGGCCACATGATTTGCGTGATGTTTTCTACCTGCTGATTTTGGCCCAAACCTATTCCCAGATCGACCCGATTGGTTCCGGTATCAATTTCTCCGCTCAGGAAACGGTCGTAAATATCACGATAGGCAACTACCTGATCATGCGTTATAATGTCTTCGACCACGAGATATCCTTCCGTATTGAAAGAGTGAATTTGTTCAGATCTTAGTTTAATGCTTTCCATTTTGTTTGCAAATAATTTAGTTGTTCGTTAATGCCTGTTAAGCGTGTGGATGACAAACATCAGACTTTTTTAGCAATAGACTTCATAACTTAGTGGTTTAGTACTTTCTTGTACTCGGGGAGGGAGACAGCCTGACACAAAAGGTCTGGCATACATCCGGATGGCCTATTCGTAAACATGCCGGATGTTAAACCCAGGCAAATCTTCCGGCTGGGCCGTGCACCTGGACGACAGATCACCAAGCGGATCGTATCCTCAACAGTTCAGTGGTGTGCTTGTTTAGATGATGGCTAGGGTCAAAATGTTTGACCTAATGTTTGGCAATAAATGAAAAAAGGCGACTAACTTTCGTTAATCGCCTCATTTTCAGTGTAGCGGGGATTGGACTCGAACCAATGACCTTCGGGTTATGAGCCCGACGAGCTACCAACTGCTCCACCCCGCAATGT
>CAZJKM010000103.1:0-8408 GCA_964546645.1 uncultured Sphingobacteriaceae bacterium
GTGGATCGTGCTGGGGGCAGGTATATTGTTATTGCTGGCAGGGGTGTGGATCTTCCTGAAAAAGAGAAAGAAAAAAGACAGGGTACCGGTTGTGGAAGCCGGCCCGGCTATTCCTCCGCACGAGCTGGCACTTGGCAAATTGCAGGAGTTGCGCGATAAAAAGCTATGGCAGCAGGGGCAGGTGAAATTATATCACAGCGAATTATCGGATATCGTGCGGACTTTTCTGGAGAGCCGGTTCAGCATCCCGGCAATGGAACAGACAACGGATGAGATTTTTGCTAGTCTGGCCGCTGTTGCGATCCCGGAACAGAACAGGAACCGGCTGCGGCAGGTACTGACCTTGGCCGACCTGGTGAAGTTTGCGAAAGAACAGCCCCTGCATACCGATAATGAGCAGAGTATGGAGCATGCCGTTGCGTTTGTGAAGGAGGCCGCCGCATGAATCTGTTTGCCGGTATAGAATTTGCCAATCCGGATTTTTTCTGGCTGCTCGTGCTGCCCGCGTTGTTGCCGGTGTGGTATATCTGGCGGAACCGGAAACTGCAGGGTAACCTGGTATTATCGTCATTGGCAGGTTTTTCATCCGTGAAGCCGGCCTATCCGGTGCTGCGGCATGCCGGACTGGTACTCCGGTTACTGGCATTACTGTTGCTGATCATTGCGCTGGCCAGGCCGCAATCGGCGCTGAGCTGGCAGGACTCAACCACCGAAGGTATTGATATTGTGATTGCCACGGATATATCCGGCAGCATGTTGTCAGAGGATCTGAAACCCAACCGCCTGGAGGCAGGAAAGAACATTGCGATGGAGTTTATAAAAGGCCGCCCCAATGATCGCATCGGCCTGGTGGTATTCAGCGGCGAGAGTTTTACGCAATGCCCGCTGACGATTGACCATGATGTGCTGATCAACCTGTTTAAGGATATCAATAACGGGATGATCCGTGACGGGACTGCCATCGGGATGGGACTGGCAACTGCTGTGAACCGGTTAAAAGACAGCGAAGCAAAGAGTAAAGTGGTTATTTTACTGACCGACGGGTCAAATACCACCGGTTCTGTTGCGCCGGTTACGGCAGCGGAAATCGCCCAGCAGATGAATGTGCGGGTATATACGGTGGGCGTGGGTACACAAGGCGAAGCGCCTTATCCGGTACAGACGCCTTTCGGAGTCCGGTACCAGAATGTACCGGTGACCATTGATGAGGAAACATTGACCAAGATTGCGGATATTACCGGTGGTCAATACTTCCGGGCGACGGACAATGAAAAGCTGAAAGCGATCTACGGCCAGATCGACCAGCTGGAAAAGGCGAAGATTGCGGTAACGCAATACCACCAGAAAACAGAGCGCTTTTTTCCGTTCGCTCTGGCGGCCTTGTTGTTGCTGTTACTGGATTTTGTGTTGAAAAATACGGTGCTGAAAGGAGTGTTGACATGATGCGTTTTGAAAATGAAGCCATGTTGTGGGGACTGGTGCTATTGCCGGTACTGGTCGGGGTATTCTGGCTGGTCCGGCGCTGGAAACGGCGGGCACTGAAAAGCTTCGGTGATGAGCGACTGGTAAAGCGGATCATGCCAGAGGTGGCGTTCAGCCGACCCGGATGGAAGTTTTCACTCTTGCTGCTGGGGATTGCCGGTCTGGTGATCGGGCTCGCCAATCCGCAGATCGGAACGGTAGCGGAAGAAGGACAGCGAAAGGGGTCGGATCTGATGATCCTGCTGGACGTATCCAACAGCATGATGGCCGGGGACCTGCCGCCTAACCGGCTGGAAAATGCCAAGCGGGCAATCTCCCAGCTGATCGACCAGCTGCGGAGCGATCGTATCGGAATCATTATCTTCGCCGGAGAAGCCTATGTCCAGCTTCCGATCACTACGGACTATGCGGCTGCAAAGCTGTTCCTGAACAATATCAGCACCAGCATTGTACCTACACAGGGCACGGCGATCGGTGCGGCGGTCGGGATGGCCATGAAATCATTCGATCTGGTGAACGGCACCAGTAAAGCGATGATTGTGATGACGGATGGGGAGAACCACGAGGATGATGCGGTCAGTGCTGCCAAAGAGGCGTACGCCAAAGGCGTGGTGTTGCATGTGATCGGCCTGGGTTCCACGGAAGGCGCGCCGGTACCCGTTTTTCAGAACGGTAACCCGGTCGGGTTTATGAAGGATGAAGAGGGCCAGACGGTGGTCAGTAAACTGAATGAGGAGATGTGTAAAGAAATCGCAGCGGCTGGTAACGGGGTTTACGTCCGGGCTACAAATGCGGGCAGCGGCCTGAATATCGTACTGGACCAGATTGAAAAAATGGAAAAGAAAGCAGTGGATACACGGGTGTTTAAGAGCTATGAAGACCGTTTTCAGCTGTTTATCGGTTTTGCACTACTGGTGCTGCTGCTTGAATTCTTTATTTCCAACAGAAGGAATAAAAGACTGGATGCACTGAATTTATTTGAGGTAAAAGAATCATGAATTACCGGATATTATTGTTTTTTGCGGTGCTGTTGCCTGCCGTGGCCGTGGCGCAGCAGGATAAGAAAGCTATCCATAAAGGTAATGAACTGTACCGGCAGCAGAAATACGCGGAGGCAGAAGCGTTGTATAAGCAATCCCTGGAAAGGACACAGGAGTCGCTTGAGGGTAACTACAATCTGGGGGCAGCCTGGTATAAGCAGCAGAAAATGGAAGATGCTATCAAAAAATTCACGGATATAGCAGCTGCTTCACCGGATAAACCGGTGAAAGCCAAAGCATACCATAACCTGGGCAATGCATTGTTTGAATCACAAAAACTGGAGGAAAGTATCGAGGCTTATAAGAAAGCACTGATGAACAACCCGAAAGATGATGAGACGCGGTATAACCTGGCTTATGCGCAGGAAAAACTGAAACAGCAACAGCAACAAAATCAGGATAAAGAAGATAAAAAGGACGAGAATAAGGACAAAGAAGACAAGAACAAAGAGCAAGGAGATAAGAACAAGGACGATCAACAGCAAAACAACCAGGATCAGAAAGACCAGGATAAAGAAGATAAAAAGGACGGGAATAAGGACAAAGAAGACAAGAACAAGGAGCAGGGAGACAAGAACAAGGACGGGCAGCAGCAGCCCAAATCGGGCCAGCTATCCAAAGAGGATGCCGAGCGGCTGCTGGAAGCCATGGCTCAGGAGGAAAAAAACACCCAGGAGAAGCTGAAAAATAAAAAGGCTGTGGGGAAAGGGAAGGTAGTCAAACAATGGTAACCGGGAACAAATGATGAAGTTATTCGGCTTTGCTTGTTTCGTGTGCGTACTTTTAATGGCGACCGTGTACGCCCAGGATCTCACGGTAACGGCATCAGCCAACCGTACAACCGTAGCTATCGGGGAGACGTTTGAGGTCCGATTTACTGTAAACGGTTCGGCAGAGAGGTTTCAGCCTCCGGCTTTTACCGGTCTCCAGGTTGTATCAGGACCCAATCAGTCGACCAGCATGACCTCCGTTAATGGTAAAACCACCATGAGCATGTCGCTTGGTTACTATCTGCAGGCAGATCAGGAAGGCGAGTATACGATCCAGCCGGCGGTGGTCCAGGCCAATGGGAAACAGTATAGCTCCAATACGTTAAAGATCACGGTTCAGAAAGGGGATGGGGAGGCCGCATCACGCCGCCGTCAGGAAGGGGGAGCACCGGATGTGGGCAAACAGATTTTTATCCGGGCTGTTCCGGATAAAAGGGAGGTCTACCAGGGAGAACAGCTGATCGTGTCTTACAAGCTGTACACCAATATACAAATCGTTGGTAATGTGCCTGAAAAGATGCCTGACCTGACCGGATTCTGGAGCCGGAATATAGAGCCGGACCATCAGCAGACCCAGTGGACAGAGGAAATGGTGGACGGCACCCGTTACCAGTCGACCGTACTGCAGCAATACATCCTTTTTCCGGAACGGAGCGGCAGGCTGCTGCTGGACCCGATGGAAATGACATTTGTGGTACGGCAACTCGTACCTACCAGTGATCCGTTTGATCGCTTCTTCGGTGGATCCTACCGCGAGATAAAACACCGGGCAAAAAGTCTGCAGGTACCCATCCAGGTCAAGCCGTTACCGGCAGAAGGCAGGCCGGAGGGCTTCAGCGGAGCCGTCGGCAAATTTTCGTTCAGCACGTCTGCCGACCGGACTGACCTGAAAGCAAACGAAGCACTGAACTATACACTGAAAGTATCCGGCTCCGGTAATTTACAGCTGCTGAAAGCCCCCGATGTGCAGATACCGGAGACCATTGAGCGGTATGATCCGAAGGTCAGCGATCGCATTTCAGAAACGTTGAATGGCGTTTCAGGCAGCCGGGAGTTTACCTATCTGATGATCCCGCGGCATGAAGGGACGTATACGCTGCCCCCGTTCACGTTTTCCTATTTTGATCCGGCTGCGAAACGATATGTAACCCTTAGCAGTGATGCGTTGGTGTTGCAGGTGGCAAAAGGTGACGCTTCACAGCCGGTTACGGCATTTACACCCGGTGCACAGCAGGATGTCAGGGTGTTGGACAGCGATATACGTTATATCAGGACCCAAACACCCCGGTTCCGCACAGATGATGACAGATTCTGGGGTTCTGCCGGGTTGTTTTTGCTGCTGCTGGCCGGTCCGTTATTTTTTGTTTCGGCACTGGTTTACCGTAACCGGGAGCGGCAGCGGAATGCCGACGCGGGGGCAGTGCGTAACCGGAACGCCAATAAGGTGGCTGCCAAACACCTCGCTGTTGCCCGGAAGCAACTCGGCTCCGGCAATAAGCAGGCATTTTATGAAGCCGTTTACAAAGGGTTATACGGATATGTCAGCGATAAATTCAATATTCCTGCGGCTTCCCTGAACAAGGCGTTTATTGTAGAACAACTGCGGGCCAGGGGAGTGGATGGAGAACTGACAACGCGGATGGAGGATACACTTGATCTGTGTGAAATGGCTCGTTTCGCACCGGTTTCAGGCCTGTCGGAAAGCGAGGTTTATGACAAAGCCAGGCAGCTTATCAATGATATGGAGAATGGGAAGGTATAGATTCATACTGATATGGCTCGTGCTGCTGCCTTTTCCGGGGACAGCAGCGGATAGCCCCGATTCATTGTTCGTGAAAGGCAACAGGCTGTACGAGGCGGGTACCTTTCAGGAGGCAGTGCACTATTACCAGCAACTGGTGGATACAGGCTATCAGGATCCTGCCTTGTTTTATAATCTCGGAAATACCCATTTCCGGTTGAATAACCTGGCTGACGCGATTCTGTATTATGAGAAAGCCGCCAAGCTGAATCCGGCTGATGCGGATGTACAGGCTAACCTGCGGCTGGCTAACCTGCGCATTACCGACAGGATTGAACCGATTCCTGCCTTTTTTATACAATCGTGGTGGCATCGGCTGCTGCTTTCGGGGTCACTCTCTGCCTGGTCGGCCGCCGGCGTACTTTGTTGGCTGGCTGGCTTTGCCTGCCTGGTGATCTACCTGTTTGCATACCGGCCGGCGGTCAAACGGGCCTTCTTCTACAGCGGCTTAGCGGTACTCAGCGTGGCGATGCTCCTGCTGATGATAGCGTATTCACAGCATCGTTACCTGGACAGCCGGCATGAAGCCATTATATTCCGCGGTAAGGTGCCCGTTAAAAGCGCACCTTCAACCGGTGAAAAGACGCTATTCGTAATTCATGAAGGAACGAAAGTCCGTGTTGCCGAACGGGCGAATGGCTGGTGGCGGGTAACCCTGCCGAACGGTCACGAAGGATGGATAGAAGCCGCCGCCGCCCGGGAGATTTAAAGGGAGTGGATCAACACCCAATAACGATACGCCAGTACCGCCTGCTGGGCCTTTGTCAGCCCGGACGGATCTTTCCCCGAATAGCGCGGCAGTATCGCATGGTTGATCTTTACCAGTAATCTGAAAAGCTTTTTCTTCATATCCCTTATCAACAAGTGCTTAAGCGGTTTGTTTGCTTAGCTGCTGGCAGACTGCAGATGGCTCAGATAGCGATACAGGCCGTTTTCGCGTTGTAACAGCTGCTGATGAGTACCTTCCTCCACTACTTTTCCCTGTTCGAGCACGATGATCTTATCCGCTTCACGGATAGTCGACAGCCGGTGTGCTATGATGATGGAGGTACGGTTTTTCATGAGCTCCTGCAGGGCTTCCTGTACAAGGCGTTCTGACTCCGAATCCAGTGAGGAGGTAGCCTCATCCAGTATGAGGATGGCCGGATCTTTCAGCAGGGCACGGGCAATGGCAATACGTTGGCGCTGGCCTCCGGACAGCTTGACACCACGTTCGCCTACCAGCGTGTCGTATCTCTCCGGAAAGTGCATGATAAAATCGTGGGCATTGGCGCGTTTAGCCGCTTCTATCACCTCGTCGGCCGGAGCGTCCAGTCGCCCGTATGCGATGTTCTCACGGATGGTGCCGCCGAACAGCAGTACATCCTGTGGAACAATGGCTACCTGGTGACGGATATCGGTCAGCCGGTAAGTACGTGCGTCCTCGCCATCAAAAAGTACGGAGCCGTTCTGCGGATCGTAAAAACGAAGGATCAGGGCAGCCAGGGTTGATTTTCCGGTACCACTGGGCCCAACAATGGCCACCTTTTCGCCGGCACGTGCACAGAAAGAAACATCATTCAGTACACAGATTTCCTTACGGGAGGGGTAAGCAAAGGTGACCTGGTTAAAGGCAAGGTCCCCTTTAAACGTCGTTACCACCCGGTTTTCCCTCTCATGGATGGAAACAGCTTCCTGGCTTTCATCCATGATCTCAATGACGCGTTCACTGGCTCCCACGGCCCGCTGGAGATTGGCATACAGCTCCGGAAAACTACCCATCGACCCTGCAACGAACATGGACGATATGATGTAGGTCGTGAGATCACCTACAGACAGTTCACCCTGTGCGATCAGGGAGGAACCGTACCAGACGACCGCCATGATGGCCCCGAAGAGGCAGAACAGGATGAAAGAGGCAAAGATACCCCGGTAGGTTGCACCCTTCATGGCGAGGCTCACCACACTGCGCAGGCTGTCGGTGTACCGGCCTGCTTCGTATGCTTCATTAACAAATGCTTTTACATTGCTGATACCTTGCAATGTTTCCTGGACGATGGTGTTCGACTCGGCCAGCTTATCCTGAGCCTGCCGCGACAGCCGGCGTATGAACCGCCCGAATAAGACCCCCGTCATCACCAGCAGCGGCAGGATGGCGAGGTTCAGCAACGTGAGCTTGATAGAAACGATGAACAGGAAACTGATGCCGCCGATGAGCAGGATCAGTTGCCGCACCATTTCCGCCAGGGTAGTGGTCATGGTTTCCTGTATCTGGGAAAGATCAGCGGATAGCCTGCTGTTCAGTTCGCCGACACGCCGGTTGGAGAAAAAATCCATGGGCAGGGTGATCAGCCGGAAGTAGGTGTCGCGCCGGATATCAGCCAGTGCCTTCTCGGCCACCTCCACGAACAGGCGGATACGGAAGAAAGATACCAGCGACTGGAAGAACAGGATACCGAAAGCCAACAGGCCAATGGTACGCATACCCGCGGGTATCAGCGCCATGGTCTGCCGGCCCTGCGCAGCATCAACCATACTTCCCATCAATGGCGGAAAACTCAGCAGCGTGATGCTGGAAAAGAACAGGGCAGCCATGCCGATGATAAACTTGCTCCGGTAAGGACGCAGGTATTTCAGCAGTTTGGAAATGTTTTTAAGGGAACTTTTGGAGATTTTCTGGCGGGGTAATTCATCCCGTTGTGTATCTCCGCTGTTTAGTTTCGCGCGTGCCATGTTGTCGCAAAAGTAGATACATCTGCGGACAGCGGTATCAGTTCTGCGTCAATTTTTATGTTACCAGTGAAGTGCACGTCTGTTACGTATCAGGATGAATACCAGTGCAGCAATAATAATGAAGGCAAAAAAGAGATAGAGCCTGGTACGGCCTGCCTGTTTTTCTGCCGCCGCGAGCGCCGTTGTCAGCGTTTCCCGTTCTTTCTGCATACTGCTGATCGCCTTGATGTAACCTTTAACACGGCTATCCAGTTCGCTGGCCCGCTGTTCCACGTCTGATTTCTGGATATCTTTGAAATCAAGCAGGGTTTTGGTTTCACGGAAAATGTTATTGTCAGTCAGTACAATCTGTTTCAGAATGTCAATGGAGGACTGCATGTCTTTTTTGGTTTTCAGGCCAAAAATGCCTGTACGCCGTTGCAGGCTTTCATCGAAATCACCAAAGCGCGCGGTGCGCTGCTGCAGCAGCTTATTCACTTTCTGGCGCTGGTTTTCATACGTCAGGGTCGTGTCCTGCATCGCAAATACGCCGGATAAGGGCAATAAAAGAATAATTATCAGGGTTTTCATTATATGAGATGTTAGATGTGAGACATTAGATGT
>CAZJKM010000103.1:8508-10286 GCA_964546645.1 uncultured Sphingobacteriaceae bacterium
ACTAGTCAACTAATCAACCTTCAAACTCCACCCGTACCATATCACCCGGATGCAGGCCAAGCAACCCGCTGGCGTTGCCTTTATTGATCGCAATTTCCAGGTGGTTACTGATGCCGAAAAGGCACAGCTTTTCGCCCTCTGGTACTTCATTATAATGCCAGCTGAGCTGGTTGATAGATTCGTTTCTTCGAAAATACAGGATGAATTGCCTTGACCGCTGTACACGGTTGAACAGGTCCTTACTGATATTGGTGATGATATTTTCAAACCGGTCTACATGGATTACGCTTCCCCGGATGGTATTGCGGTCGATTACCGGCTGAATAACAACACGGCGGACCAGTTGGTCTATCGGCTCTCCGACTTCGGATAAGGCACCTCCTTTTGCCAGGTGGCAGGCCGCTTTCGCAAAAATATCCGTCAGCGGGAAATGAAGGAACTTCAGGTCCTGCATCAGGTTAAGCTCCGCCACTTCATCGGGTTCCTCGTCAAACAGCAGGGAAAATATGCCGTTATCGGCACCCACAAAGTAGTGATCGCGGTAACGTATGGCCAGGTACCGGGTATTTCTGCTGAAAACAGAATCGATGCCGATCAGGTGGACCGTTTGCGGCGGAAAATAGGAATACGCATTTTTAACAATGAAAGCCGCTTGCTGCACGTTAAAGGGCTCCACCTGATGGGTAATATCCACCAGCCTTACCTCCGGATATAAACTTAATATACTGCCTTTTAGCGCCGGTTGATAGAAATCCCTGTCTCCTAAATCAGTGGTAAGCGTAATGATCCCCATATTGTGAAAAGCCATTTTTCCGGCCTGCAAAAATATCAGTATGCAAATTAACTGAATAAAATTGCTTTTTTTTTATGCTGTTTTATTAGTAATCTTGCGATACGGTTTTTGCAGAACAATGTGTTCTGTCCTGCAAACCTAAGATAAAATTCGCATACCCAAAAAAGGATAATTTGAACGAACTGAATATTACACTGGAACAGGTAAATCCGGCTATACTGTGGGGCGCACAGAATGAACATTTTGAGATTCTGAAAAAGCGTTTCCCGAAGCTGAAGCTGGTAGCGAGGGGGAATGAAGTGAAGGTATTGGGTGATGCAAAAGAGCTGGATGTATTTTCGGGCTATTTCAATGTGGTGATGGCACACGCTGAAAAGTTTAACCATATCACCAGCCAGGAGTTGGAAAATATACTGGGTGTGCCACCGAAACAGCACCACCACCAATCGGCTGACGATAAGCCGCCGCATCCAGGCAGCAGCGAGCCGATCGTCTTCGGCCCGCATGGCATTGTCGTTAAAGCCCGCACCGCCAACCAGCGCCGGATGGTGGACAGTATTGTAAAGAATGACATCCTGTTTGCCATCGGGCCGGCAGGGACCGGTAAAACATATACAGCTGTCGCCCTTGCGGTAAGGGCCTTACGAAACAGGGAGGTCAAGCGGATTATCCTTACCCGGCCGGCGGTGGAAGCCGGGGAAAACCTGGGTTTTTTACCCGGTGATCTGAAAGAGAAAGTGGACCCGTACCTGCGCCCGTTATACGATGCACTGGATGACATGATTCCTGCTGAGAAGCTGAAAATGTACCTGGAAACACGGGTGATTGAAATTGCGCCGCTGGCATTTATGCGCGGCCGGACGCTGGACAACTGTTTCGTCATCCTCGACGAGGCACAGAACGCGACGGATATGCAGCTCAAAATGTTCCTGACCCGCATGGGCCCGACCGCAAAGTTTATTGTAACGGGGGATATTACACAGAT
>CAZJKM010000104.1:0-3669 GCA_964546645.1 uncultured Sphingobacteriaceae bacterium
TGACAAAGTAAATGCGGCCATCCAGGTAATCACCTCCGGCATTGATCGGAAGCGGGGATTCGGCGATCATGGTTGTATGGAAAGTGCCGGGTTCAAGCTTTACGATGCCTTTGACAAAAAGAATATATATCTCATCTTTTGGCCCCCGTACAAAAATCCGTGGGGATTGCGCGGATGTTGTATAACCAAACCTTTCTTTCAGATTCTGCCGGTGAACAACCACGCGCTTCACAGGATCAAAGACAACGAGCTCTGTGTGATCTGCAATGCCATAAACCAGCCCATCCGGGCCGATACACAGATCGTTGTAACCTTGTATACCGGGCAGTGCCGCCTGGCGCCAGTCTATACGCCGGGAAGCCACGTCCATGATATATAACTCGGCTTCTTTGGCTTTCTTTTCCCCACCTGTACCGGGAAAGGTTGTCGTTCCGCCCAGCAGCTTGCCGTCCGGAAGGGAAACCATGCTCAGGGTTGACTGATCAACAACTACGGCCGTATCCGGTAAGAGCTGTGACGTTTTCTTCTCCCTGTCCCAGAACAGCAATCCGCCACCGGTGTACCCATAATCAGGTGTGCCACTCATAATGACCGTTTTCCCATCAGAAAATCCGTGAACGCGTGAGGGGCGGTAGACCAGATGACTGCCATCTGCTAACAGCAGTGGATTGGTTTTCTGGTCTTTCTTTGTATTCACCCACGGCTTTGACGGATCCCACTCCAGCAGGTAGCCGTGCGGATAAATCCCGAAATAAAAGCGATCACCCTGTTGAGCCAGTGCATTGAACTGATCAAAAGCGGCTGAGTTTTGCATGGTATTGGTTGCAGGGTTATAACTGAAAAACCGCATGGGAAAAGCGGTACCTCCCACAATGGTGCCGTTCTGTGCCGTGCCGACTCCCATAACCAGCGCCCCATCAGATTCATAATCGAACGGAACTTCCTTCTTTGAGCCGGATTGGGGGTCTTCCACAACGAGTTTCCGGTCTATAAGGTCTACAGTCTGTAACTTCTTTCCATCCGGAAAGTCCCGGTGGAAAAGTGATTGGCTTCCGGTTATGATCGACACAGGGTTGGCACTGTGAGTATTCGTTTTGGTGCGTTCACCTTTATAAAATTCAAACCAGTCATTGCTTTGATCATTTTGCAATGCCTGTCCGTACACCTTGCCATTTTTATGGCGGTACACATACGCTGATCCGCGCCCACGCTCTGTTTCATCCAGTATAGGTGTTGCTTTGCCGGTAGCCGGATTAAAAGCAATGATCTGGCTGGCTGTGTTGCCCAAACCAAAATAGACCCATCCGGCATCGTCCGTAGCAATAAATCTGGGGTATTGATACCAGTTCTGTTGGTACTGGGAACCATAATCCTTAAACTCCCGCGTATCGGGATTGAATGAGACCAGGCCGCTGTTCGGATAGGTAACCGCCCATATAACACCATGCTGATCTTCCGTCATACCCATTGCCATACGCGGTGTGGACCCCTTCGTAAAGGTGAATGCTCCCTTTGCCGGATCATATTCTGCAAAATTGTTGTTGAAAAGGGTATAATACTTGTTTTTAGTGGAAAGGATAGAAGCATAGGGGGCATCGCCGTAAGGCTTGTCAAGGGTAAACGGGGCAGGAAACTGCTTTGTCTTACCCGTTTCAGCATCAATTTGGATCAGTCCGTATCCCCCGCGATGATCAAAGAGCCATACCAGCACGATATTGTGCCCCTGTGCATCTGTCGTTGCAACAGTCCCCCTGTGATTGCTGATGGGTACCGCCACCCCATGGTCATAAAAACCGCCGCCCAGGTCCTGCGCAATAACGGGTGTAAAACAGGTAAGCAACGTTACAAGCAAGCCTAAAGAGCGTGCAATGATGAATGTTGAAGAGCGGTTGACCGTAATGGATATGCCTTTATTCATAAATTTCGATACTTTGCAGGTAAAAATAGCGATAAAACCGAATAGTTGCCAACAGTTTACAGCTTATTATATTTATTCCGGTATTCCACCGGGGTTAATCCGGTGATTTTTTTGAAGGTGGAGCGGAAGGCTTTCGTATCGGTATAACCCACATCGTACATCACTTCGTTGATATTCTTGCGGCTGCTTTCAAAACTGTGTTTGGCAGCTTCCACCTTCACCCGCTGGATGTAAGTCAGCACGGAATTATTGGTGGCCTGCTTAAACCGGCGCTCAAAACTGCGCCGTCCCACAGCAACAAGCCCGGCCAGCTCCTCTACGGTAATCCGCTCCTCGATATGTTCCTCAATATAGGCCTGTGCTTTTTTTACCGCATTGTCCCGGTGTTCTTTCTGCCCCTTGAACATGGCAAATGCCGACTGGCTGTCGCGGTCTATATCGATGGCAAAATATTTGGAAGCCAGGATAGCCGTTTCCCGGTCGGTGTATTTCTCTACCAGGTGAAGCAGCAGGTTCCAATAGGAATTGGCCCCGCCGCTGGAATAGATGCGGTTTTCTTCCGTAACAATACTGCCGTCCTGTACATCAACGCCGGGGAACATTTGCCGGAACTCGCTGGTAAAACCCCAGTGGGTGGAACATTTCTTTCCGTTCAGCAAACCGGTTGAGGCCAGGAGGAAGGCTCCTACACACAGGGATGCAACCTCCGCACCTTTTTCATACTGATCCACAATCCATGGCACAAATTTTTTATTTGATTTAACGGCCTGTGACATGTCGCCGAACAACGCCGGTATAAAAATCAGGTCGGTGTCTGTCACGTCATGTAACAACTGGTCCGGGTGGACCGCAAACCGGCCGTTATTCAGTTTCACCGTTTTCTTCAATCCCACCAGCTCCACCTGGAACAGGGGAGAACGCCCGGAAACGGACAGGAATTGATTGACGGCATGGAAACAGTATTGCGGATCAGCGATGGCCTGCATCACTGCGCTTTCCGGTACAAGTATGGATACACGCTTCATTTGCTTTCGGTTATAACATCGTTACAGGCAAAGATAAAAGAAATCCCGTCGCAAAATACCCCACATTTGTCGTTTTTATACACGACGGGTTCCCGGATGCCGCCGTATGTTTGTACCAGTGAGGCGGAAAAATGCGGGAAGGCATACAGGAGAAAGGTTACATCTTAAAAAAAGTATAACAATGGAAACAACAAAGAAAAAGATTATCACAGTAGGGACAACTATCCAGGCTCCGGTGAAAAAAGTGTGGGACATCTGGAACGCCCCAGCACATATTACACAGTGGAATGCGGCTTCACCCGAGTGGCATACACCGTGGGCGGAAAATGACCTGCAGGTAGGGGGGAAACTCCGGTCACGCATGGAAGCCAGGGATGGCAGCATGGGCTTTGACTTTGAAGGCGAATATACCGGGATAGAAACCCATAAACGGATCGCGTATACGATTGCCGATGGCCGGAAAGTGGAGGTCGTGTTTACACCCAACGGGAAGGAAACGACCCTTGCCGAAAGCTTCGAAGCGGAAGATACGAACCCGCCCGAAATGCAGCAGGCCGGCTGGCAGGCCATTCTGGATAACTTTAAACAATACGCCGAATCTGTAGCTGATATGGAGCGGCTGCATGTTGAAGTAACGATCAAGGCGGATGCAGAGACGGTTTTCCGGACCATGCTGGATGAGGAAACTTTTAAGCAATGGTCTGCCGCTTTTGATCCGACGTCGTA
>CAZJKM010000104.1:3769-10285 GCA_964546645.1 uncultured Sphingobacteriaceae bacterium
GTCCGTCGGCCCAAACAGGACGTGTATGACTATGTACGTATACTGGATAACCAGAAGGAGTATAGTGTATGGGTGTTGGAAGACCCCGACCTGGTGCCAACCATCAGCGGCACAGATGGTACGGTGGGCGCTATACAACGGTGGGACAGTGAGAAAATGGGAGCAGGTGAGCAGGAGATTACGGCATTGACACCAAATCGTATCGAAGTGGAGCTGCGTTTCATCCGTCCGTTTGAGGGAACAGCCAAAGCGGCCTACCTGTTTGAGGCGCTTTTAGACAATGAAACCAAGGTTACCAGTGAGTTCTTTAGTACAACACCTTACCCGATGAACCTGATGTCTTACCTGTTTGGTAGAAAATACGTAGCAGATGCACAAGCGCAGAACCTGGCGAACATACGGAAGAAGCTGGAACGATAGAGGCGGACATTTATAAAATCGGAATGGCAGCTACGCATTTAAAGATCATTTCGTACCTCACGTTCAGCGGCAATTGCCGCGAGGCCATGAACTTTTATAAAGACTGTCTGGGTGGTGAGCTCGTTTTCCGGATGGTCGGTGAGTCACCCTTTTCCGGCAACCTGCCGGGAAAAATGAAAAAGGTGGTTTTACAGGCTACTCTGACGAAAGGTGAGCTGCTGTTAGTAGGAACGGATATGGTAGGTGAAGGCGGCCTGAGAAGGGGTAATTCGGTTTCGCTGATGCTGAATTGCAGCAACGAAACGGAGATGAGGGAATACTATGCGCAGCTGTCGCGGGACGGCCGGCAGTTATACCCCATTTCCCTGACGGTTTACGGTGCACTGCATGGCGACCTGATGGATAAATTCGGCAATAACTGGCTTTTATATTGTGACAATCATGGAGACAATAAATCTTGAACAGGATATCCGGGTATTGTATGTAACAGCAGCATCTTTCCCGGAAAGGATATACGGTGCCCACCAGCAGCTGCATAAAATGGTTCCTTTTTCAGAAGAGCGGAGGTATTTTGGCATATCCCGTCCGGAAAACGGGACGATCATATACCGGGCTGCTGCGGAGGAACTGGAGGAAGGGGAAGCTGAACGCTTACACGGTGATATACTTATCCTGAAAAAAGGTAATTACGCCTGTATAACGGTGCATGATTATATGAGCGATATACAGGCAATTGGCCGGACGTTCGAAACCATGCTGGTACGCCCTGATTTGGACCCCGACGGGTACTGTGTGGAATGGTATTATACCAGGAGGGATGTGCGGTGCATGGTAAGGCTGGCGCAGCAAAAGAGTCCGCCGACGAGGTTGACGGCCATTGCCGGCGGACTCTTTTTTATATAAACCGGTTGATCAGGTTCTCCAGATATTCCTGCCGGCCGCTGATTACGGCAGGTTCGCCGTTGGTGGCCGCATGGTTGCGCAGATCTTCCAGGCTCAGCCGGCGTTCTTCAAAGGCACGGCCCTGGCCGTCGTCAAAGGAAGCGTAGCGCCTTTTTCGGATAGCCTTATAGTCCGATTCCCGCAGGATGTTATCTGCTGTGACGAGTGCCCGTGCAAAATTATCCATACCGCCGATGTGCGCATAAAACAGGTCTTCCGGGTCGGTTGAGTTGCGGCGTATTTTGGCGTCAAAATTGATTCCGCCACCGGCAAACCCGCCCGCTTCGAGGATGATCAGCATATATTCCGTCAGCTCGTTCAGGTCGGTCGGGAACTGGTCGGTATCCCACCCGTTCTGGTAGTCGCCCCGGTTGGCGTCCATGGAACCCAGCAGACCGGCATCGGCTGCTACCTGCAGTTCATGCTGAAAGGTGTGCCCTGCCAGCGTCGCGTGATTCACTTCCAGGTTCAGTTTAAAATCGCCCAGCAGGTCATACTGTCGGAGAAAACTGATCACCGTGGCCGCATCATAATCATACTGGTGTTTGGTGGGTTCGCAGGGTTTGGGCTCGATGAAGAACGTGCCGGTAAACCCGTTCCGCCGGGCGTAGTCCTTTGCCATATGCAGGAAACGGGCCAGGTGTTCCTGCTCGCGTTTCATGTCCGTATTCAGCAGGCTCATATAGCCTTCACGGCCACCCCAGAACACGTAGTTCTCACCATTAAGGGCAATAGTAGCATCCAGTGCCGCTTTTACCTGCGCACCAGCGTGGGCCAGCACGTGGAAATCAGGATTGGTTGCCGCCCCGTTCATATATCGGCGATGGCTGAACAGATTGGCTGTGCCCCACAAAAGCCTGACGCCGCTGGCGGCCTGTTTCTCTCCGGCATAGTCCACCAGTTGCTGTAACCGTCGTTCATTTTCAGCCACATCCTCCGTGTAGTCCACCAGGTCCACATCGTGAAAGCAATAATACGGTGTGCCGATCTTAGTGATAAACTCAAAGGCAGCGTCCATTTTATCGCGGGCACGTGCAATGGGATCCGTTGATGTATCCCAGGGAAAGATATGCGTGGGACCGCCAAACGGGTCGCTTCCATTGCCATTGAACGAATGCCAGTAGGCAACGGCAAAACGCAGCCAGTCTTTCATGGATTTTCCGGCAACAGTCCGGTTTTCGTCATACCAGCGGAAAGCTAACGGATTGTCGCTTTCCCGGCCTTCAAAGACGATCTTGCCGATACCCTTAAAAAATTCGTGTTTTCCGGTAATGATCTGCATGCTGAATCGGGTTAAATGATTATGATACGTAATAAAAAGCTTGTGTGGACAGGATCTGTCGGTGAAGCTGTTCTTTCCAGCGCTGGTAAGCCGCATCTAATACCTCCCGATGGCTATCCGGGGATGCTGTACGGATGGGCTTTATGTTATTGAATGCTTCCTCCGGCGTGCGGTATACGCCGGCACCGATGCCGGCTCCCAGTGCAGCCCCTTTGCTCCCGTCGGTATCATATAATTCAACATCAAGCCCGGTAGCATTGACAAACGACCGGGTAAATGGTTCGCTCAGGAACATATTGGCCATGCCGGCTTTCACCACCGCAGGCTGCAGGCCGTTTTCCCGCAGGATATCCAGCCCGTACCGGAATGAGAAGGAGATGCCCTCCTGAACGGCCCGGAACAGGTGTCCCGCATGGTGCCGGTTCAAATCGATACCCAGTAAATGTGCCTGTACCTGCTTGTTGCCAAGCATTCTTTCCGCACCGTTGCCGAACGGAAAGAATAACAAGCCCTCACTGCCTGGCGGGATGGCCACCGCTGCTGTATTCATTTCCACATAGCTGAATGACGGGCCGGCAATGTTGCGGATCCATTTATTGGCGATGCCGGTACCGTTAATGCATAGCAATACACCCAAGCTGGGATCAGTGGGGGTATAGTTCACGTGTGCAAACGTGTTGACCCTGTTTTCCGGATCGGAAAGCAGCTGGTCGGTAACCGCGTAGATCACGCCGCTGGTGCCTGCAGTTGCGGCCACATCGCCCGGAGCCAGGGCACCCAGCGATAGGGCGTTATTGGGCTGGTCGCCCGCTTTGTAACTGACAGGTATGCCGGTCCGCAGCCGTAGGTCGGCGGCGACTGCCTCCTGAAGGGTTCCGTGCACAGAAAATACATCCTGTATCGGTGGGATGATCGATCCGGGGAAGTCAAAGTAGCGCATGACGTCTTCTGAGACAGTGCCCGTATGAAAATCCCAGAAGATGCCCTCAGAGAGCATGGAGGGCGTGGAGGTGACGGTCCCGGTCAGGCACATGGCAATATAGTCCCCCGGTAGCATCAGCCGGTCTGACTGTTCATAAAGCTGCGGTTCCTGCTCTTTCACCCAGGCCAGTTTGGCGGCGGTAAAATTTCCCGGTGAATTGAGCAGGTTTAGCCGGCATTTTTCAGGACCAATCGCCTGCCAGGCAGCCTCCCCGTAGGGGATGGCCCGGCTGTCGCACCAGATAATTGCGTCGCGAAGTACTTGCTGCTGCCGGTTAACCAATACCAGTCCGTGCATCTGATATGAAATACCGATGGCGCCGATGGCTGACGGTTCGTAATTGCCGGAAGTATGTACTTTTCGTATAGCCTGTATCGTATCCAGCCACCATTGCGAGGGATCCTGCTCGGCCCAGCCGGGCTGGCTTACCCGGATCTCCCGCTCCGTCTCCGGATGGAAAGCTGTTGCCAGCGTCTGTTGCGTAGTGGCGTCCACCACGGAGACTTTCACCGAAGAGGTGCCGATATCTATCCCCAATAATAACATGTAATCCGTTCGTTTGTCATGATGAACACCCTGTGGCATAAAAGTAAGACAAACTTAATAACAATCCAACAGGCAAACGTTACCGATAACGTTTGCGGAAATAAAGCCGGTACTTTGTTTGGAATAACACAGATATAGGCCTATAATTGAGTTTTGTAATGTATGATGCAAAGAACAGGTATGAAGAGCCGGGTATTAAAGGTGCACGAAAAAGACAATGTGCTGGTAGCTTTGCAGGATCTGAAGGCAGGTGAGATCATCTCGTATCGTGCTGAAAGCTATCTGCTGCCGGAGGATGTGGACGCCAAACATAAGTTTTATACGGAAGACCTGCCCACTGGTTCCGCTGTGATCATGTACGGGACACTGGTAGGAAGAACCCAAAGCGATGTGAAACGCGGACAGCGGATGACCGTGGACAACCTGAAACATGCGGCAGCGCCGTATGCTTATCGTCCGTACCGCTATCATTGGCAGCCGCCGGATATATCACGCTTTGCCGGCCGCACGTTTAACGGCTACCATCGGAGTGACGGCAGGGTAGGTACGACTAACTACTGGCTGTTTATACCCACTGTTTTTTGTGAGAACCGTAATCTCGACGTCATACGGGAGGCCCTGCACAACGAACTTGGTTACGCCGTAACGGATAAGTATAAGCGTAAAACACAGCTGTTGAAGGAACTGTATCTGCGGGGAGAGGATTTGCATACCGCCGATTTGCCGGTACGTGAATGCATGGTTTCAACGGATCGTCTGTTTACGCAGGTGGATGGTATTAAATTTCTGAACCACCAGGGCGGATGCGGCGGTATCCGGCAGGATGCCGCCGTGCTCAGTAAATTGCTTGCCGCTTATGCGGATCACCCGAATGTTGCCGGTGTAACAGTACTGAGCCTGGGCTGCCAGAATCTTCAGGTGGCAGATTTCCTCAAAGACCTGAAGGAACGCAATCCATCATTTGATAAACCACTGTATATCTTCGAACAGCAGCAGTCGGAAAGTGAAGAGCAGCTGATCACAGAGGCGATCCGCCATACGTTCATCGGGCTGGCCCGGGTGAATGAGCTGCAGCGGCAACCGGCCCCGCTGAGTGCGCTTACATTGGGGGTAAAATGCGGCGGCAGTGACGGCTTCAGCGGCATTTCCGCTAACCCGGCAGTCGGTTATTGTGCCGACCTGCTGGTTGCGCTGGGTGGCAAAGTGTTGCTGGCAGAGTTTCCGGAGTTATGCGGGGCAGAGCAGGATATGATCGACCGCACAAAGGATGAAGCCGCTGCATGCAAATTTATCCGGCTCATGTCTGCCTACAGTGAAGCAGCAGAACAGGTCGGGTCGGGTTTCCATATGAACCCGTCACCCGGAAACATTAAGGACGGTCTGATCACAGATGCCATCAAGAGCAACGGGGCAGCGAAAAAAGGAGGGCATTCCCCTATAGAGGATGTATTGGATTATACGGAACCCGCTACTAAACCCGGACTGAATCTGGTGTGTACACCGGGTAACGATGTGGAGGCAACTACCGGAAAGGCAGCAGCAGGTGCTACGCTGATTTTATTTACCACTGGTTTAGGAACACCTACTGGAAATCCGGTCTGCCCGGTGATCAAAGTCGCCACTAATACGGAACTGGCCCGGCGTATGGCGGATATCATTGATATAGATTGCGGTCCGGTCATCGCCGGTGAGCGCACGATCGCTGAAATGGGAGAGGAGATACTGGAATACTGTATACGGGCAGCCAGCGGCGAAGTAACACCGGCTGCCGTTCGCCTGAACCAGGATGATTTCATTCCGTGGAAAAGAGGGGTATCACTTTGATGATTTGAAAAGCCTGCCGCAGGATGATGTGATGTAAATGCTTCCATGGCATTTGCAATAGCTATTGATAGGGTACGGTTACAGATTGCTATTCTGCTGCTATTTTAATAATCTAATAATTAATTGATTATGATTTTTGTTTTAAGAAAAGTGAATTTTGTTTGGAGGTATTACGAAGTATTCGTAGTTTTACGAAAACAACGTAATTAGAGAATATGGAAAAACTGACACAACAGGAAGAGGAAGCGATGCAACTGATATGGCGTAATAACGGTGGCTTTATAAAGGAGCTGCTGGAAAGCAGGCCTGATGATAAAGTGCCGTATACCACGCTCGCGTCCACTATAAAGAACCTGGAGAAGAAAGGGTATGTAAAAGGTGTAAAATACGCCAATTCCTATCGTTATGAACCGTTGATATCCGAGGAAGCTTATAAAAACCAGTTTATCCGCGGCTTTGTAGGCAGCTACTTCAAAAACTCGTATAAAGAACTGGTCAGCTTTTTTGCGAAAGAGGAAAA
>CAZJKM010000105.1:0-9694 GCA_964546645.1 uncultured Sphingobacteriaceae bacterium
AATGCCTGCCCCTTTTTTCAGCACTGCTGGACAAGATTGTACGTGTCGGAGATTTCGTTTCGGTGTTCAGGACAGCTTTGCAAGACCTGAAAGCACAGGAAAAAGCCAACGGTGAATACGAGAAAGTGTGGGATTTGCAGAAGACCCACCCGTTTTTTTGTCATTCCGGACAACCTGCCCCCCGAAAGCTCCAAATCCTCTTATATTCGCAAAGCATTTCAATCAGACAATGACAAAAGCAATCACAACAATCGTCCTCCTCATCATATCCAATGCGTTTATGACCGTTGCCTGGTACGGACATCTGAAATTTAAAGAAATAAGTTGGTTTAACAGCCTGGGACTGATCGGCATTATCCTGATCAGCTGGGGTATCGCGTTTTTTGAGTACCTTTTTCAGGTGCCCGCAAACCGGATGGGATACAGCGAAAATGGTGGCCCTTACAACCTGTGGCAGTTAAAAGTTTTACAGGAGGTGATTTCACTGACGGTATTCACCTTTTTCACCATCGTCTTCTTTCAGAACGAAACGTTCCGGCTGAACCACTTAATCGGTTTCGTTTTTCTGATCCTTGCCGTATATTTCATTTTCAGGAAATGAACCGGAAAATTAGGTTATAGGGCAAAGGGCACGAATTTCCGGAAATTCTTTATCCGGTGAAACGTGAGGAAATTAGCGTCGTGGTTATTATGTGCATCGCTCGTCCCATCGTAATAGGCGGTCCGGCTGGCTACGATCATATCCTTGCCTTCGAACAGCCAGTCCACATACTGAAACCCGTGCTTCAGCACGTCGGGATGCTGCAAAATGATTTTATGGGTCTGCCAATTCAGCAGATCAGCCGAACTCATTAACGCCAGTGTGTTCCGGAAACTTGCGGGGTTCCGCTCCGGGAATTGCTTCCGGAATTCCTCCGGAATGATATTGCCCAGGGTCCAGTAGCGGCGGGACTTTTCATCATAACGGATGGCAAATTTCTTACTTCCTCCGGCGAACGGGATAAATCCGGTTGCCGGGTCAAATGAAGCCTGCTTTCCATCCGCACTGATTTTTACAATGGCGGCTTTCTCGTCATGCGTCGTCTTGTCGTCCACCCGGAGCATATTCCAGATTTCGCCACCCGGTGCCACCACCGCATTGCCTTCCAGCCAACCCGTGAAATTTCCATTCAGGTAGGCAGAATCATAAGGGACAAAATTAGTGGTCGTCCAGCTGGATGATTTCAGCAGGTCTGCATCAAGCGGCGCAGACATCACCATGGCACCATACCGTTTACCCCATTGCAGGATCGGCCCATGGGCCGTTTCCATGGCACGCCACAGGCGCCCGTTGTGTACCAGCATGGGCATGGGCGCGCAATGGAACTCTCCGGCCAGCAACATCCCGTTTTCCCTGCCGGTCGGTTGTGTCCAGGAGTTTCCGCCATCGTCTGACCGGCGGATCAACACGGTGCCATGATGGCGGTCAGGGCCCAATAAGTACAAAGCGCCGTTGTGTACAAACAGATTTGACCAGAATGCGCCCCGGATTTCACTCACCTGCTTCCAGGTTTTGCCTTTATCGGACGAACGGAAGATCCTGGAAACAGCCTGTACCCATTCCGAACTGTTCGGCCCGAAGAAGTCATGGGAAGCTGCATAGTCCCCGTTCGGAAGAATGGCGATACTCGGGGAACCGATGTACATTTTCGAGTCTGCCGGCTGGTGAGTAATAACGGTACCGGGGACATGGCGGAAAGGATTCCGTTGTGCTGCCAACGGAAAAGCCAAACACGTTAGGAAGTAAACAAAAAAACTGCCGGCAAGGAACTTCTTCATAGTCATTGTTATAATTTATCGGGGTTAATTAGTACGTATTTCATGGATCTTCTGTTGAAAGTATAGGTTATGTGGACCAATCCATCGGCACCCTGGATGATAGCCGGATAGGCATAACCATCTTTAACCGGTTCATTTTCGAGTGTCATCACCGGTGTCCAGTTCACTCCATCGGACGACACCGCCAGGTTCAGCATATTCCTGCCGCTTGGCTGTGCTCCCCTGCGGGTGGTATGGTTGTAGATCAGCAACTGCCGGCCGTCTTTCAGCGTCACCGCATCGGTGCCGGAATTGGGGTTCGGTAACGATAAAGCGGTCATCGGGCTCCAGGTACGCCCCTTGTCAGATGACCAGCTCTGCGCCAGGACATCCTGCCGGGTCCTGCAAATCACCTGCAACCGCCCATCATTGTACGTCAGGATGCTTGGCTGGATAGCATCAAACTCAACGCCATCGTTGATCGGTCCGACCACCTCCCATGTTTTGCCCTGATCGGAGCTCCGTTCAAAGTAAACCCGCCAGTCGGGGTCCTTTACGGGATATTCAATACTGGTCGGACTAATGATCGTACCATCCGGCAGCTGAACGGATTTATTTTTAATTGGGCCCAACAAGTGGCCGATTTTCGGGTCGTCTCCCATTTTCCGGGGTCTGGACCAGGTTTTGCCATCGTCGTCAGAGGTCATCACCATGCCCCACCATTCACGCGGGTTAGGGCCGACTTTATAAAACAGTAATAATGGTCCCTGCTTCGGCTGAAACAGTACCGGATTCCAGCAGGGGTAACGAAGGGTATCATTGACCACACCGCTGGCCACCTCGACCGGCCAGCTCCACTGACCGTTTACCCGACGGGACACCCGGATCCCTACATCCGGATGGCTTTCATACGTACCGGCAAAAAACGCACATACCAGACCGGAAGGGGTTTCTGTAATAGTGGAAGCATGGCATTGCGGAGTAGGCCTGTTATCAAGCGGGTAGATCAGCTCACCCAAAATATATGCACCGGTCCCCGGAATCGACAACGGAGGAACTGTTACCTGGGCGAATAGCCCGGATAGCCCGAGAAGCAATGAACTTATCCATAACAAGAAACTAATCCGCCGCATATTTTTTGTCCCTGAAATTACGAATTTTATGGAAAGTAAAATAATTGGCATCATGTTGACGGGTGGGCAGGCCCTGCTTCACGGCCGCCGCCGTACGAGACACCAGGATAATATCCTCCCCGTCTACCCTCCAATCCACATACTGATAGCCATGAAAATGCGGATCAGGGTCAGAAAGCACGGTGTCCTTTACCACCCATCGTATGAGATCATCAGAATACGTTAAGACAACCCGGTTTCTGAGCAGGCCGCCATGTTCTTTACCGTGATCCTCTTTAAAAATCATATTGGATAAACTCCAGTATTTATTGGATACCGAATCAAACTGGACGGTGAATTTTTTTTCGCCGCCGGGAAACGGGATCAGGTCCTTCTCCGGCCGGAACACCGGGTTCATAGCTTCATCATACCGTATCAAAGCGGCCATTTCATTGTACTTCCACGTTTCCACACGGAGCATGTTGGCTATTTTCCCGTCAGGAGTGACCACCACATTCCCTTCAAACCACCCCTTAAACGGTACGGAATCACCGAGCCAGTCCGACCGGTACGGCAATGCCTCCGAGTACTGCCAGCTATCAGCCCGCAGCAGATCGGAATCCAGCGGAGCCGACATCACAAATGCGCGAAAGAAACGTTTGCCTTGGGGAATATTATCTTCAAAGGCCCGCCAAACCCGGCCATTGTGTATAACCGTCGATACAGACGCGGAGTGATAGCTCTTTTCTGCTTTCAGAAGCCCCGTCAGCGAATCCTCAGGTACCGTCCAGTGTTTTCCTCCATCGACAGACTTACGTATAATCAACTGATTGAATCCTCCTTTTGTACCCATGATATACAGTGCCGGTCCCACCCGGAAAAAACTAAAAAAACCAACGTTTTCCAGTTCAGTGAGGTATTCCCAGTTCCTGCCTTTATCGGTGGATCGCAGTATGCGCACGACACTGTTCACACCATCAAACCTGGATTTGCATGCTGCAATATACGTTCCGTCATCCAGCAATTCAATAGCCGGATCCGTAATGTAGTTTTTATGCGGGTTGATGGTCCGGAGCAACGCCGTACCCTGCACGGGCTGACTACCACTGATCCGCATATCTTCCGCCGCAATCAGGGAACGTTTTTTCCATTTTTCCGGCACCCCGATCCAACGTCCTCCTCCGGGGTGCTCCATACGATACACCTGGAACAATCCGGAATCGGTCTGCAACACACCGGCACGTTTTTCATGCGGTATTTCAGTTGTCGTAATGACGTAGTAGCTGAGCGGGAGATAGCTATGCAGCGAATCAACCTGTAAACAGTCAGCAAACGATTTTACATAAACCAGATCGCGGAGAACAGGGACTATCCCTGACGATACAGCCGTCTTTTTATCTTTCAGAAATAACAGCCGGCCTTCTTTCAGGGTATCCAGATCCATAAGCCCGCCTTTTGCAGACAGATATGCAACCGGCCTGTTCAGACGGATAGAAGGAGCTGCCATGGTCAGGATCTGCGGTGATAACCGGATGTTATGGGTCTCTCCGGCATGGATCCGCTGTATATATATACCGATCTCCATGTCCACTCCCCCGATCCGGCATTGCACGGTTCCAACACGCTGCGAACCGGGCGGCACAGCCGCTTCAGCAGTACAAAGCAGGTAATAGTCTGTTTCCACAGGCGCCGAAACTTGCACCGATACCTCTTTGCGCTCCGTTTCCAGGAAATCATATCCTGCCAGTGAAGGCGGGACACGCAGCAACCGGTCGTCACCGTTCGCGGACAACCGGGAGCCGGGCTGTATCACTGACACCGTAACTTCCTTACCGGATACCCGGATGACCCCTTCTTCGGCGTGTCCGTGTACAGGCAACAGGCAGACAAGTACTGCCATCCACGTAAGAGGGAAAAACATAGAACGGGTATTTCTTCGCATAAATACAGATGAATTACCAGGTTTCCAATTTGAGCCCGTCATTCCTGAAATACAGCGTATCTTTCATCACATGCCTGAAATTCTCCGTATCAATAAACTGGTAATTCAGGTAAAACGCCTTTTTATCCTTGTCAAAACGCGAACTTCCAAGATCAGTCACATTCCTGATCAGTGACGAGGCACGATCGGTAATCCCGACAGAAAGGTCCGGGGAAACGGTCAACGTTAACCCGTAATTCCGTCCGCTACCCGTCAGGAACTCTCCCTGCCCGTCAGTAGTCAGCACATTCGCCTGCGCGGTTACCAGGTTCCAAACCCGGTTGACCACAAACTCCTGCTCTTCCTGTTGCGTAACATAGCGTTTCACATCGGCCAGGGAACCATCCGGATTGAATTTTTCCCGCTGACCACGATGGTAATACGTACCATGGAACTCACTGATGTATTTGATAACGATGACCGTGTAATCTTTCCGCGGAATCCCCTCACCTCCTACCAGCACCGAATCAAGCGATGTTTCCGTAATCAGTAATGGCAGTGCATACGTATTCGTCAGCGCCTTCGGGTCAGCCAGAAACTTTTCCGGATTCAGCCGCAACGTCGCACGTCCCAGTACGTCACCTGCAGGGATGGTAAACTTTCCCGGGTCGGAAATGGTGTAATAATCTTCCGGCAACAGTTCAAACTTCCGGGAACCGACAATAGCTGTATTGGTGAGCAGCTCCGGAGCGATGCGATAGCTTACCGTCTCACTGTTCTGGTTCTCCCTACGGCCGCCCATGATGGCTCCGATCTCTATCTCCGGATGGTTGGCAAAAACGGTCCTTACCGGATTCTGATAAGCAAAGTAGGCTGTTGTGTAATCAAAATCCTTGGTGAACGGTTCATATTTCTTACAGGACACAGCTATCACTGCCGTGAGCAACCCTGCCAATAGTTTTATCTTCATTTTTCTATTCATTACCAGCCTGCATTCTGAACTATAACTCCGTTTGAACCAAACACCTCCTGTTCAGGCAATGGTCCATAATACATATGGGATTTAAAATGGCGGCTTTCCACGGCTCTATCCAACTGATAAGACAGTGCACCCCCATTGCTTTTTGTGATCGCTGCCCCTTTGACCTGCTGATTTAGCACGTCAAGCGGCAACAGCCATCTCCTGACGTCAAAAAAACGATGGTTTTCAAAACTCAGCTCAATCCTCCGTTCATTCTGAACCAGCGTTCTCATGGCGGCTTTCCCGGAGCCGGTTACCTCCGACAGGTAAGGGTCGGCTGCGTCAATACCGGCCCTCCTTCTGATTTCAGCAAGCGCCGTTTTCGCCGTTTTTCCCAACCCGAGTGGGTCGGCATCGGGTCCCCACGCTTCATTTGCCGCTTCAGCATAGTTCAGCCATATTTCCCCTTTTTTGAATAAGGCATAATAATGGCGGGATGTGGAGGCAGTCTGCGCCGGATCTATGACCACTGCCGGATCAAGAAACTTGCGTAAATAATATCCTGTCCGCGTAGCACGGGTAAACGCAGCGGATTCGGCATCTTTGCCTCCGGTAAACGTTTCGACGGTTGTACCCCCAAAAGAAGCCCCGTTATACAACACTGTTAGTTCGAATCGGTTGTCTCTGTTCCGGTAAGGCTCATCCGGGTTAAAAGACGGTGAAAGGCCCTGCGGATACCCGTCTTTCATTGGAAAAGCGTCTACCAATTGCTGGGACGGATTGATCCGGCCATTCCCCCATAAAGACGGCATAAAATTATCCCTTTCCGGTGTATTGTTTTCCGGTTGGTAATTACGCCAGATGGCTTCGGCATGTGCCGGATTGGTAAATATAGAACCATCTGTTGATATCGCGGGCAATGTGCCTGACAGGGTAATAAGCTGCATCGCACTGGTTGCAGCCTTTTCCCACAAAGCCGTTTTCTGAATGTCGGATTTTCCAACGGTATAAGCCGGACTGGCCGCATACAACCAAAGCCGGGAACGCAGCGCCAGGGCAACGTGCCGGGAGGCTCTGCCGGTCTGGGTTGCCCCAATGACCACATCAGACCCTGTATATGGATTGGCTGGCAGGAAAGCAACCGCACTGTCGATATCCAGACTGATCCGGTCCACACACTCATCAAAGGTATTCCGGGGACGATTGACAGCCTCGCCTTCAACCACCCCGGTCATGATCGGGAAACCAAGCATATTCCCGTTGGCATCAGGGCCAGAAAACCGGCTCAGCAGTTCAAACTGAAACCAGGCCCTCAGGAAATAAGCCTCGCCTTTTGACCGTTTCCTGACCTCTTCGTCTTTCTGTGCGTCGTTTGAGAAGGAAATAGCGGCCTGTTTCCCCAGGAACAGGTTCATGTTCCTGATCTGCGTATAACACGTTGTCCAGCTGTCCAGCGGATTCTGTGCAGCACTCCAGCCTCCGGTCGCCATATGCAGCACAGGTGCCCTGAAATCATTCGTAACGCCATTGTCGGTGGCACAGTCCAGTGTACTGCTGAATTCATCTGTATAAAAAGCAGGCAGCCTGCTGTACGCATCGTGAATAACACCCAGCGAGAAATCCCTGTCTTTCCAAAGATCACTGTCGCTGATCGCCGGATCCAGGTTCGGCTCAAGTGTGGAGCAGGACATCAGACCCATCGTACCCGCTGCGAGTAAAATCATTAATCTATAATTCTTCATGGTGTAATTTCTCTTAAAATACCAGATTAATACCGCCTGTAAATGTCCTCATAAAGGGATATCCGGTAATTCCTGCATGGATATATTCCGGATCCACCTCCTTCAGGCCCGAAATCGTCATCAGGTTATTGCCTCTCACAAACAACCCGAACCTGTTGAGCCGGAAACGTTCTGCTATATGCTGCGGAAAATCGTAACGGCACTCTATCTCTTTGATCCGCATGTAGTTCCCGCTTCTGAGCCAGAAGTCCGACAACTGGTAATTGTTGGCGGAGTTGGTCATGCTCAGGCGTGGAAAAGAGCCGTTTCCGGTTTCGGGATTATAGGCATCCAGTGCGATGACCGAGTAAGCGGCCTCCGGCATCGGCCGGTAAAAACTGTTGTTCAGGTAAATATCGTACCCACCGGCACCATACCCCCAGACAGAGACGGAAAAACCCTGGTAGCCGGCCATCAGCTGAAGCCCATATTGTATCCTGGGAAACCGGTTACCGATGGCTGTCATATCGTTTTCATCCACTTTTCCGTCCCCGCTAATATCCACATAGCGTAAATCGCCGATACCTGTTTCCCCGAAACGCTGATCCAGACCGGTTAGTTCCGAGCCGGAACGAATGATACCATCAGACCGCAGACCGATGTAGGCATCAACAGGCTGTCCTGTCAGATTTCTGTTGGCAGGCAGCCCATCCCAGGACGGCGCTACCTGATAGACCGATTTCGAATAATTGATATTCAGTCCTGCCTGGTACACAAAGTCATTACTGCTGCCCTTGTAGGAAAGGGTGGCGTCCACCCCATTTGTGGTGATATCCAGGTAATTGATCTGCCGCTCCGTGATTCCTCCGACCTGGCTGAAAACCTGCCCCTGCAACACCGGAATATCTGAACGTCCGGTCCGGTAATAATCAGCAGACAAATGTAAACGATCCAGGAAAACTGCATCGGCCCCGATATTCAGCTCGCGTGCCTTCTCCCACCTCAGTGACTCATTGGCCTGTGTCATGATGGTTGCTATACGTGCCAGTGTAGCGGCATCCACCCCGAAATAGGTGTAATGACTGCTGCTGGCGGGGTAGTTCCAACGCGTCTGATAGCTGAATTGCCTGAGCGCATCATCTGTGCCTGTTATACCATAGGTGGCCCTTACCTTTAAGTAATTAACCAACGGATCAGCGTTAAAAAAGCTTTCTTCAGAAAGCACCCATGAAAGTCCGCCGGCAGGGAAAAAACCATAATTGGATCCTTTTGGCAGTCGTGAACTGCCAATAAAACCACCGTTAAATTCAGCTATCCACGTATCTTTATACCGATAACCCAACCGGATCGTGTTAGACTGAAAACTATTCCGGTAATTATCGAACATATTCATGTTCCTTTCGCCGAAGAATGTAAAGCCGGCATCCAGCGCATTATCCTGCCAGGTATGGGTATAATTCAGCTGGCCGGTAAGGGCAAACCGCCGGTATCCATCGGTTGCCAGACGGCTCATATTGGCATTTTTATTACCAACCGTGGCTAACGTTTCGCCTGCCAGCTGGTTTTGCTGCCAGGTGGGAATATACGAATAGAAATTGTCGTTTTTGCCGATGGTCACTCCGTTATAGGTGTCAAAAGAAAACATCACCCGTCCGGAAAGCCCGTCAACATATTCCGAGAAATCCAGGTTGGTACCCAGATTGGCCTGGCCGACACGTTGTGTATTTTCCCTGAAACCACCCTGGCTCATTTCGGCATACAGATTCTGGAATGCGGCACTTGTACTGAACCTGCCGGCTCCATAAAGCACAGAATCAGGGTCGCTGTGTTCACGCAGCATATAGGCATACTCATTGGGGCGCTGTGTGGACATACGGCTGAACAGGTCACCTGCCTGCAGGTAATTGGTGGTATTCATATCCACAAACCCATAGACATCCAGGAAAGCACGAATCACATGGTTGACCTGATAGTCTATATTGGACCGGATACTGAATTGATTCATCGCGTTCGGTTCGCCGACCGCTTCAAGCCCCCCGTTTCTCACATAACTGCTGCTTACGAAATAGCCGAGCTTCTCTTCACCACCGGAAAATACCGCAGAAGCTTTGGTATAACTGCGTGATGCTTTTAAAAGTGTCCCGTAATAATCATTGGAAGGGTACTGGGCGCTGCTGTTTGC
>CAZJKM010000106.1:0-9506 GCA_964546645.1 uncultured Sphingobacteriaceae bacterium
CCGGCTTTGAAGTACTCCTCAGCTTTTTTCCAGTTGATAGCCATAATGAAGTCCTTATCATTCTGGGAGGCATTGACTTCCAACAAGGTGTGTGATTGCTCCGAGTTATAGCAGCTGATAAAGAGCCAACCATTGGATACGCCTTTTCCCGCACTGGACAAGTCGAAGTTCAGGCCCGGGGTTTTTAACTGGAAGGCGATATCAAATTCACCCGTCTCTTTATCAACACTGACAAAGCTGATGTGACCCTTGAAGTTCTCTTTGTACGAACTGATAGACACGTCGCTTGCCGGTCCATCGGGCGGTACACTGAAGCGTGTCGCTGCGATAACATATTCCGAATTTTCGGTGGTAAAGGGCGAACAGTGGTTACCTCCCGTATTGGGAATCTCAATGATCTCTGCCGTACGGTACGTCGTGAGGTCTATTCTCGCCAGACGTGGGGTATTATTGGAATTGGCAAACATCCACCTGCCATCAGGCATCCCGTTGGTAAACGATGATTCAATGTGGTGCAGGTCGTCCCAGGGAACAAAACCATGGGATGTCATCAACATCGGTTTGGTCTCCTCACTGTATCCCCATGCTTTTTCAGGGTCTACCGAGAAAACGGGTATCACACGAAACAGACGTCCGCTCGGTAATCCGTAAACACTCATTTGTCCGCTGAATCCGCCGGACACAAAGTTGTAAAACTCATCATGCTGTCCGGGAGGCACATAAGTCCGTTGGGCAGCGTTACCTGTTACTGCGCTTCCTGCCCCTTTGGGTCTGCAGGCATTAAAGGATATGGATACCGCCGCGACGGCAAGCATCCATAAAAGGTATTGTTTTGGTTTCATTATACAATATATTGATGATAAATAAAAAAGTATCACTATTTGATGCCATCATTCTCCCGCATGAACTCCAGTATCTTACGGGCATCGTCGTCTGACAGATTCTGGTTGGGCATGCGTACCAGACAGAGCTCCAGCTGTGCCTGTAACTCCGGATCCTTATCGATCATGGGATCAGGGTCGGTAATAAAATTCATAATCCACTCCGGCTTGTGCTTCTTACTAACACCGGCCCAACCTGGTCCTACCAGTCTCTCGTCGGTGTACTTGTGGCAGCTTGCACATTTCAGATCGGCAATTATTTTTCCCTCTTTAGCCAGCTGCACCTCCAGCTTATCTCCGACATCCACCTGGTCAAACTTCCCGGATCCCCTTTTCGGGTCGTAGTCCGTCGGACTTTTTGTGGTGGTCTGAGCAGCTTCATTTCCTTCCTGCTTTCCACCCTGCGAGCAGGCAACCATCAACATGCCTGTCAGTAAAAAGATCATTAACTTGTTCATGTCAGTCGTGTTTTGTTAGCATTGTGTTTTTGTATCATAACACATTCCCCTTTTGTAATGTTTATATTGACAAAAGTATCCTGATACCATTGGCTCTTTTATGCGTAGAATCATAACGTAGATTCCCGGTTGTTATTGCCCTTTTTTTTTGCTTTTTTTTCAATATCAAACCACTAATAAGCAACACTTTATACACAAAAAAGGTGTATTTATGATATTCGTCACCCTTTCGCGTGATACTGGTCAGTACAGCCTTACAACCATAAATGGTATGTTTGTAAGGTATTATGATTGGTGAATCTCAAATAAGCTTTTGTTATGATTCCGACCGAACTTCTTATACAGAAAGGTGCAGCCTACCGCAAAGCAGCGGCGGGCGAGGTTATTTTTAACGAAGGGGCACCCGCCGCCTATTATTATCAGCTGACATCAGGCAGGATCAGGTGGTGCAACGTAACCGACCATGGCAAAGAGGTACTGCATAAAGTAGTAGAGGCAGGGGAGAGCTTTGGTGAGCTTCCCTTGTTCGACAAGGAGCCTTATGCCGCCACGGCCATCGCTGATACTCCTTGTACTATGTTGCGGCTCTGTGTATCTTCGTTCCACCAACTGTTGCGCGAAAACCCGGACCTTCACTTTGAATTTTCAAAAATGCTGGCACAGCATCTGCGCTTCAAATTTCTGCTGACAGACCTGCTGTCCAATAACAATCCGGAAGATGTGATTACCAAACTGATCGGATATTTTAACCAGCACGGGAAGTTTATCTGCCAGGATTGCAACCGGCTGATGCTTACCCGGCAGCAGCTGGCCAACATGACCGGCCTCCGGGTAGAAACAATCATCCGGGTTATCAAACAAATGGAGAAGGACGACCGGCTGCGCATCGTAAAAGGAAAGGTTTTCATACCGGCAGACGGAATATGACGCGAATCATAAAAGCAGGCAAAAAGAAACGATACTTTGGTCACGTGATTAATTTTATCCGAAACACAACCGTCCGCCAATGGGTTATCCTGGGCATATGCAATCTGTTATTAGTTGCATCAGCGGGACTGCTGATGCGGTTGAAAGTCCTACTCCCTTTACCTGCCGTTAACCAGAAATTCCTGCTGCACGCCCACTCCCATTTTGCTTTTTCAGGATGGGTCTCCCATGCACTGCTGGTGCTGATTGCAGCGGCCCTATACGGCACAAAAGCTAACGGATGCCTTCCTTGGAAATACCAGTCGCTGATCGCGCTCAACCTGTTCGCTGCCTATGGCATGCTGGCCGGTTTCCTACTGCAGGGCTATGGCCTATATTCCATCAGTTTTTCTTCGCTAACGATTGTTATTTCATACCTCTTTGCTGTTTGTTGCTGGCGTGATACGGGATCGCCGCAGTTCAGCAGAACCGCCCGTAACTGGATCCGGGCTTCCCTGGTTTTTCTGGTTATTTCTTCTGCAGGCACCTTTCTGCTTGCTCACCTGATGACCGTGCGCGGTGCGGATATCCGTCTGCAGCTCGCCGCAGTATATTTTTTTCTTCACTTTCAATATAACGGCTGGTTTTTCTTTGCCTGTATGGGTTTGTTCCAACGCTGGTTGGAGCAACAAGGAGCTGACCCTCGCAGGTCGGGTACGGTATTCCGCCTGTTTGCACTGACCTGTATCCCCGCCTACCTGCTTTCCGTACTCTGGTGGGACATGCCTGATTGGCTCTATATGGTGGTAGTCGTCGCCGTGATACTGCAGGGAGCCGGTTGGTACGTATGGCTGCGTTCACTGGTAATAATACGCCCTCTTTACAACATTCACCTCCCTGCCATTACCAGATGGCTGCTCGGAGGTGTTGTGCTCGCCGTCTCCATAAAAATATTATTGCAGGGACTGTCGGTTATTCCTTCACTGAGCCAGCTGGCTTACAGCTTCCGGCCGATTGTCATCGGCTACCTCCATCTGGTGCTACTGGTTATGATCACGCTCTTTCTCCTGGCTTATATGTACCTTGCAGGATATCTTTATACGAACCGTACCGCCATTGTATCAACGGCGATATTTACCGCCGGCATTATTATCAACGAATTGTTGCTGATGACACAGGGAATTTCCGGATTAGCCACCTTCTATATTCCGCATATACCGATCGGACTCGCCGGTGCAGCGGTGATCATGGTAGCAGGTATTCTCCTGCTGATCCGGTCCCAGCGTGCCGGACGCAACATTACCCCAACACCTCCTCCAGCACGTAATGAGATTTGAGTTCCCCGATATGATCGATATGCAGGCGATAAAAATCAATCATTTTTGCAGTAAGGAGCTGGCGGTCAGCACGGCTGATCGTCAGTCCGGAAAGGTCGTTCACCCGGCAGCGCAGTACCGCAGCCCACTGAGAGGTCTGGGGCTCCATCAGCACCAGCGAATGGCTGGGTGCCTGCCGGCAGAAAACACCGTCTTTCAGATCAAAAAAGGCATGTCGGGAGCCCGGATCTGCCGGACAGAATCCCAGAAACCGGGTAAGACGCATCAGGAAATACAGGTGAAAATTTGCAGGCATATCTGTCGTCTCATCCAGCCACACCAGCGCATTAAAAACAAAGGCAAACAACGGCTCATCAGCAGACTGCTGCCGGAGGCATTTATACAGCATCTCATTGAGGAATAACACCACCGAACTTTTCATCACATCGTAGGGAATCGTACGGAACAGCGGAATCTGTCTTGCTTCAGCAATACGCTGCAGCCCACCCTGCGGTTTATGAGACACCACCATTTCCAGCAAATGGAGGGGCTGTAAGATCGTCAACGGAATCCGGGCTTTTGGCTTCTTCACGCCGTTCACCAGGTAGGATTGCAACCCGAACTGCTCGGTAAACACCTGTACCACCACACTGCTTTCTGCGTAGCTGGTCACCCGCAATACAATACCACGGGTTTTATGTAGTTGCCCCGCCATTGAAACAGGCTGTTATACGCGGTCCGAAAATCAGCACTGCCACCACCAACGCAAACACGGCACTGCACAAAACAGCGGCAGCAGCGGCATCCTTTGCCTTCTTTGCCAGGGGATGGGAGGCCGGTGAAATCAGGTTAACCACCGATTCCAGCGCCGTATTCAGCAGCTCCGCAACCAGTACCAGCACGATGGCCAGCGCTATCCAGAACCATTCGGCGCGACTGATTCCGGCATACCATCCCGCCACCAGGACAGACAGGGCGGCAAAAACATGGAAACGAAAGTTCAACTCCGTCCGGAAGGTGTCACGCAGCCCGCTTCCTGCATACCCGAAGGTTTTTACCCACTGACGTTTCACCTTATCCCTCCGTTCTTTCCCGTCGGTGGCGTTCCAGGCTGCGCCGCTCCACCTTCCGGATCAGACTATACAATAGGGTCAGAAAACCCACTCCAAACAATAGTACGCCGGCGATCATTGCCCATCGGTACAGATCCATATCCTGCTCCATCCAGTCATAACCCAACGCGCAAAGCACCACTCCCGCCACCGTCATTAATAAGCCATTCCGCAAATATTTATTCATATATTCCTCCGGTTCATCCTTCCAAAAATACAACATATGCACCACTTTCCACCTAAAAAACTGTATCTTTGCAGCCTTATTTTCAGCCGGGAAGACGCATCCCGGCGATAGTTTACAGACAACGTATGGACGTATAAGGATGTATAAAGAATATAAGCAACTTGATCTGCCTGAAACCGGCAACGATATATTAGCCTACTGGCAACAGCACCATATCTTTGAAAAAAGTATCAGTAACCGGCCGGCATCCAAACCGTATACCTTCTATGAAGGGCCGCCCTCTGCCAATGGCATGCCCGGGATTCACCATGTGATGGCACGTACCATCAAAGATATCTTTTGCCGCTACAAGACCCTGAAAGGGTATCAGGTAAAACGCAAAGGGGGTTGGGATACACATGGTCTGCCCATTGAGCTGGCCGTGGAGAAAACACTGGGCATTACCAAAGAAGATATCGGGAAAAAGATCTCCGTTGAAGAATATAACGCCGCCTGCCGGAGGGAGGTGATGAAATATACGGACGTATGGAATGACCTCACGGAAAAAATGGGCTATTGGGTCGACCTGGAACACCCGTATATTACCTATGAGAATGAGTATATCGAAACGTTGTGGTGGATTCTGAAACAGCTGCACGGAAAAGGTCTGCTGTATAAAGGGTATACCATACAACCTTACTCACCGGCGGCCGGCACAGGCCTCAGTTCGCACGAACTGAACCAGCCGGGCACTTATAAACAAGTAAAAGACACGGCCATTGTGGCCGAATTCCGTATTCGGAAAGACCAGCTACACCCATTGATGGGAGTTCTTTTTGAAGAAGAGACGGAAGATACGGCTATACTCGCCTGGACAACCACTCCGTGGACCCTGCCGGCAAACAGTGCGCTGGTAGTAGGTAAGGCGATCACCTATGTCAAGATACGTACATTTAACCAGTATACCTTTGAGCCTGTAAGCGTTGTGCTGGCTAAAGATCTGGTCGGCCGGCATTTCCGGCCCGAAGGGCAACAGGTCTCTTTCCGGGATTACAAAGCCGGGGATAAACTTATTCCCTGGGAAATTGCGGCCGAGTTCAGCGGGGCGGAACTGCTGAACCTCCGTTATCGCCAATTGCTTCCTTACGTGACCAGTGACGAACTGCAGGAAGAAGCGTTCCGGGTGATTCCGGGCGACTTTGTCACCACAGAGGATGGTACCGGCATTGTCCATTCGGCCGCCACCTTCGGTGCGGACGACTTCCGTGTTTCCCGGGAGAACGGAGTCGCCGGTATTTTTGTGAAGGACGAAAACGGCAAGGATGTTCCGATTGTGGATAAGCAGGGCCGGTTTGTGAAAGAGATCACGGATTTTGCCGGCCGATTTGTGAAAGAAGAATATTACGATGCTGCGGAACGTGATGCAGAAGGGTTTAAACCCACGGACGTACTCATCGCGATCAAGCTGAAGGAAGAAAACAAAGCCTTTGACGTAAAGCGTTACGAGCATAGTTATCCGCATTGCTGGCGGACTGATAAGCCGGTCCTCTACTATCCGCTTGACAGCTGGTTTATCCGTACTACTGCTGTAAAGGAGCAACTGGTGGCACTAAATAAGACCATTAACTGGAAACCGGAAGCAACCGGCACGGGCCGCTTCGGCAACTGGCTGGAAAACCTGGTTGACTGGAACCTCTCGCGCTCCCGCTATTGGGGAACACCCCTGCCTATCTGGCGCAGTGAAGACGAAAATGAGGAAGTCTGTATCGGTTCCATCGCTGAGCTGAAAACATATATCACCCGCAGCCTGACATCGGATGTGCTCAACAAGAGCGAAAAGGCCGCGCTTGAGGATTACCTGTCAAAACTGGAAAACGGTAAAGCAGACCTGCATCGTCCATATGTAGATAACCTGATATTGGTATCAGACGCCGGCCAACGCCTGTACCGGGAACCGGACCTGATTGACGTATGGTTCGACAGTGGCGCTATGCCATTTGCACAGTGGGGACTGGATCAGCAGAAACTGGCAGCCGGTGAAACACTGCCCTTTAAAGATGGCTTCCACGGTGCGTATCCGGCTGATTTCATTGCGGAAGGCGTGGATCAGACCCGTGGCTGGTTTTTTACGCTGCATGCCATTTCCACTATGCTATGTGATTCCGTAGCGTTTAAGAATGTAGTCTCCAACGGACTGGTACTGGACAAAAACGGCAACAAAATGTCGAAGCGGCTGGGTAATGCCGTTGATCCGTTTGCTACCATTGAGAAATACAGTGCTGACGCTACGCGTTGGTATATGATCAGCAACGCCTCACCCTGGGATAATCTGAAATTCAATGAAGAAGGCTTGGACGAAGTGCGGCGGAAGTTCTTCGGTACACTGTACAATACGTATGCTTTCTTTGCGTTGTACGCCAATATTGATCAGTTTTCATATAAAGAACCCGATCTGCCTGCCTCCGGACGACCGGAGATCGACCGCTGGATCCTTTCTCTGCTGAACAGCCTGGTGAAAGAAGTAGATGTCTTCTACGCCGATTTTGAACCGACAAAAGCTACCCGGGCGATCCAAACCTTCGTCGATGAGCACCTGAGTAACTGGTATGTGCGGTTATGTCGCCGCCGCTTCTGGAAAGGCGAATACACAGAAGATAAAATATCAGCCTATCAGACGCTGTACACCTGCCTCTGCACCATCGCGAAACTGATGGCGCCGGTGGCACCATTCTTCAGCGACCGGCTGTATCTCGACCTGGACCGGGTTACCGGAAAAGAAGGGGCCGCTTCTGTCCACCTGGCTGATTTCCCCGCCTGTCAGGATACATTGATTGATCAGGATCTGGAAGAGCGGATGGGATTAGCGCAGGACATTTCCTCCCTGACCTTGTCACTCCGGAAAAAGACCGGCATCAATGTACGACAGCCGCTGCAAAAGATCCTGTTGCCTGTATTGGATGCGACGTTTGCCCAAAAAGTGGAAAAAGTCAGGGAACTGATCCTTTCGGAAACCAACATCAAAGAACTGGAGTTCATTACCGATACGGCCGGCATCATCTCCAAAAAGATAAAACCGAATTTCAAAGTGCTGGGTGCGAAGGTGGGAAAGGATATGAAAGCAGTAGCCAATGAAATTGCCGCCTTTGGTGCGGAGGAAATAGCGGAACTGGAAAGTAAGGGGACCATTTCCATTCCCCGCAAGCCGGATTCACCGCTCAGCACACGATACTCCATACTCCCGGAGGACGTGGAAATCATTGCGGAAGACGTGGCAGGATGGCAGGTAGCCAATTTGGGCAAGCTGACGGTAGCCCTGGATGTACATGTCACACCAGAACTGCGGCAGGAAGGTGTCGCCCGTGAATTGGTAAACCGTTTGCAGAACCTGCGCAAGGAAAAAGGATTGGAAGTTACTGACAGGATACAGGTGACTGTTAGTAAGATTCCCGTTATAAGTGATGCAATCACCACGAATTTAGATTATATTCGCACGGAAATTTTAGCAGATACGTTCGTGCTAACGGCTGACCCGGTTCCTGGAGTACCGGTTGAAATAGACGAACAGGAACTGATTGTTTTAATTGAAAAAGTGTAAGGAAATGGAAAAGAACACGGAAAAAACCCGCTACAGTGATACAGAATTACAGGAGTTCAAAGATATTATTCTGGAAAAATTGCGGATAGCCCGGGAAGAACTGGCAGCTTTGACCAAGTCGCTGAGCAGTTCCAATGCCAACGGAACAGACGATACTGCCGGCACTTACAAAACGCTGGAGGATGGCTCCGCTACACTGGAAAAAGAGCAAACAAACCAGCTGGCTGCCCGCCAGAAAAAATTCATAGATAACCTGGAAGCCGCGTTGGTGCGCATTGAAAATAAAACCTATGGCATTTGCCGGGAAACCGGGAAACTGATCCAGAAAGAAAGGTTGCGTGCCGTGCCACACACGACCCTGAGCATGGAAGCTAAACTGAAGCAATATTAAAACCAAGCGATCAGCTATTAGCTAAACCCATGAAAGGATATACCCGTCCGCTGATACTTATTGCATCTGTATTGCTGTTCGATCAGTTGCTGAAATGCTGGATCAAGTTGAACATGACCCTTGGACAGGAGTTTAAGATCTTCAGCAATTGGTTCATTATCCATTTTACCGAGAACAACGGCATGGCCTTCGGCATGGAATTCGGTGGTGAAGCCGGCAAGCTCGCACTTTCGCTGTTCCGGATCGCGGCCATTGTAGGCATCGGTTACGGTCTGCATTACATGATCAAGAACAAGTACCATCGCGGATTTATCCTGAATGTCGCGCTGATCTTCGCCGGTGCTCTGGGAAATATCATCGATTCGGTTTTTTACGGCGTTATGTTCAGTGAGAGCACCTGGTTTGAAACAGCCCGGTTGTTCCCCGAGGAAGGCGGCTATTCCAGCCTGTTACATGGCAAAGTGGTGGATATGTTGTATTTCCCTCTGATCAGCGGCAACTTCCCGGCATGGGTTCCGTTCTGGGGAGGTGAGGACTTCCTCTTTTTCCGGCCCGTGTTCAATATCGCGGACTCTGCCATTTCTATCGGTGTCGCGCTGATACTGATCTATCAGAAACGGTATTTCAAAGAAGAACATATTGAACCAGCCAGCTACAACAGCGAGGTCGTTGAGGATTAAT
>CAZJKM010000107.1:0-9443 GCA_964546645.1 uncultured Sphingobacteriaceae bacterium
GTCTTTGTACAACTCATTGACCAATCCGGCACGTTCCAGAATTTTTATGCTTTGTACCAACATATTGCGGGAAACGCCTATTTTTTCGCTCAATTTCGTGATATTGGGTGTAAATGGTGCACTCGAAGCGACCGTAATGAGTAATTTTTTCAGTTTTACCAAAGTGTCGTATTGTAAATCTTCCACCGCATTGATATCTATTTCAATGATGAGGTTAATCGTGTTTTGCAGTTTCTGAATGTAAAGAGCTTCATTTTCTTTGTAATACGGATAAGCTCCTATTTTCAGATATTTTTCAAATAAGGGCAAAGGCTTTATTTCATTTATAAGCTCCGTTGCGATGGCATTATGGTTTTCCAAAATTTCAGACAATGAATAAGCCGGAAATATTTTCTTCGTTTCAAACGTGATAAACTCCCTAAAAGACAATTCTTTCAAATAATAGGTAACCGCTCTTCGGCTCAAATCCGATTCGGATTTATAGATTTCGAGCATCGAAGACGATGTAAAAATAACATTCAGTTCGGGGAAGTTGTCGTAAATCAGTTTTATCTCTCTTGACCAATTAGGGTATTTGTGAACCTCATCGAGCAATAAATGCGTTCCTCCGAACTGGACAAATTGTTTCGCCAAATCATACAGTTTGTTATCAAAAAAATAAATATGGTCTAAACTCACATAAAGCGTTGATTGTAAACGTAAATGCAACTTTGCAATCTGCAAAAGCAAGGTGGTTTTTCCTGCACCTCTTGCTCCTTTTATCGCAACCAGGCGGTTGTTCAAATCCATTTGATGAACAAGATAACGTTGTATATCCAAAGATATACGCGCTATTTTTGACTGAAATTCTAACAATAAACCTTCCATATTGCTCTTTATAAAAAGCAAATATAGCATATTTTGTTAAATATAAAAAGCGTTTTTATGATTTTTTGCTTTTTATAGAAAGCGTTTTAAATTATAAATTGTTATTTGGGAAATTTTAGACTTTATCAAAAAAGATTTGCATACGGCGTAATCCAATGGTTCTATTACCCCCGTGTCTGGTGCCGAGATGTATAAAACGGCCTCTCCGAGTTCAGCGTCCGCAATGGCAGCAGGGTTCACCTCACGCCGGATTTTTACAATAATTACTGATTCAGCAGCGCCTTCTCCAGGTCGCCAGGTTTCATTGGCTTTATCCGCAGATCACTTGGTCTGACGGTTATTGCGTCAGAGTTAGCAGTGGGTTTAGGTACCTCACGCCGGATATATTTCGTTCCGTCAGCCGTAAACTGAACATGACTGGTACCGATGCTTTCGATATCCGCTTCCAGGCGCCGGGCCTCCTGTATCAGTTTCCTCATTTTTGTTGTCGGCCTGAAAATGACGAAATGTCCGTTCGGTATCGTCTTCCGGTGGAGATATCCCACCTCTTTACAGCCCAACTCCTTCAGCAGTTCCGCACACAATTGTGCCTTCCCTACCGAGTTCGGCATGGAAAACCCATACATCGTCTTCACGTATTCATTTGGTTTTTTCCGAAGCGTCTGAGCAATATCATTTGCACTACCACTGCTCATGCCGTCACGTAAATACGCTCCCAATAAAAATGAAAGCTTCTGCTTTTCTGTCTTAAAATTTTCCCTGCTTACCCTTCCATAATAAACCGTATCTCTCGCCGATGTCCGGGAGCCGTTAGGCTTATAATCATAATAATCGTCAATCTTCAGGGACAAAGCAGGAGAGTAAATTTTAATCCCCATCGGCGCTCCATTGTGCACAATCGTTATATCCGTATAATCGGAACTGAACAACGAATCGATAAAAAGAGCATGCTTCAGCTCCTCTCTGCCCATAATATCTACCCGCTGGTAATAGAAATCGTCTCTGTTTGAAAAGGTACGCTGATACCCCATGTAATCATTCAATGTCCCGATCAGAAAACTTTCCTTATCGTACTTTCCACTGTTAAACTGCGCAGCCAGCGGCAGACTGAAAAGCAGAAAAACAAAAGGCGATAAACAAAGAGAAAATAGCTTCATCATGCTTTCGGTTAGTGTAATATCTTCTTTTACAACAGGGTGTTTTCCCTGCACCACGCATTAAAGATAATACTATATGATTGCAATACCAATATTAATCGAAATAAAAACTACTGATTTACAACACATATCCCCTGCACCCTCTTTCTAAACGGTCACCTACCCTCCACACTTAACTCATTTCTCCCAATAAACTAATCTAAACCAACCCACTAATCAACTAATCAACTAATCAACTAATCAACTAACCCACTAATCAACCAATCAACTAACCCACCGGCAACACCAGCAATGGGATCAGTTTATAGACAGGTGCTTTTTCCCCGGGGGTATTACTGAAAATATGGTTAAAGAAGTGGTGCTTCCGGTTGGCAACAGCCAGTATACTCAGCTGCTGATGGTCCACCATACGGTTAACCACCTCGTCCGCATCATCGTCCTTAACGGTATTGAATAAGGTCAGCGGATAATCCGACCGCGACGAAAAGGCATCACCAAACAGCTGCAGCGCTTCATCATGCGGCAGATCAGGAAGACCCTCTGCACATACATGCAGCAGCGAAAAACGGGATTGCAGGGTTGCGGCCATTGCAGATAACAGTTTGATACCCTTCCAGTCCAGATAACGCAGGTCGGTCGTATAAAAAATATGTTTCACGCCATCGTAGCTCACCTGCTCCGGAATAAGCAATAGCGGACGGTTCACCGTCCCGATAATACTTCTCACTTTGTGGCCAAACAGATAACCCGGAAGTGCTTTCCCGTCACTGGCCCCCATTACAATCAGGTCAACAGAGTGCTCACTTATCACCCTGGCAAGACACTCGTCCAGGGTTCCGTTCTCTGCCAGGTAACTGATCCGGGTAACACCTCCGTCTGCCGCAGCCTGAACAAGATCGTCCCGCAGCTCCTCTAACTGCTGCATAACACCGGATGAGACAGCACCACCCGTCCCCTGCTCAGCATGAAACAGGATAAGATGACGCCCCAGGCTACGTGCCAGGAAAAGCGCATAACGGCTGGCATTGTAAGCCACATCCGAAAAATCAGTAAGTACAAGGATATTCATGTCGGTCACGCCCTATCTGATATGTTGTTTGAGTCTTCCCAAAGCTAACATAAAAAAGGCACAATTTGTTATTACAAAATCAACTTTGAATGTAATCCTGATCACTTTTTCCAATAGAAAAGAATTGCTGCCGGAACATTAAAATAATTTATGACATTTATATTACTTTTGTTACTATAATTACATAGTTTTGCAATCCACTAACTAAAGTAAACAATGAAAAAAATTCTGTTGACCCTGCTGCTATTGGTAGTAGTGGTTATTGTCGGCGCAATCGCTTATGTAAAAATTGCACTGCCGGATGTGGGCGATGCACCTGATCTGGTGGTCCATCCTACAGCTGACCGTATTGCACGGGGTGAATATCTTGCTAACCATGTAACCGTGTGCATGGATTGTCATTCAACACGTGACTGGACCAGGTTCTCAGGCCCTATCGAAGCAGGCACATTGGGAAAAGGCGGTGAATATTTCGGTCCTGAAATGGGTTTCCCCGGCAAATTCTATTCAAAGAACATTACACCCGCTGCATTGCATGACTGGACGGACGGCGAACTGTTCCGCACGATCACCACGGGCGTTAGCAAAGACGGCAGGGCCTTGTTCCCGGTGATGCCTTACCACGCGTACGGTAAGATGGATAAAGAGGATATCTATGCCATTATCGCCTACCTGCGCGCTATCCCGGCTATAGAAAATGAGATACCAGAAAGTGAACCGGCGTTCCCAATGAATTTTATTGTCAACACCATCCCGCAGAAGGCAACGCTGACTGTCCGCCCCCCCGTAACCGATACTATCCTATACGGTGGTTACCTGGTCAATGCCGCTGCCTGTATTGAATGCCATACTCCCGTTGACAAAGGCTCCCTGATCATGGATATGGCATTTGCCGGCGGACGGGAATTTGCTTTACCGGCAGGCATGATGCGGTCAGCCAATATCACCCCAGACCCGGAAACAGGTCTCGGCAGATGGACGGATGACGCTTTTATAGGCCGCTTTAAAACCTACCAGCATGAGGCAGACCTTGCAATTACAGCTGCGGGTGAAATGAACAGTATCATGCCGTGGAACATGTATGCACAGATTGACAGTGCCGACCTGAAAGCGATGTATGCTTACCTGAAAACACTGAAACCGATAAAAAATAATGTCGTTATATTTGAGCCTGCGGCTCAGTAGTTGGTAATTAGTAACTGGTGATTAGTAACTGGTGATTAGTCTAACGTGTTAGCCAGCCGGATGCCAGAATGGTAGTACGCCTGACCAATTACCAGTCACCAGTCACTATCGACAACTAAATATGTATACTTAACTAACAAAAGAATTATGAATATCCGTCCCATAGCAATACTCTTGTTGTTTTTCTTCCTTTCAGTATCCACCCAAAGCTTCAGCCAGCGTATCATCAGGAACTACTCCTTCGAAGAGCTGGATTTTGCTAATCAGACGATCGGCTGGAGACCGCAGATCACCAAACCGGACGCGTATTTTGTCAAGCTTTCAAAAAATGCGCACGAAGGAGATTTAGCAGCTTCCATCTCATTCAATACGGCCTATGAGGGAGAATCGGCCGTAGGTTTGTTAAATACCGGCGTGGCAGGGAACGTCCTTGCCGGGGCTGATTCCATCCGGGTATCCGCCTTTATCAAAACCAAAGAGGTAGTGGGTAGCGGCGCAAGCATTTGGATGCAGCTGAATGGTGACGGTAAAATCGTCAGGGATATTAACTCGGATGCCAATAGTATCATAGGCTCAACAGAATGGACCAAAGTAGAAATTGCGCTTCCGATTACCACAGATGTAAGAAGCGCATCATTCGGCTGCAAGTTCAGGGGCAAGGGCGAAGCCCTTTTTGATTCCTTTGAAGTATACATTGATGGGCGTAAACTGGAGTAATCTCTTTAGTACCCCACACAGCATAATCTACACCGAATGATATTCCATCCGAAAACATTACTCGCCAGTCTGTTGGTGTGCATAGCCATAACTGCTACTGCTCAGACATACAACTCCTACTATGACCTCAACTTCCGTGAGCGTGGTCACTGCTGGGGTCGCTGGGTTTTCACTCATGGGCAGTCTGAAGAAGGCTATGTCCACAATGAACAGACGGATAACGACTCCATATGGTTCCTCAAGTATCAAAATACTTATGCGATAACAAGGATGTACGCCTATCTGAGAAAACACATCGTGTTACCGAAAATACCTATAAAAGACCTGGAAGCAGGCCTTACCGTAAAAGCACTAAACACAAAAGATTTCGCATTCAGAGTAGTAGGAATTGACGCTAATAATGAGATCTCTTTTGACGAGCAGGTAACCGTAAAACCATCGGCAGACTGGATGGAGTACAACATCAAAACCCTCACCCGCAGCACCCGGGCCATTTACCTGTATATCAACTATTGGGGAGATAACAATCCGGACCAGACGCTGTTCTTCAAACAGGTTACCATTAAAGTCAACGGGAAAGATATCGAAAATCTGGCTATCCACCGGTACAGCGATCCCATAAAATTAAAAGATAAACAGGTTATTGCGCTCAATCCCAATGACAGCGTTTCTATTACCCAATGCCTGGGTGACCTTACGGATAAAAAAATAATCGGGTTGGGCGAAATGACGCATGGGAGCAAATCCCTTGCACAGGCCAAGTATCAGTTTACCAAAAGCCTGATTTTAAACCATACATGCCGACTGGTATTAACAGAGTACCCGGTAGACATCATGTTACTGGCAAACCTGTTTGTGCAGGGCTTAGGGGATGAACAGGATAACAGCTGGAAGGACTACCTGAAAGTCATTACGAAAGAAGGCGGACCTCTCGGAGAATTTTTACACTGGCTGAAGAAGCACAACGAAACAACCACCGAAAAAGTACACATCTTCGGTATCGACAACAAGAGTGAAGTAACACTTCCTTTAAGTGATTTCCATTTAGCTTTACTGGGCCGGGAGAAGGCAAAGCCATACCTGAAAGCACTGTTATCTCCTGGTTACATAGATACCATTAACGAACTCAACAACAGATTTGGAGAAGTGAAAGCACTACTGGATAAAAAGTTATATTGTCATTATGAATCTGTACTCAATACAAGGGCGCCTAAAGACAGGAATGATTGGTTATCAGACCGGGATAGCCTGATGTTCCGGCGTACACTGTTCCTGGACAGTTTGTTTAACGTTCCCGATGGGAAAATAGTGATCCTGTCCCATAGCGGACACCTGAAGAAGACCCTGCGTGTTGTTCCTGATGCCAGGAAACAGTACCCTGTTTTGGGAACCTTACTGCACCAACACCTGGGAGCCACCTATTTTAATATTGATTTTACCTTTGGCACCGGCACGTTCCTGCAGGATAGCTGCCTGCAGGGAGTGCGATTCATCGTTGACACGCTGAAACCACCTCCGGAGCACAGCTTCGAATATGCTGCCCTGAAAACCGGGATACCTTACCTTTATTACCCTGCGGCATCACTGGGGAATCAGTCCGGTACCACCGCTGAAATATCCAATGGTGAACGTGATAAAGATCCGTTCCATTATACCACGTTTCGTGAAAGGGCCGATGGCTACGTATTTCTCAGAAGGAGCGAAGTGTTTGACAATGCTTCCAAATCGCCCTTCGCAGATGGCTATATTTTTTATGAGACAAGATCCCGGCTTCACCGGGAAATTCTGGGAATTAAAACTCCGGGGTTGTGACAGTTTTAGCTTTGGTGGTCATATTTGAACCCGGAACAGATGAAATTTGACAGATGCTTAGTGCTTAACAGGTACCGACTTCCAACTCCCCCTTTCCAAGTCTCCCAAAAAATCCTACTTTAGCTTTCATTAATAACCCACAACATGAAGGCTACCCTATCGATCAGAAGCATGTATATCGCCCTCGGAGGCGTAGCTATCGTCAGTATCCTCATTTTTCTGGTATGGAAATTCAGCGGCACGACAGCCCTGAATGCCGGAAATACGGCATTTGCCCGTTACATTGAAGGGTATACCACCGGCATTATCTCCAAACAAAGTCCCATCCGGGTACGGCTGGCATCAGAGGTAGCCACCCTGCAGCAGCAGGGCGACGAAACGCGCAAACTATTTACCATAAGCCCATCCATAAAAGGACAGACCCACTGGGTGGATGCCCGTACGGTCGAATTCAGACCCGATGAAGAGCTGCGGGCCGGAAAAACCTACCAGGTGGCTTTTGCCCTGGGTGAAGTAACTGCTGTGCCGGACAGTCTCCGCACTTTCCGGTTTGACTTTACCGTTACCGAACCCTCTTTTGAGATCGATGTACACGGTCTGCAGGCGCAAAGTTCCCAGTCGCTTAAGCTGATGAAACTTTCAGGAACCGTCAGGCTGGCGGATCAGGAAAATCCCGACCAGATCGAAAAACTGGTTCAGGTGGCACACGATAACCAGCCGCTTCACATAAAATGGGTTCATGACGTGCAGGCACGCACGGCTGTCTTTACCGTTGACTCCATCAGCCGCGGGGCACAGCCCGGCAAACTCGCCGTCAGCTGGGATGGCAGCTCCATATCATCCCGTAAAAAAGACCGGCAGGAACTGGAAGTGCCCGCCGAAGGTACCTTTAAGGTACTGGCTGTAAAAGCCATACACGATCCCGAACAATATGTACTGGTGCAGTTCTCTGACCCCCTGCTGGTCGCCCAGGACCTGAATGGCCTCATTGGCATCAGCAATACCGGCGATTTACGCTACACCTTGGATGGCAGCGAGGCAAAGGTCTATGCCCCTGACCGGCTGGAAGGGAACTATACCATTACCGTCAATGAAGGCGTGGAGAATATCGCCAATAAAAAGATCACCACCGGTTTCACCGCTAATGTCCATTTTGAAAGCCGGATGCCATCGGTCAGCATCCCCGGCAAAGGTACCATCCTGCCCGGAACCGGCAAACTATCCATGCCTTTTGAGGCGATCAACCTGCGCGCCGTGGACGTTACCATCATCAAAATCTACGAAAATAACGTTACACAATATTTGCAGAGCGGCGAGGACGGGGGTTCATATGAGCTGCGGCGCGTAGGCCGGCCCGTGGTGCAGAAAACCATTGCACTGGACGCGGACAAAGGCCTTAACCTGCGGCGTAAAAGCCGTTTCGCACTGGATATTGACCAGCTGCTGCGCGCCGAACCCGGTGCTATGTACCGTATCACCATCGGATTCAGGAAAAGCTACTCGCTGTATGATTGCGGAGATGGTACGGAAGCAAACGATGAGGGAGACGGTGAGGAAGAAGGCGTCAATACCGGATATTACGACGGCTACAGCTACTGGGGCCGCCCGCAAAGCGTGGACAGTGATGACGAATTCTGGTCGCAGTACAATAACTACTACCCCGCCGGCTTCCGGTGGAACGAGCGTGACAATCCTTGCAGCAACTCCTACTACAACCGCGAGCGCTGGGCTTCGCGCGATATGCTGGCCTCCAACATCGGCCTGATTGCCAAACGCGGCAATGACAACAGCATGCAGATCATCGCTACGGATATCATCACCACCCAGCCGTTATCAGGGGTGACAGTTAGTGTGCTTGATTACCAACAGCAGGTGCTGCAGAAAGCGACCACCAACGCCGACGGTATTGCTGAACTCACCGTGCCACGCATCCCCTATATGGTACTGGCCGCAAAAGGCAATGAAAGGGCCTATATGCGGATAGACGATGGTTCCTCCCTCCCGCTGAGCCGTTTTGATGTGGATGGCGATGTGGTACAGAACGGACTGAAGGGTTTTATATATGGTGAACGTGGCGTATGGCGACCGGGGGATTCGATCCACGTCAGCTTTATGCTCGAAGATAAAACGAAACAGCTGCCGGAAAACCATCCGGTATCTTTTGAGCTGTATAACCCGAAAGGCCAGCTGCATACCAAAATGAATGCAACCAAACCACTAAATGGGTTTTATACATTCCCGGTTAAGACAGAGACTACCGCCCCGACCGGCAACTGGCAGGTAAAAGTGCTGGCCGGTGGTGCCGTGTTCCGCAAAACACTGAAGATAGAAACCGTGATGCCAAACCGGTTAAAGATCGATCTGGATTTCGGCGGGCAGAAAACACTGGGTAAAGGCGGCAGCGCTAACATAGGCCTTACCTCGCACTGGCTGTTCGGCGCAGCTGTACAGCAGCTGAAGGCAAAAGTGGAAGCTACCCTCTCCCCTGCCAAAACCACTTTCCCGGACTTTGGCGACTATACGTTTGACGATCCCACACGCACCTTTGCGACCGAAACACAGGTACTGTTCGACGGTACGCTGAACGAGCAGGGCAAAGCGGTGTTCCCGGCTACGCTGGATGCATCGGCCAACGC
>CAZJKM010000108.1:0-7863 GCA_964546645.1 uncultured Sphingobacteriaceae bacterium
CCGTTCCTCCGCAGATGCCCGGGGTAACCCGAATGCAATATTCCGGGAAATGGTGAGGTGGGGGAACAGGGCATAATCCTGAAACAGCAACCCAATGCCGCGCCTGCTTGCCGGCACTGACTTCTTCCCCGATACCAGCACCCGCCCCGATAACGAAATAGTTCCGCTGTCGGGGTGTTCCAATCCGGCGATCATCCGGAGCAGTGTGGTTTTCCCTGACCCGCTTTCTCCCACCAAGGCGAGCAGTTCGCCCGCCTGCAGATCAAACGAAACACGGGAAACAGCATACGCGGTACCCCTGTGATACCGTTTGCTGATGCCATCCACGCGCAGTACCGGATTATCCATGTGTATTTCCTTTCACGAGATTGTTCAGCAGGATGACGGGCAACAGGCCGATGGCCACAACGCACAGGGACGCGTTGGCAGATTCTGCTATCTGTTCATTCGTGGCCAGGTCAAACGCCTTTGTTGCCAGCGTGTGGAAATTAAATGGCCGGAGGATCAGCGTCAGCGGAAGTTCCTTAATGGTATCCACAAAGACCAGCAGCAGTGCGGCACCCAGGCTGTTCCTGATGACCGGAATGTCAACCCGGAAGAGTGTACGGGCAAACGAAGCGCCCAATATCAGGGATGCTTCGGAAATATGGGCACCTGCCTTCTGGAATCCGGCTGATATGGCATGGTAGGCAACGGCCATGAACCGCACGGTATAGGCAAAAACCAGCATCGATACGGTCAGGGAAAGGTACAAGCCACCGGATCCGGTGAACAGCCTGACCAACCATTTGTCCAGCGTTACCACCGGAAGATAAATGCCGATGGCAATGACTGCCCCGGGAATGGCATAGCCGAGAACAGACAACTGGGATGCGTATTGCACCCATGGGATACGGTTTATCCTTGCTGAATACAGTAATAGGGTGGCCAGTAACACGATCAACGCAGCGGAGAAAAGGGCCAACAGGAAACTGTTGGCTACCAGTGACCAGAAAGCCGTATCGATTACCTTATGAGCGGTCAGGTACACCCAGTAGATAACCTGTGCCAGCGGAAACACAAAACTTACCAGCAATACCAACGTACACGCAGCGACTGCTATAACCATCGCCGGGCCATGCAATCGCCTGCGTACAGGCTGCCTGTGTCCGCCGCTCCGGCCTGTAAACGCCCTGCTCCCACGTTGTCCCCTTTCCATCCACAGCATCGCAACAACAAACAGCATCAGGATAGCCGACAATCTGATACCTGTACTGACGTCACCCATGGAGAACCATGCCCTGAAAATCCCGGTGGTAAAGGTATCCACACCGTAATATTTGACGGTACCGTAATCATTGAGCACCTCCATGCCGATCAATGCCAACCCTGCGATGATAGCCGGCCGGGCCATCGGCAATGCGATTTTCAGGAAAATCTGCCATTGGCTGCACCCCAGCGTGGAAGCGGCATCCAGCAGGTCCCTGGACCGGGTTACGAACGTTGTCCGGCAGATGACATACAGATAAGGAAAAAGGCTCATGGATAGTACAAAAATGGCTCCCCCTATGTTCATGATATCGAAGATCGGTCCGGTCATATCCAGGCCGGCCCGGTTCCTCAGAAAGGTATTTACCGGCCCGGTATATTCAAGCAGCCCGACATAGCTGTAGGCCATCATGTAAGCCGGGAAGGAAAGCGGGAGGATCAGCAGCCATTCGAAAAGCTTCCTTCCCGGAAAGCGGTAAACGGAGACAACCCATGCTGTGCCGACACCTGTTACCAGTGTCACAGCCGACACGCCCGCCAACAGCAGCAAGGTCGAGGGTACATAGTGGGTCAGCAACCGGCCGGCGATATATGGCCACTGTGGACCGGCCGTATCGAAAATCCGGATGGCCAACGTTAGCGCAGGTATAGATACCAGCAGGAAAATCAGCAAGGCCAGTAATGTCCATCCGTTATACCAGGGGTATTTCAGTTTTGTTTCTTTCATTCAGTGTGTCCGGTATGGCCCGGATCAACCCTATTTAGTGGTTCAGCAAAGTTAAACAATAATGGTAAGACTCCGGCCCTGCAACGTGCCATGGTTTCTTTTGTATATCATAACAATTTTATCTAAATTTGTACCTTAATCAGGAGACGATATGTCAGCAAAAGAGAATGCGGGGATGGCCCGGAAGATTTTCGAGGCTTATCTTGAAAATAAAAGCCTCCGGAAAACACCGGAGCGGTTTGCCATATTGGAGGAAATTTACTCCCGCAATGATCACTTTGATGTGGAATCACTATATATCCACATGAAAAATAAAAAGTACCGTGTAAGCCGTGCCACTGTTTACAACACCCTGGAACTATTGGTTTCCTGTGACCTGGTGACCAAACACCAGTTCGGCAAAAACATGGCCCAGTTTGAAAAATCATACGGCTATAAGCAGCACGATCATATCATCTGTATTGAATGTGGCAAAGTGGTTGAATTTTGCGACCCACGTATCCACCAGATACAGAGCATGATGGGAGACTTGCTTAAATTTGAAATTAAACACCATTCATTGAATCTGTATGGATTTTGCCATGACTGTGTTTCCAAAAGAGACGCGGATAAGCCAGCCAAACCGGCAACGGTCAGTGAACTGGAGCACGCTTCTTAATGACACACATGGTGCGCTTTCTGAAAAAGTCGGTTTACACACTGTCAGACCATCCATTTCTTACCAAATCTTAATAGTATATATATGAACGTTGATGTGCTTTTGGGCCTGCAATGGGGCGACGAAGGTAAAGGGAAAATTGTTGATGTACTTTGCCCGGAATACGACCTGATAGCCCGGTTCCAGGGCGGGCCCAATGCAGGGCATACACTGGAATTTGACGGGCAAAAATATGTGTTGAATACCATTCCGTCGGGCATTTTTAACCCCGGTACGCTGAATCTGATCGGCAACGGGGTGGTGATCGATCCCATCATCCTGAAGCGGGAGCTGGATAACCTGAAAAAAAACGGCTTTGATCCGGTTGGCTCCGGCAAGCTGGTCATTGCCCGCAAAGCGCATCTCATCCTGCCTACCCACCAGTTGCTGGATGCGGCTTCTGAATCAAAAATGGGTGACGGGAAAATCGGCTCCACCCTGAAGGGGATCGGGCCTACCTATATGGACAAGACCGGCCGTAACGGTCTGCGGGTGGGCGATACGCAGTTGCCTGATTTCCTCGAACGGTATCAGAAGCTGGTGGAAAAGCATAAATCCATCCTTGGTCATTACGGTGATATTGCCGATTTCAGCGACCGGGAGAAGGCTTTCTTTGAGGCCATTGAGTTTCTGAAAACGATTCCGCAGGTCGACAGTGAACACCTGGTGAACGGCTACCTGGCAGAAGGGAAAAAGGTGCTGGCCGAAGGTGCGCAGGGAACCCTGCTGGATATTGATTTCGGTTCTTACCCGTTCGTTACCTCGTCTAATACGACCACCGCCGGTGCCTGCACCGGCTTGGGCATTGCCCCTAATAAAATCGGTAAAGTGATCGGCATTTTTAAAGCCTACTGTACACGTGTGGGCGGCGGTCCTTTCCCGACCGAACTGGAAAATGAAACGGGTGAACAACTGCGGCAGATCGGCCATGAGTTCGGCGCCACCACCGGACGTGCGCGCCGTACCGGCTGGATTGACCTTCCTGCCCTGCGTTACGCCATCATGCTGAACGGGGTAACAGAGCTGGTGATGACCAAGGCGGATGTGCTCAGCGGTTTTGAACAGATCTATGCCTGTACGCACTATATCCATAACGGCGAAAAGATAGATTATATGCCGTATGATATCAATACCATCAAACCAGAGCCGGTATATGAAGCAATCCGGGGCTGGAACCAGGACCTGACCGGTATTACCAGCGCAGAAGATCTTCCGGAGACATTGGTTGCTTACATCCGGTACCTGGAAAAGGCGCTGCAGGTACCCGTCAGGTACCTGTCTGTGGGTCCCGACCGGAAGCAGACACTGGTGCTGTAAGCCAAACGATTGCTATCCCATGGCAGCCTATTATTATCACCCGACGGACCTGAACCTGTTTGCCGAAAAGGCGCTGGCCTGGGCAGCGGGATTTGAGAGTGCCTGCTGCCTGGATGCCAATGGCTACAGTGACCCGTATGGCCGGCTCGACCGGTTTATTGCGGTGGGGGAAAAAGAGGGGTTTGTTTCAAACGGAAGCGATACCTTCGCGGGCCTTCAGCAGTTTATCGATACGCATCCGGGGGCATGGATCCCCGGTTTTCTGGCGTATGACCTGAAAAATGAAACGGAGGACCTCCGGACACGCCATCCCCGGCACCTCCCTTTTCCAGATGCTTATTTTTTTGTCCCGCAGTACACACTCCGTTTTTACGACGATGGAGTAGAAATACAGGCTGACGATCCGCAGCAGGTCATCCGCGTCATTGAACAGGCGGATCCGGCAACAGACGGGGACGCGACTGCACCTGCTCCGGCCATCAAAAGCAGAATGAGCCGCAACGAATACCTCGAAACATTCGAAAGCCTGCGGAAACACATCATTCGCGGTGACATTTATGAGGTAAACCTGTGCCAGGAATTTTATGCGGAGCATATACAGATCAATCCGCTGGCCACCTATCTGAAACTAAACAGGGTATCTCCTACCCCCTTTTCATGCTTCTTTAAATACCGGCAGCTGTATGTCCTGTCGGCTTCACCGGAGCGCTTCCTGCTGAAGAAAGGCCATCAGTTGATTGCTCAGCCTATCAAAGGCACCGCACCAAGAGACTCCGATCCGGATACAGACAAGCTCCTGAAACAGGAGCTGCGCACCAATGCGAAAGAGATCGCTGAAAATATCATGATCGTTGACCTGGTCAGGAATGACCTTACCCGGAGTGCCCGCCCAGGCAGCGTAAAAGCGGCATCCCTCCTGGATGTCCACAGCTTCCGGCAGGTACATCAGCTTGTTTCCACGGTGGTCTGCGATATACAGCCCGGTCTGCCCGTAACCACCGCCATAAAAAATACATTTCCGGCAGGCTCCATGACCGGTGCCCCTAAAATCAGTGCCATGGAACTGATCGACCGGTATGAATACAGCAGGCGCGGTGTTTATTCCGGGGCGGTCGGCTATTTCAGCCCGGACGGCGATTTCGATTTTAATGTAGTCATCCGCACGATGCTGTATGATGCGGTATCCGGATACCTGTCTTTCCATACCGGCGGGGCCATTACGGCCAATGCTGACGGGGATAAAGAGTACGGGGAGTGCCTGGTGAAAGCAAAGGCTATCCTGGAGGTTCTTAATCTGACAAATGTTTACGCATAAAACATACGGCCCCTATATACTGCTGCTGTTCCTGCTGTTTACACAGCATGGTCTGGCACAGCGGGGATACCGCTATGAAGTCGGGTTCAGAAACGATAACGACGTATACCTGCTGAATCGCCAGGACCAGTATTATACCAACGGCCTGATGCTCTATTTCCGGAAGGCTGTCGACACCTCCCTGCTGTCGGACAAACTTGCCGGTTCTAACTGGGAAGTAACCACCGGACAAAAAATGTTCAACTCCTTTACGGCACAGATCCACCGGGTGGAAGATGTGGACCGCCCCATCACCGCTTACCTGTTCGTGAATGCGGGCCTGAATCGTTTCTACCGTAACGAGGCCGTTTTACACGTCGGAGCCGAAGCGGGGATGATCGGACAAAAAGCCCTGGGGCGCCCGGTCCAGGAGACCATTCACCGTATCTTCAGGCTTTATGATATCGCCGGGTGGGAGTACCAACTGGAGGAAGCAATAGGTGTAGACGTATCCGTAAGTTACCTTCACCTGCTGATACGTACGAAGAACAGGTGGTTCGATATGAGTGTACAAGGCTCCGCTACACTGGGCCTGAACCATACCGGGTTTTCTGCTGCGCCGGTACTCAGACTCGGCAAGCTTGGCAAACTGTATGAGTCGGCGTATACCCACAGCCGCATCGGATCGGCCACAAAACGGAGTGAATTGTTTTTCTTTTATGCACCCCATATACGTTATACGGCATATGATGCAACCATACAGGGCGGTTTTTTTCTCCAGGACAAAGGTCCGGTTACCACGAAACCATTCCCCTGGATGTTCTCGCAACGGGTGGGGATGATGTACGCCCAAAACGCCATTACCCTGAATTTGGAATACTATTATAACACCAAAGAGGCACAGCGGGTATTCTTCAGGCACCAGTACGGGTCGCTGTCGGTTGCCTACAGGTTCTGAACATAACGCATATGGCATGTATCACAAAAACCGGGATTTTATTAGGGTGGCTCGTACCGGTCTTCGTGCTGGCCGCACAGCCTCCCCGTGCAGAAAAATTTAACAGGTATGAGCTGATATTTACCAGCGACGTGACCTATCAGAACCCGCTTCAGATGGGAAAAGCGCTTGAGGTCACTTTTTCATCCCCTTCCGGGAAAGAAAAGACGGTCCGGGGTTTCTGGGATGGGGGCCTGATATGGAAAACACGGTTTATGCCGGACGAAACAGGAACCTGGTCTTTTAATACCGTTTCTTCCGATGCACGGAACAAAGGATTACACCACCGCAAGGGTACTTTTGAATGCATAGAAAACCGTAAAAAACATGCTATCCACCGGCATGGTCCCGTCCGAAGCAATGAAGGGCACTATCACCTGTCGCATGCTGACGGCACTCCTTTTTTCTGGCTGGGCTGCACGGCATGGAACGGTCCCCTCAAATCCACGGAAGCAGAATGGGAAACGTACCTTCGTCACCGCGCCTCACACGATTACACGGTCATACAATTCGTTACTACGCCGTGGCGGGGGTGCGACAAAAACAGTGAAGGACTAACCGCTTTTCAAGGGAGAGACACCATCCATATTCACCCTGAATTTTTCAGGCGCTTAGATCAGCGGATCGATCAGATCAATGCCTACGGATTGGTGGCTGCCCCGGTTCTGTTATGGGCCTTTCCGGGAAGAGGCAAGGAACTGAACCCCGGCTATTTCCTGCCGGATGACCAGGCAGCATTGCTCGCTACGTATATGGTAGCAAGATACGGGGCGAACCATGTGGTGTGGCTGCTGGGCGGGGATGGTGATTACACCGGGAAATACGAGCAGCGCTGGAAAACGATTGGCAAAGAAGTGTTTGGTGATGGAAAGTTCCAGGGACCGGTGGCACTGCACCCGAAAGGAGGTTCATGGATCGGAGAGATTTATAAAGATGAAACCTGGCTCGATATCGTCGGGTACCAGAGTGGGCATGGTCATAGTGAATCCATTATCCGCGGCATCACAACCGGAGATGTCGCTACGAACTGGAAAAACATTCCACCAAAACCGCTGATTAATCTTGAGCCTGTTTACGATGAAATACGGCCTAACCTTACGGGGAAAGTCATACGCAGTGCTTGTTACCGAAGTTTATTTTCAGCACCTGTTTCCGGGATTACATACGGGGCTAACGGTATCTGGCCGTGGCTCCGGAAAGGAGAAAAAATACTAAATCATGGAGATGCTCCGTGGACCTCCACGTGGCAGCAATCCCTGGAACTGCCTGCTTCCATACAGATGGGTTATCTGGCGCGCTTTTTTAAGAAGCTGCCGTGGTGGGATTTTTATCCTGCCCAGGAACTGCTGGTCAGCCAACCCGGAGACCAGGAAGCCGATGCGTTTGTTTCGGTGATCAAAACGCCGGATGATAACATGATACTGATCTATCTCCCCGACGGATCACCGGTTGAAATAAGGAAGGCCGCGAAATACAGCTATTCAGCAAAATGGTTTAATCCGGCCACCAACGAATATACAAAGGGAACTGTTACAGATAACGGAACAGTCATCAGCGTTACCCCTCCGTCCGAAACCGATATG
>CAZJKM010000108.1:7963-9249 GCA_964546645.1 uncultured Sphingobacteriaceae bacterium
TAAGTGTACTGTTTTTATTAGCTCTCTTGTCTGAATTCAGTGAGTTTCCGGTTAAAAGTCAAGGATTATCTATGCTGCTTATGGGAAGCCTCCTTTTTGGCGGGTTATTAATTGTCTCCGTACGCTTGCCTAAAAAATACTTCAACATGAGATAAGCCGGTTTTTGCTCCGGCAACCGTTGACAGCCCTACAAAAAACGCTTTAAACCAAATGACGGAAATTGAATTTCAATGTACAGTTAAAGACTATATGCGCTTTAATTGGCTAAATGCCTGGGAAAATACTCAAAGAGGAATCCTGTTCTTACTTATATTGCCTGTACTTACCGGATTGTATGTTGCCATGAATCCATTCAATTGGACTACCTTTATAATAGGTTGGAGCTTGTCCACGCTCGTTCTTATTGCGTTGTTTTTTCTTTTCCCCTATTTTTCAGGCAGGAACCGGCTGCAGAAATCCATCATGGCTGAACCTAAGCTTTTAGAAAAAAATAAATGGCAGATTTCTGACGAAGGGATATCGTCAACCACCAGTGACCAAACGATAAAATGGGATGGAATAACAGCCGTTCAATCCAATTCAGAATTTGTTTGGTTGACGTATGCCGACAAAACGCTTTCACTCATTCCGGTCAGCGTGTTCTCTTCTCCTGCCGAGAGGATAAACTTTGTTGGATTTACTCAAAAAGCAATTAATAACGCCAGCGGAAGGTATCCGTTTAAAACGACCGTAAAGCCACCCTATGCATTAGGACTGCTTTGCCTGATTCCTCTGATAGGTGCCATTGCCGGAATGATATTTATATTCCTGGGAATGGCAAAGTATAAGGATAAGTGGTTTACATTAATAGGTGTGGCAGGAATTTTCATTACGGTTGCTGTATACTCATCCATCTTTTATTTCACGAAGCATAGCCCGGTTGTCCGGGAAGGGTTTGAAAAGCATGCTCAAACCCAATTAAACAATTTAGTCAGCAAGGTAGAATTTTACAAGACCGAAAACGGATACTATCCGGATAGCCTGCAGCAACTGACTAAAAGCAAAGACCACGTCTGGATCCATGACCCGGTACAGATAAATCAAAATCGCGCTGAAAACCTCTTCTTTTATCAACGTGACAGCAGCCAATATCAACTGTTTTCGAAAGGCAAAGACGGAAAACCGTATACGGGTGACGACCTGTTTCCGCAGGTTTCGGAAAAAGCAGTGGATCAAATCGGCTTGACAACATTTAAGGTGGTAGCGGATTCTGCAAAAAATAAGACGACAGAATAACCTGATCTGCA
>CAZJKM010000109.1:0-9084 GCA_964546645.1 uncultured Sphingobacteriaceae bacterium
ATGTTTTGATAGTAAATTCTATGTGTTCATCTTCGGGCAATGAAGTAAAAGTAAAAGCTCTTAATTCCTGTTCCAAACCTTGTTTGGGCAGTGAAATATCAACCGCCTGTCCGACAATAAAATTCAGCCCTGTCGGCTTTTCTGCAACTATTCGTAAAACATCGTGTGTGAGATGTTCGACTGATATTATTTTAATTGTTTGTGCCATTGTGATTATCTGTTTTGGATATGTGATAAAAATTCCTGTCTTACGATGTCGTTCTCAAACTGTCCCGAATAGTTAGCGGTAAACGTTTTACTGTTGGTGTCGTTGATGCCTCTTGAAGCTACGCACAGATGGTCTGCTTCTATTACAACGGCTACATCATTATGCTGCAAAATTTCTTTCAATGCTTCTGAAATCTGAACCGTCAGGCGTTCCTGCACTTGCGGACGTTTGGCATAATATTGTACCAATCGGTTAACTTTAGATAAGCCGATAACTTGTTTGTCGGGAATATATGCAACGTGTACTTTGCCGATTATCGGCACAAAGTGATGTTCACAATTTGAATACAGCGTAATGTCTTTTTCAATCAGCATTTTTTTGTAACCATACTTGTTTTCAAAAAGGCTTATTTCTGGTTTGTTGTGTGGATTTAATCCGCTAAATATTTCTTTCACAAACATTTTTGCTACTCTTTTAGGTGTTTCGCACAAACTGTCGTCAAATAGATTAAGTCCAAGTGTGTGTATTATTTGGGCAAAATGATGTTCTATTTTATTTATTTTTTCGTCATCGGTAAGGTCAAAAACATCATCATTAAATGGTGTTTCTATTGCTACTTCACTCAAATCAATATTTGTCGTTTCCTTCATAAAATCAGAGTTCGTTTATTTTTTTCATTACGTTTTCTACTATGCTATCGCAATAGATTAAATTAAATTCAAACAGTTCGCTGGCAGAATACGCTTTTTCTATCTCACGCCTTAACATCGTTTTTGCCCTGTTTAACCTCACTTTTACGTTAGCCTCACTAATACTCAACAGGTTTGCCATCTCCGATACATTCAATCCGTTTATTTCCCGCAGCGAAAAAGCCATTCGGTAGTCGAAAGGGATTTTGCCTAGCGCATCTTCGATGATATGCCTCAACTCTCGGTTTTGAATTATCTTTTCGGTATCATTGTTTGCGTTGGTAAACATTGGCTTCGCATTGTCGTTTACATCTTGCATGATTTCATTCTTAAAACTTGATTTCCCTTTTTTTCTGTAACAGTTGTTCATCATTATACGGATAATCCAGGTTTTAAAAGCGGCACGTCCCTCAAACTGCAAAAGGTTTTTATACGCATCAATAAACGTTTCCTGCATTAAATCCTGCGTGTCTTCGTGATTGTAATTGTACGACCTGCCTACTTTGTACAAATAAGGATTGAACCGTCTGACGATAATTTCATAGAGCGCCTTCTCTCCGTTTAAAATCCGTCCGATAATTTCTGTTTCTGTAAATTTTTCAAATTGACCCATAGTTTGTCATGCAACGATTTTAGATATTCTTGCCATAGCAAAAGCCGAAATTGCCATCACAAGGTCACGCACTGCTACATCAACATAGTTGAAACCAAGCAATAATGTCAATGCAATAACGGTGAGCCATGCTGCAACAATATATCCGCCAATTTCGGTTTTTTTCAGCACAATGATACCTGCGCCAATTTCAATAATGCCAACAATCATCATAAACACCGAAGCCGAAACAGGCAACAGATTAGCGATAGATGGATTAATGTATTGTTCCCAATTGGTCAGCAGGTTTGTAAATTTGTCGGCTCCCGCAACAATCGGAACAATTCCGAATGTGAACTTTAACAGGTTTAACGTTTGTGTCAGCGACTGATTTTTGATTGTGCTTTCCATTTTTTTATTTTTTAAGTTGTTACTATCTGAATAGAGTAAACGAACTTTGGAAAGGTTACAAATAGTTTGTCAGGGTGTCGAAATTATGGAAATAGGGTCTGTCGGTAATTACCGCTAACGGTTTACGGCTTTGCGTTCGGGCGGGCTTTTTGCACAAAACTCCCTACGAAGCCGTTCGCCCCGCCTGACGCGAAACCGATGTTGGCGGTATGTATATGGCAGGTAACTCATAAATTGACGCAATATAAAAAAATTAAAGCGCTTTTGTAAAAATCTATCGAAAGTCATATATGGCATAAAATCCCGTTGTTAGGCTCATCTGTGCTTCTTTTCTTGTCATACGGTTTCCCATTTTCCTGCCTGTTTTGCAATGTCTATAAGAAGTTGCCCTTGTGGAGTCATTAAACCTTGCTCTATCATTCTTTCTGCCCGGTCTATGTTGGGTTTACTCCAGTTGCTTTTCTTTGGGTTACGAGGTGTAAAGGTCAGGTAGAAACTTTCAGCGTCTCTTTTTTTACATAAGCTATCTATCCAGCCGAAACAAAGTGCTTCTTCTGTAGCATCGTTGAGATTGACACTTTGCACTTTGCTTTTTTTGTGATACAAGATTAACCAAACAGATTTCTCCGTTTGGCTGTTTTGTTCTAACCATTTTCGCCACTCCGCTCTCGTTATGGCATAGACAGCTTGTTTTCCATCTTTTGTTTCCATAATAAGTTATGCGTTCTTTTGGTTTAAAATTTCAAGATAATGGACATTGGTCATTATGCCAAGTATATTGCCAAAAGGGTCAACCACAGATACTGTTACAAAAGTCCCTTTTCCCTGACTATGGTCTGTGATAGGTTGATATTCTGTTGCTCCCATCAGAATAAGTTTGTCAAGTGTTCCTTTTAAATCGTCAACGTGCCAATGTGCAATAGCTCCTGAGGGTTCAGTAGAATAACCTTCTGGTGCATAACTGCTATCAATTATTCCTAATTCGTGTTGATAGTCGCCAATACGAAATTCGGTATAACCCGGTACATTGAAGTAGGGTTCGATGCCCAAAAATTCGCTGTACCATTTTTTTGCTCCTGCGTGGTCTTTTGCATAAAAGTTAACTGTTGCCAAGCCTCTTAAAACGTGTTTCCTTTCCATTTTATTTGTTTTTATTATTGATGCAACAAAAGTAAAATGGCAAAGTGACAGCCCTGTGTCAGGGGTATAAAAATTACTTTTCAAATCTGTCAAAATACTGTTTTAAAGTCATTTTATGGGGTTCAAATTTTTCAGTTTGAATTTGAAGATTTTTAATTCGGTCAAGTCTAAAAAGTCTAAATTCTTTTCGTAAACGACACCACGCTAAAAGCAACCAATTGCCTTGTGTGCTTAATAATGCAAAAGGTTCAACCGTGCGGTTAGTGATTTCGTCAGTATCGGCTTTTTGATATTCGATTTTCGCCAAATTGAAATTTGTAAGAGCCAACTGTAAATCTGACAAATGATGGCTTGTAACATCACTTCCATTGTTTTGGCTAATAGCAATGCGATCATAAAGTAAGTTTACATTGTCTTTTGTGGATTGCCGCAAAACAGATTTCACTTTACTAATCGCCTCTGTAAAATCTCTTACAAAAGATGTGTCTTTATTTGTTAAAATGAATTGTTCGCCTGTAATCAACGCGTTTGCTTCACTTTCGGTAAATGTAACGGGTGGAATTTTGTAGCCTTCCATTAACGAATAACCTTTTCCGTCTTCAGTTACAATTGGAACACCCGATTGCTCTAAAGCTCTGATGTCTCTGTAAATTGTCCTTATGCTAACGTTAAATTTGTCTGCAAGAGTAGTAGCTGTGATAAGTCGCTTCGTTTGCAGTTGTATCAAAATTGCGGTCAGTCGTGAAAGTCGTTTTGTATCGTCATTCATTTATTTTGTCTAACTGTTGAAGTTGTTACGGTCGCTGGTAGCATTATGCCTAATGGACGTGGCTTTAACTTATATAGCAAATACTTTCATAAATCACATTACCCAGCTTAATGTAAAGGTAGTGTTAGTGGCAGTACACTATTTTAAAATTTTTTCCATCATGTCAGTAGGGCTTGATAAAGGCGTAAAACCAAACTTTTTATATAAGCCATGTGCATCATTTGTACCTAGTCCCCATCTTCGTATCCCATGTAAATCACTATAAGACATTATTTCCTGCATTAGCAATTTTCCTAATCCTTTACCTTGATGCTCCTCCAGTATGAAGACGTCAAGTAGCCAGGCAAAGACAGCAAAGTCAGTGATAACTCTGGCGAAACCAATTTGATGATTTCCCTGGTCATATACACCAAAGCATAATGAGTTCCCTATTGATTTTTCTATGGTCGCTTTATTTCGGGTTTTAGCCCAGTATGATTTATTATTGAGAAAGTCGACTATTAAGTCGATATCTAATTTTGTTTTGTCTGTAGATATATAGAACTGTCTGCTCATAATTCGGTTGTCCCTTTGTATTGCCGCTAACGGTTTGCACCAAAGTCAAATTTATAACAAAAAACTGAGTTTACACGTCAGTTCGCTTGACGCAAAACCACTGTTAGTGGCTGGTGTTTTTCGGTCTTATCGGTATCCAAATTTCTTCTTCTGATGTCGGGTCGTTGTTTTTGTATTTGTCTCCCAAAACTTCAAAGTGCGGTCGGTTGTCTAAAGCGTAGTCTGAATTTGGCAACCATGTTCCTAAAATGTATTGGAAAATCGAGTTGTCTGTGTTTAAGCCTTTGTAGTCAAAAATCACATAAAGTCCGCTTGGCAAAATGAACGTTTCCATTTCGTTCGGTACGTTGTCAAAGTCTGACACTTCAACGGTTGCCCACCTTTCAAATTCGTTTGTCGGCTTAAAGTCTGCAAAATGTGTCGGCTTGTAAACCACCAACGAAATCAAGTCGTTTGTCAAGTTGTTGGTTACTTCTTTTCGTCTTGGCATAAAACTTCTCCAAAGTTCGCCTATTTTGTAGTTCGCAAAACTCATTGTAAGTCGCTTTCCGACTAATTTCTTTTCGTTTGATACTTTAATTTTTGGTGTCATTTTTCTATGTCAACATCGTGTTTGTCTAAAAGCCCTGATAACACTCAAGACAGAAAATTTTGCTTTGTTAATTTGGTTGATTTCAGGGTCAATGGAATAATTGTAAGAAGTCCGAGAGTCTGCTTTTTCAAGTGTGGTGCGGTCAAAAATAGCTTGTGTCAGATTGCAGTTGTCAAACACTGCACTCGTCAGGTCGGCTTCTGCAAAACCCATTGCCTATAACAGTGAATTTTTTTAATGGTCTTGCCCCTGATAAATCCACATCGATTTTGTTCCACCAGCTCGCTTGAATCCACACTTTTCGTAAAAGTCTATTGCTTTCCCGTCAGCAACTAAGATTTGTTGATGAAAGTCGCCGTATTTTTCCTGAAATTTATTTAAAATCTGTTTTCCAATTCCTTTTCCATGATAGTCAGGATGAACGATTAGATGGGGATAATAAACTACTAAAAATCCATCCGAAATAGCATTTCCAAGTCCTACCAGCCTTTCATTATGCCAGGCTGTAATAAAAGAATGAGAATTAGTCAACGCTTTGAACAATTGGTCTGGTTTTTCTGCGGATGACCAGTGATTCGACTTATAGATTTCAATGATGTCGTCTTGTTTAACGTCCTTAGTCTCCTTTATTTCAATGTTCATACGTGATTGGGTGGGTTTTTAAGCTAAATTGACGCAATATAAAAAGAATTGAATCGCTTTTGTAGCAATCTGCCGAAAATCATAAATGTTGTAAAACCAATATCTTACAGTGTTTATGACTTCCCGGTTTATATTGTTATAGTTGTCAGTATTTCACAACATAGGCAGTATGTCAATACAAAATGCGAATGATGACGGAGGCTTAAAAAAACCTGAAGGAACACATCAACGTGAAATGGATCCAATCCACTAATAAACTAGCCCTCTAATCCACCAATCAACTAATCCACCAATCAACTAATCAACTAATCAACTAATCAACCCCCACCCACATTCCTTCATTACCGGCCTGTATCCGGTTGTCGTACATTGCTTCGCAGGCTACGCCGGGCAGGAAGTATTTTCCGGTGTAGGAGGCGTTCAGCAATACCCGGTACGTTAACGTTTCCTGTTGTCGGATGTTAAAATACGTTAGCACCCGGTCGTCACGAATATCCTGATAGGTGTAGGGGGATGACCGCGTGGCACTTTCATTATCAGCAATGCGGGTATTGATAATTTCCCATCCCGACGGGAAGATCTGTGTAAGGGCCATGTGTTCGTAAGTGCCCATGTTGCCGGTGTTTTTTATCGTAACCTCAGCGATAAAGTCCGTGCCCTGTTTCAGGTTGGCCACATGTATCGCTGTGCCCTTGGCATCGGTGTACCGCACGTTCATGACCAGCACGTCAGGAGCCGGTTTTACAGACAGGCTTTGTCCGGCAGGGAGCTGCCCGGTCCGCACAACGCGCGCATATAGTTTTCCCGAACCTGTATTGCTGACGGCGATAGTCGCCGGCTGGCTGTTCAGGTCGAGCTCGATCTGGTGCAGATAAGTGTCGGTTTTCACCGTCTCTTGCCTGCCATTGAGTGTGTACGTAAAGCTGACACCGCCTGTTCCGGAAGTATTGCCCATGAAATTGGCAATGGCCAGCAAGGCATAGGCCGTTGTCTGGGTGCTGTACCATTGCTCATTTCCCAAAGCAGCGGCTACACCGGTCAGCAATCGTTCCGCTTCCTGTGTACGGCCCATAACCACCAGTGCTTCCAGTATCATCGCACGGTCCCTGAGTGCAGAACCGAATGTGCGTCCTGCCTGCGTGTATGGTTCAGGGTCAGTGCTGAGACCTTTAATGAGCTGGTTGGCCGTAGTGGATTGCCCGGCAAGGGCATAAGCCGCCGCGAGCCTCCATTTCGCTTCATCAGACAGCTGCGGCGTTTCTCTCAGCCGGTTCATGGCGCCTAACTCCGGCGCTTTGGCCAGTGCCAGCAGATAGAGGCGGTACGCCTGTATCAGATCGCCCCCGTGGTAGTTATATCTCTGCGGGGTCCATTGCTGGGCCTTGTTTTTCTGGAAGCGTTTCCAGCCGGTCAGGAATCCCGCCGGCAGCTGGTAACCTCCCGCTTCAGCAGCGAGCATGAAATGGCCGGTGTAATTGGTGCTCCATTCCTCCGCCTCACGTGCGCCGGGCCAGTATCCGATACCGCCGTCGGCCAATTGGTATCCCCTGAGCCGGTGAATTCCGGCTTTAATGTTGCGGTCGGCAGCCGCTTTTTGCTTGTCGCTTAGCCTGGTAAGATTAGCCAGCACCAGCTGCGGGAATACACCTGAGGTGATCTGCTCCACGCATCCATGCGGATATTGTATCAGGTAACTCAATCGTGCTTCCAGGTTAATAGCCGGGAGTGATGAGAGTTCGATCTTTCCGGTGTTGCTGCCACCCTGTCCGAGCGGCTGTACCTGCTGTTGCCAGTTCGCACCCGCGTTGATCTCATGCTGATCGACAGACGTGATGTACGGGTTCGGGTTGCGGATATCCAGCTCGGTTTCATACACGGCCGTTTCATTTCCGCTTTTAGCAGTTATCCGGATCTTCCCGATACCGGTGCCCGATCCGGTAGTAACCGAAGCATGTATCATCTTTTCACCCGGCTGTGCATAACTCAGTGTTTGCTGCCCGTTACTTACCTGCAGGCCGCCGGAGGCGGATACATTTACTGCCACATTCTGAATAGCGTCTTCCATGGCGAATACCGTTATCGGCAGACTGAATTGCTCGCCGGGACCAATAACCCGGGGCAATGTGGCCAGCAGCATCAGCGGTTTTTTAACCGGTACCGCTTTTTCCGCGAAGCCATACGCCCCATCCTGGCCGGCAATCACCATGGCCCTTACCGAACCAACATACTGCGGGAGCGTGAACTCATGGGTGTTTTTGCCACCTTTTTTAAGTGTGAACGGACCGAGGAATTTCACAACCGGCACGAAACGGTTCGCTTTCGCAGGATGTATATTCCGGCTGAGATCGTCATCCCCCCCGATGCTGAGGAGACGTTCCATATTTCCGCCCCAGGCACCCAGCACCTGGTCAAATAAGTCCCACGATTTTACACCCAGCGCTTCACGTGCGTAAAAGCTGCTGTGCGGGTCGGGAGTTTTAAAGCGGGTAAGGTCGAGCAGTCCCTCGTCAACAATGGCCACGGTGTAAGTCATGGCTTTCCCGGCAGATTCCGATACCGTGATGGACGATTTTGTTTCGGGTATCAGACTGGCCGGGAGGTTGATCATCGGTTTCAGTATCGTTTGCGGATTCTCAATCTTCAGCGGTATCACACCGTACATACGTATAGGAAGGTCGTTGGCTGTTTGCGAATGCGGCTGCAGCAGGGTAACATTCACAAAAATGTTGGGAGCCATGGATTCCTCCACCTTAAACGTATATACCGTTTGTCCCTTTTGTGTTTCCACCCAGTATGTTTTCAGCACGCGGCTACCGTTTTCCAGACTGATGAGCCCGCGGCCGCCTTCTGACGAAGGGATGGTGAGCGTGACTTCCTCGCCCACGTGATACTGCGTTTTATTGGCCGTGAACGAAAGCATGGAGGCTTCTGTCGGGTTACTTTGCTGCTCACGCTGCGCCCACCCGGGCCAGTCGATATACAATGTTTTTCCGGTGGCATGCCCGCTTTCCGGATCAATTACCCGTATCAGGTAACGGCCCCAGTCCGGATAATTAACCCGCATCGTCCAGTTACCTTTGCCGTTCGCCAGCGTTATCGTTTCTTTTTTCAGGAGTTGGTTATAGCGGTTTTGGGTGAAGTTGCCGGAGAACTCCTGTTCCTGACTCCACCACCAGCGCCATTGAATCTTGTAGAACTCCACTTGCACTTTCCGGGTTCCCGTAGCGGGTTTGCCATTGGCGTCTACGGCTACCAGCTGTACCTGGTGGTCGTTATCCGTAAGCAGCATACCGGATAGTTTGTCGCCTGGCGGAACTTTCACGCCGAGGTACGTGTTAAACGGACTGAAAGGCATGCTGATGTAGTCAATGCTGAAATTACCACCCGGTTCAAAAACCCGGGTCGTGAAATTGGCGCGCAGCATTCCCGGTGCGTTGGCCGATGCATCCAGCGTAGCCGGGAACACCGCTTTGCCCTGCTCGTTCA
>CAZJKM010000110.1:0-8862 GCA_964546645.1 uncultured Sphingobacteriaceae bacterium
ACGGACAGGTGGTACAGGACGATGGTGATGTTTTTTACGCTCGCTGACAAATCCCCGGAACCTGCTTCGATGGTTGTCCGGGAGGCCGGATCCGCGAAATCCGGAAAGGAGATATGAATAGCTGCTTTCATGGCTAACTGATGGAATAACCGGTTAAATGACAGGATGAAGATAGGAGTTTTTTGGAAAGACAGGAAGCCGGGTATTTAGGTTTAGGTTAATTTGAAGAGAATTTTATAAAAATACGCAGTCTTAAATTTGGGGAAGTCCACGCTGGTTTTAACTGCCTGACAAAGGGATGGGTCGTAAACATACATCAGCAGAAAATCCAAAATACCCCGACAATTTTATAAGGATTTCATACCTTTGGGCATGGAATTCGTACGCGAAAAACTGGAATTGCCCGATGGTGCAGATAAACTGCTGCTCCACTCGTGCTGTGCTCCCTGTTCGGGAGAAGTAATGGAAGCCATTATTGCCTCAGGAATAGATTTTACCATCTTCTTTTATAACCCGAACATCCATCCCCGTAAGGAATACGACCTGCGGAAGGATGAAAACATCCGTTTTGCCGAAAAACACAACATCCCGTTTATCGATGCCGATTACGATGTGGATAACTGGTTTGCACGGGCAAAAGGGATGGAACACGAGCCGGAAAGAGGTGTCCGCTGTACCATGTGCTTTGATATGCGTTTTGAACGCACGGCCCTCTATGCGTATGAAAACGGTTTTCCGGTGATATCCAGTTCCCTGGGTATTTCGCGGTGGAAAAACTTTGAGCAGATCAACGACTGTGGCGACCGTGCGGCTGCCCATTATCCCGGTATCAGCTACTGGAAATATAACTGGCGGAAGAAAGGTGGTTCGTCACGGATGCTGGAAATCAGCAAAAAGGAACAATTCTATATGCAGGAATACTGTGGCTGTGCGTACTCGTTACGTGACACGAACCATTGGCGGTTGCAGAACGGCCGGGAACGGATTGAAATCGGCAAGCATTATTACGGCGAGGAAACCAACGGATAATGGTAAAGATAAACCGGAAAGCGGCCGGGGTTTGCCTGCTGATCGTTGCCCTGTTCGGTATCAGTTGTACCGGCAATAACCAGGACGTGCCGGTAATCGGGTTTATGGAGGCGTTTGAGGATGCCACCATTGCAGAGGCCCGGAAAGGGTTTACAGATGCCCTTGCTGACAGTGGCTACAGCGAAAAGGCCGGCACGGCACAGCTTATTTATCGCAATGCGCAGGGCGATGCGGCTACCCTGAATCAGATCGTCAGTTATTTTATCAATAAACCGGTTACCCTGATCGGTACCAGTACGACACTGGCTACCCTTGCTGCCGTGCAGCGAAGCAAAAACATTCCTGTATTTATGACGGTGACGGCGATGCCGCATCTGCTGGGATTAACAAACAATGGCCAGTCGGCACCGGCCAACCTGTATGGCACAGGGGAGGAACTCCATTATATAGATACGTCTTTTTCGCTGATCCCCCAGGTGATGCGTGCCCCTGCCGGCAGAAAGCTGAGGGTCGGCATGGTGTATAACCAGGCCGAACCGCAGTCGGTGGATGCGTACAGGCGGATCGACTCGCTTTCCGCAGCCCTGGGAATGGAGCTGGTTGCGTTGCCGCTGAACAGCTCTTCCGAGGCCCAGCTGGTTACACGGTCGCTGCTGAACCGGAATATCGACGCTTTTTTTGCCAATCCGGACAATACCGTCTTTGCAGCGTTTGAGGTGATCCTGAAAAACTGCAATGAACAACGGGTGCCGGTGTTTACCAGTGAAGCCGGACTGGTAACGCGGGGTGCCGTTGCTGCTTTTGGGGCGGATATTTACCAGTGGGGCTACCAGTCGGGGGCGCAGGCCGCTGTCTTCCTGAAGAAGGGCAAACCGGATGGCCCGGCCATTGAACGCGTAAAATACCGGAAAAGGTTGTATCATCCGGAAGTAGCTGACCGGTTCGGGTTGGTATTCCCGGAGACTTTCCAAAAAGTTGCTGTTGCAGAAACGGCCGGCAAGCCGTAACTTACCGCGGTTATGGACTTTTACGGTGCTGCAGTTATTCAGGCGTTCTGTTTCGGGCCGCTCGTCATCGGACTCTATTTATCCATGAAGATATTCCGGATACCGGATATCACGGCCGATGGCAGTTATACGCTCGGTGCCGTGATAACGGCGGTTTCTTTGCAGCATAACCTGCCGGTACCGCTTACCCTGGTGCTGGCAATGGCCGGGGGCGGACTGGCAGGCGGTGCAACGGCCCTCATACATACCCGTCTGCGTATCCATCCGCTGTTGGCGGGTATTCTGGTGATGACGGCCCTTTACTCGGTGAACCTGATGCTGATGGGACGTTCCAATATCCCTATTATGCAACTGAATAATCTGTTTACGTTGCTGCCGGTTTTTGCTGACCCTGACCTGAATACGCTTTTCCTGTTATGTCTGTTATTACTGCTGGTCGGGGGAGTTATGAGCTACATGCTGCGCAGTGACTTCGGACTGGCGATGCGTGCAACGGGCGACCAGGAAAGCATGGTGCGGGCGCTTGGTGTGGATACCGGCCGGATGAAGGTGTTCGGCCTGGTACTGGCAAACGGACTGATTGCATTGAGTGGTTCCCTGGTAGCACAGTTTCAGGGGTTTTCAGATATCAATATGGGCATCGGTATTGTGATCAGTGGCCTGGGCTCGGTTATTATCGGCGAAGCGTTGATTACGGTACTGCGCATCAGGGGGATCAGCGTTTCATTACTGCTGGTAGTAACCGGTGCCGTGATTTTCCAGCTGGTGCTGGCGGCCACCCTTGCACTCGGTGTAGATGCCAACCTGCTGAAGCTGACGACCGCCTTGTTTGTATTATTGATTGTAGCACTGGCAGGTCGGGCGGGGTACCGGTATACACAGGAGGTATAAATGATCAGGCTGGAACATATCACCAAAACATTCCATGAGGGTAAGCCCTCACAGGTGATTGCCCTGGAAGACATTACGCTCACCATAAACCGGCGTGACTTTCTGGTGGTACTTGGTGGAAACGGTTCGGGGAAGAGTACGCTGCTCAATTGTATATCCGGGAGTGTATTGCCTGATGCCGGGCGTATATGGATACACGACCGCGAGGTAACCCGCAAAAGGGAACATGCCCGCGCCGCATGGATTGCCCGGGTGTTCCAGAATCCGCTGAGCGGTACGGCACCGGGGCTGACCGTGCTGGAAAACTTCCGGCTGGCATCGCTGCGTAGCGAACCGAAAAAACTACGATTGGGTATAAACAGTCATTTCCGCCGGCTGGTACAGGAAAAGATTGCCGGCCTGCAGATGGGACTGGAGAACAAAACGGATCAGTTAATGGGTACCCTGAGCGGTGGCCAGCGACAGGCGCTGACGCTGCTGATGGCGGTAATGGCTGATCCGGATATCCTGCTGCTGGATGAACCTACGGCAGCGCTGGACCCAAGGACCGCCCGACAGATCATGGATCTGGCCGATAACCTGATCCGCGACCAGCAACTGACCGCCATCCTGATTACCCATAACCTGCACGAGGCACTGAAATACGGCAACCGGCTGGTACATCTGGACGAAGGCCGGTTACGGAAAGACCTGTCAGCAACGGATAAAAGCTCGGTTACGCATGAAGACCTGCTGGGCTGGTTTGGGTACCTTTTATAGAAGATACCGGATCAATCAGCGGCAAAAGAAAAACTTTTCTTTGATATAGTTAGGATTCCTAACTATATTTGAACCGGCAATAGTGCCAGGTGACTAAAATATATAAGCAAAATGAGTAAATCAGTTTTTTATCACGCGGGATGTCCGGTATGTGTGAGTGCAGAACATGACATCATTAACCTGATTGGTGCTGACAGTGTGGAGGTGGTTCACATTGGTGAGGACCGGAACAGGATCGGAGAAGCAGAAAAAGCAGGCGTAAAGTCTGTCCCTGCATTGGTAACCCCGAATGGCAACGTACTGCACATTAATTATGGTGCGTCTATGGCCGACGTAAAGGGCTAACAGCCATATGCCCCGCAAACGGACATCCTTTGTTTAAGGAGCGGGGCATATATACGCTATTTTTAAGTAGTTTTGTGCATTCAGACACAGGCAAAACCACATGAGTATTTCTGATTTTGACCCCGAACAACAGAACCAGCATATAGAGAGCAGGATTATTGCTTCGTTGGAGCGGATTGCGCAGGCTTTCAGGGTACTGCTGTGGCAGGAAAGCAAGGAATTTTCGCTGAGTCCTATCCAGGTCCAGGTGCTGATCTTCCTGCGGTACCATGAGGAGGGGAAAAGGAAGGTAAGCTACCTGGCTGAGGAGCTGAATGTCACGAAAGCGACCATCAGTGATACCATCAAATCCCTCGAACAAAAGCGCCTCATCACCAAATCCTATGAACTGGATGATACGCGGAGTTTCCTGATACACCTGACGGAGGAAGGCCGGGCCGTTGCTGAAAAGACATCCCTGTTTACCCGTCAGCTGCAAACCCCCATCAGTCAGCTGGACGATACCGACAAAGAAAACCTGCTTTTAAGCCTTATTAGTATCATCCGGTCGTTAAACCAGGCCGGCATTATCACCATTCAGCGTATGTGCCTGACGTGCGCTTACCACCAGTTTTCAGCATCCGGACAGCATTTTTGCCGGTTACTGAACCAGGACCTGCGCACGACCGACCTGCGTATGGATTGTCCTGAACACGTTATGAACCCGGCATAATAGCCTGACCGTAACCGTTGCCATCCATCCGGGTGGTGGTATATTAACCCGCTTTTGATATATTTGCGTTTCAAACAAATAAACAGCATATGGAGGTCTACGGCATAAAAAACTGCAATACGGTAAAGAAGGCGCTGGATTGGCTGGACACCAACGGTATCAGCTACCGGTTCCACGATTTTAAAAAGGAAGGTGTCTCAGAAGAAAAACTGAACGCCTGGCAGCAGGAGCGAAGCTGGGAAGAGTTGCTGAACCGGCGTGGAACCACCTGGCGCCAGCTGAGCCCGGCGGAGCAACAGGAGGTCACGGATGCGCCGTCGGCCAACAGGCTGATGCAGGAAAAGACCAGCGTGATCAGGCGGCCGGTTATTGAAAGCGGAGCCGGATTAATCCTTGGTTTTGATGAAGCGGAATATAACCAGAAACTAAAATAGGGAAAGGATAGCTATGAAGGTATTACGAATGGCGGTATATATAGGCTGGCTGTTGCCGGGTATCCTTACTGCTCAGCAGCGGGTAGTGGAAAGTGTGTATGATTATACGGAGGCGTTCCATCCTTTTTTCTACAACACAAACGGAAACGAATACCGTTCCGCCAGTGGCAAACCGGGTCCGAAATACTGGCAGAACCGTGCCGACTATAAAATTTCGGCCAGGCTGCATGAACAGAGCCGGGAGGTTACGGCTTCTATGACACTCGATTATACCAATAACAGTCCGGATAACCTGGATTTCGTCTGGCTGCAGCTCGACCAGAATATGTTCTCTAAAGAGGGGAGGGGAAGGGCCATTCTCCCGGTAACCCGGAGCCGGTACGGCAACCTGGCTGCTGAGTTTGATGGCGGCTATACCATTGCATCCGTTACTTTTGGAGATGGTACGAAGGCTGAATATATGGTAAACGATACCCGGATGCAGGTTTTTATTCCGCAGCCATTGCAATCGGCGGGTGGTAAACTAACCCTCCGGATCAACTACTCCTATACGGTGCCGTTGTATGGTGCTGACAGGACCGGCGTGTTGCCGACACCCAGCGGTGAGGTTTTTGCTATTGCCCAATGGTTCCCACGGGTGTGTGTGTATGACGATCTGTTGGGATGGAATGTACAGCCCTATACCGGACCGGGTGAGTTTTACCTTGAGTATGGTGACTATGAAGTGGATATCACGGCGCCGGCCAGCCATATCGTGGTTTTTGGCGGTGAGCTGCTGAACGAAAAAGAAGTATACACACCCGAACAGGTGAAGCGGTTGCAGCAGGCCCGGTCCAGCGACAAAACCGTATTCATCCGTTCTGTGGAAGAAGTGAAACAACCCACTTCACGTCCGACCGGCAAAAGCGAACTCACGTGGAAATTCCGCCTGAAAAATGCCCGTGACGTAGCCTGGGCCTCGTCTGCCTCTTTTGTGGTGGATGCGGCGCGCATCGACCTGGGTGACGGGCAGTCGGCCCTTGCCATGTCGGCCTATCCTCCGGAAAGCAGCGGTAACAATGCCTGGGAGCGTTCAACCGAATACGTGAAGGCATCCGTAGAACATTATTCAAAAAAATGGATGCGTTACCCGTATCCGGTTGCCGTAAATGTGGCTTCCAATGTCGGGGGTATGGAATATCCGGCTATTGTATTTTGCAGTAACCGGGCAAGGGGAGGGTCGCTTTGGGGTGTAACCGACCACGAGTTCGGCCATATCTGGTTCCCGATGATTGTAGGAAATAACGAACGGTTGCATGCCTGGATGGATGAAGGTTTTAACATGTTTTTAAATAAGTTATCCACTGCTGAATTTAATAACGGTGAATACATGGGGCCAGTGCAGGATGTGAATGAACTGGCAAAAGGATATACACATCCAGTGCTGGAACCTGTTATAACGACTCCCCAGAATATGCCGGAAGGGAATATCGGTACACTTGTTTACCGTAAACCGGGTCTCGCCATCACCCTGCTGCGCGATCAGATCTTAGGACCTGAACGATTTGACCGGGCCTTCCGTGCTTATATAGATTACTGGGCCTATAAACATCCCGCTCCGGATGATTTTTTCCGGACGATAGAGAATGTGGCAGGTGAAAACCTGAACTGGTTCTGGAGGGGGTGGTTCCTGCATAACTGGCGGCTTGACCAGGCGGTGGGTGCGGTGCAATATGTGGATAATGATCCGTCCCGCGGTGCGTACATTACCATCGACAACCTTGAGCAGATGCCTATGCCGGTAATCATGGACATCACTACCGTAAGTGGTAAGAAGGAACGGATAAAACTGCCGGTGGAAATCTGGGAGCGGAACAGATCCTTTACATACAAATATCCGTCAACAGAAGAAATTGCAACCGTGCAGCTGGATCCTGACCGGATTTTCCCGGATCATCATCCTGAAAATAACAGGTGGCAGAAATAAAACTATTCTTCCGGGAGTCTGTTTTGGTCATATGATACCACGCCTGCTTGCTTTCTTATCGATGTTGTTTTTATGCACTGCTGCGTATCCCCAGGATATCATCCGTGGGTTTGTGCTCGATCTGACGAGCAGCGAACCGATGCCACAAGTAGTCGTGCAGAATCTGAAAACAGGACAAAAAGTAGTGACAGATACGGCCGGAGCATTCCGGATAGGGGCCAGGCTTAACGAAATACTCATCTTTGAGCAGCCGGGCTACCGGAAAGACTCTCTGCTGGTGACAGAATTTGGGGTAAAAAGGGTGTATCTGACCGTAGAAGAGGGTGTTGTGGTACTGGATGAAGTGCTGGTGCAGGCCATGACCCAAAATAAATTGCAGCAGGAAATGGCGATCGCCCGCCGGCAGGGCCAGGCTGTGCATACCGTTGATGGGGGAGGGCTGGCAGTTTCGCCTTCCCGGTTATTCGGAAGGGAAGGGAAGGAGGCACGGAGAAAATACCGGAAACTGAAACAGGAAGCCGATAACCGGACGATTGATGCCCGCTTTACCAAAGAGCTGGTCAGCCAGCTGCTCCCCCTGTATGGAAAAGAATTGGAACGATTCATGGCGGAACACCGCCCGGCAGCTGCTTTTATAGAAAAAGCAGATGAAGACGATCTGCGTCTGTATATAATGGATGCTTACACGGAGTTTAAGAAGAAGATCCAAAGATAACCATACTCTACTATTACTTCTGATTATGTTCATAAGTATATGTATATGAGTGTATTTTGAAAGTAATATACTTGTGTAATTACCTTTTCCCCAGGTTAATTTTCCGAATGAAATTATACTCAGAAATCATATAAACAGCGGATTTCTTTCGCTGCCAGGCATTTATTGTCTGAAAAAAAAATTAAAAAAAATTTCTTTTGTAGAAATAGTTCTATATGTTTGTGGCGATATTACTACATCACTGTAGGATTATCGCTACAAAATACAACATGAAAAGGAGTTGCATAGATAGTTTATGTAGCAAATTGTAAAGGCTGATTTTGTAATAATTAAGGGACATTGATCTTGCATTATTACCTGTGATTATCGGACTCTGTTTATGAAAAAGATCTACTGTATAGTCAGCACCTGTGTGCTGACTATTTTTCTCTTCTCTTGTGAACAACAGGAACTACTGGAGCCTATGGCTGCAAAACAGGCATTACATATGGCGGGTAGTATACAGGAGGACGTATCCGCTGATACACTTTCTGCGTTTGGAAAGAACGTGTTGCAGCAAATTAACGCTGTCAGGGCAAAAGGGTGCAAATGTGGCGATAAACAATTGCCGGCTGTAAAAGCACTATCATGGAACAGTAAATTGGAATTGGCTGCTACTGCCCATGCTGATGATATGCGGACTCATAATTATTTCAGCCACATCTCCATGGATGGACGTAGTGTACGGGATCGGGTGGCCCAGGCAGGATACACACTGATGGGTTATCGCAGTATGATAGTTGGGGAAAATATTGCGCGGGGTCAATACACACCGGAGCAGGTGCTTTCAGACTGGCTAAAAAGCCCTTCTCATTGCGAGAGCTTGATGAACGGCACATTCACCGAGGTTGCCGTCGCCAGAAATGGCAATTACTGGGTGCAGAATTTCGGAAACCGGACACCTTATTAATGATGAATGATTAGTGATGAATGATGAGTGACTGGTCACACGCACTACGTTTTCC
>CAZJKM010000111.1:0-7952 GCA_964546645.1 uncultured Sphingobacteriaceae bacterium
GACAGCACGCTGTTTCGTGACATCCGGTACAGCTGGTATGCCCGTGCGTTCGCACCCGGTTTCCATCACCGGCTGTCATCAGCCCATGCAGCCGGACTGGATGGGTTGTTACTGGGCAGCCAATGGGCGTATGACCGGTGGAGCACGGTGCTGTCAGACACCAGTACGGGGCCGCCGGTTCGTATCCCGCATACCGACCGGACAAGCGGTATTGCCAAAATTTTTGTATGGGGACGTTCGCCGAATTATTCGTTGATTTTCAATGACGTTAAACTGAGAAGTGCCAATGAGATTGTCTTTATCAATTATGCACCTAAGCCGGAACCGTTGGTAACGTATCGAACCCTTGAAGCCGATTGGAGGTCACGTAGCTTCTCCGTACCTGACAGCCTGCTGCATTCCAGGAAAGGACAGGAATGGGAGCTGGATATTGAGCGGTACTGGGGTGAACCCCATATGTACCGGTACCTGGTGAAATGGCAGGATCCGGACATTGCGTTTGACAGTACGGTGGTCAGGAGCGGACGGCTCTACCGGCCCGAACCGCTGAACCGTTTTACGGTGGCCACCTTTTCCGGAGCACCTGCCTTTGATTTTCAGGGTGTGAACGTATTGGAGGAAGTGGTTATCGGAAGAAAAGAGAAGCCGGTACCAAGGCGGCTGCGGATGTGTAACTGCGAGTGGTATGAAGCGATGATGAAAAAAGACTTCAACTCGATTTGGGTTCGGGACTGGAAATTCCAGAAGGGTGAGATCTATCATTTTGGGTGGTATTATGGCAGTCGTTCGCGGTTTATCCGATACCTGGGCTGTGGCCGTTACCGGGATATTGAGTATATCCGGAACATTACGATCCCGGAGAAGTTCCTGCTGCCGGATTACGAACAGGATTCCACAACGGAGGAAGACACCCGCTCGACGATTTACTGGAGCCCCAACATCATGACGGATGAGGCCGGCACCGCTACGGTCAGCTTTTTCACCTCCGACACAGCGGGTGAGTTTACGATCATGGCCCAGGGGCTGGCGCTTGATACGCTGATCCCGATGATGGGGAAGGAGGAGTTTAAGGTTACCCGGCAATGAATATAATAAGGAGCTTTCTGCTACTTCATTTTATCGTTGTCTCCCTGTGCCTGCAGGCGCAGGAGACATCCGTTGCCTCCGACGCTGTTTCGTATTTTCAGGAGCGGCTGTCGGCTTATCAGGCAACCCATCCTTCCAACAACCTGTTCCTGCATCTGGACAAGACGGTATATGCCCCGGAGGAAACGATCTGGTTCAAGGCGTATCTGCTGGCGGATACCTCCCTGGAGGCCAAGGTGCTGTATGTCAGGATCATTGATCAGGAGCATACGGTAATGGCCGATGTACAGTTCCCGGTGTACGATATCCGTTCACACGGGAGTATTCAGTTATCCAAACCCGGGAACACCCGCCAGGTTGGTTATAGGCATATTCTTGATCCTCCCCGAATCCTTTTGGACGGGAACTATACGTTGTATGCCTATACGGATCGGATGGTAAGCCTGAATGATACGAATGTTTTTGTACAACCGTTTCGTGTCCGGCGTGTTACCGGCAGTATGTTGCAGGCGGAAGCGACTGTGATGGATACCGCACAATTGGAGAAGGGGGGCTCGGTTCAGGTAAAAACGACCATTCGTTCGGGAGGGTCTCTCCTGGAAAATGCGCGGGGTGAATATCAGTTGCTGAGTGCAGGAAAAGAAATAAAATATGGCCGGCTCTCCACCAATGCATTTGGTGAGGCATTTGTCAATTTTATTTATCCGGATCTGCCGGACGAACAGTCTCTGCAACTAAAGATGCTCTTCACACGAGACCATAATCAGGCTGAGCTGTCGCTGAACCTTCCGCACCGAGGTAATCCATTGACGATAAATTGTTATCCGGAAGGCGGGACGTTGACCGCCGGAGGACGGGTATCGGTGGAGGTGCTGGATATCCACGGGCATCCGGTATCCACCGGTTTACTAGTGAAGCGGGGAGGGGAAACGATGGATAGCCTGCATACGGATGAACAGGGAACGGCGGTATGGGAGGTTCCGGCCGTTGCGGGTATATCCTATATGCTGCTGCCGGTAAATGGCAGGGGTAAACAGGAGCTGACGATTCCATTATTATCTAACCGGCAGGCCGGTTACCACCTGAGGCTGTACAATGATACCACTGGTTGCCGGGCGGTCATCCGCAACGACGGAGCTGAGGGCGAGGCTCTGTTGGTGCTGCGTTCGTTGAATGAGGTGATCTGGAGCCATCCGGTGCAGGTGATGCCGGGAGATTCAGTGATGATGGAGCTACCTGTCCGTGATCTCCCAAAGGGCATATGGAACCTGGCGCTGTTCGATGGGAATAACCGGCTCCGTGCGGAGCGTCTGTTTATGAATAAACAAACGGATGATTACCAGGTGACCATCACCACGGAACAACAGGAGTATGGTCCCAGGAAAAGGGTAAAGGTCCGGATGCAGGTGACGGATGCAGCGGGTAATCCCGTGATCGCCAATCTGTCGGTATCAGCTACGGAAAAGAGACGGCTGGACAGTACGTTGTTTCGGGATATCCGGCATAGCCGGTACTCCCGTGCATTTGCACCCGGTTTTCATCGCCGGTTGCTCACAGCTCATGCAGACGGGCCGGACGGCTTATTGCTGGGCAGGTATTGGCCAAACCATCGCTGGAACGACATACTGTCTGACACCGATACCGGCATACGGGCACGGATTCCTAACACGAACGGGACAACAGGACGAATGGTTGGTACAAAGTATGTAACTAAAAGATCACAATTAGATTATCGTTATTTACCGACTAAAGAAAAATTCAGGACAGTGTACTTACGCGGTGTAAAAGAAATGACCTTTACCAATAGTCAATTCGAATCGGCAATGGAGCGTAAGACCATTGAAGTTAAGAATAATATGTTTTTTATACCGGACACCCTGTTGTTCTCCAGGAAGGGCCGGGAATGGCAATTAGAGATTCCACGGGGGGGATCTGCCTGGGCCCACCGGTGTCTGGTGGAGTGGCAGGACCCGGATATCGGGTTTGACAGTACGATAGTAAGGGGAAGTCAGCTCCGTGTGTCCGAAACGCTGAGCAGCTATGCCACTACAAAGGCTCCCGGCATAACCGCATTTGATTTTCAGGGAATCAACGCTTTACAGGAGGTGGTTATCGGGAAAAAAGAAAAACCTGTGCAGAGGAGACTGAGAATAAGCTGCTGTGAGCAATATGAGGATATGCTTTTTAGTCATCTCCCTGGGATGAAGCTGAGAAAAGGGCAGACCCATCCATTTTCCTGGTACTATGCTGGTGGTGGAAAGATCATCATGTATCTCGGCTGTGGCCGTTACCGGGATATCAACTATATCCGGAACATTACGATTCCGGAGGAGTTTCCGTTGCCGGATTATGAGCTGTATCCCTCAACAGTTGAAGATATTCGTTCTACCATTTACTGGAGTCCTAATGTCATGACAGATGCGGATGGGATGGCCACGTTCAGCTTTTTTACGTCTGAAACGACAGGCGAGTTTACCATCATGGCCCAGGGACTGGCGCTCGACACGCTGATCCCGATGATGGGAAAGGGGGAGTTTAAGGTGAACCGGCAATGAATATAAAAAGGATTTTTCTGTTACTTTACTTATGTGTTGTTCACGCGCTCTCGCAGGCACAGGAGAAAGACACTTCGTCCGATGCGTCTTTGTATTTTCAGGAGCGGTTGGCAACCTACTGGTCGGAGCACCCGACCGCTAACCTGTACCTGCACCTGGACAGGAACCGGTACGCTCCGCAGGAAACCATCTGGTTAAAAGCATATGTATTATCAGACACGGCGATGGACAACCGGGTGCTGTACGTACGGCTGGCCGATGAGTGGAGAAATGTCGTTTTATCGGGCCAGTTTCCGATGTATGATATCCGTGCCCACGGTAGCCTGGAACTTCCCGAACGGCTGCGGGAGGGGAAATATACGTTATACGCGTATACCGACCGGATGGTCAGCGTAGGGGATACCAATGTATTTGTACAGCCGCTGTACATCCGGAAGCAGGTGGGCCGCAGGTTAGAGGCGGAAGCGTTCGTGACGGATACGGCGCAGCTGGTACGTGGCGGAAAGGTAGCAATAATTGCCCGGTTGAAGGACCTGGGTTCGCCGGCCCGCCGGGTGAAAGGGGAATACCAGCTGGTTGCCGGGGGACGGGAGATCCGGTACGGCCGGCTGACGACGAACGACTTCGGCGAGACGACCCTTCATTTTACTTACCCAAAGATAGCGGACGAGGAGTCGCTGGAAGTGAAGATACTGTTCAACCGGGAAAATGACTATGCGGAGCTGTCGCTTCAGCTGCCGCACGAAGGGACCCCGTTTCGGGTGCAAGTGGTGCCGGAAGGCGGCAAACTGGTGAACGGTATTCCGGCGCGTGTGGCTGTGGAAGTGCTGGATGGCCACGGTAATCCGCTATCTGCAGAAGTCCGGGTTCTGGATTCCACGGAGAGCGTTGGTGAAGCGGTGGGCAGCTTCGAGGTGACGGCGCAGGGGCTTGATATCCATACCCTGCTGCCGTTAACGGGGAAGGGGAGTTTTAAGGTATTGGCAGCTGGCGGACGTCCTTAAAGGAAAGAGGCTAATGCCGGACCCGGAAATACAATACCATCAGCAGGAGCGCAACTGCCAGGAAAAAGCAGGTAAAACCCAGCTTGCGGATACTGTCGCGGACCGCTGCGGACAGGAAGGGGCTTTTTTTATTCCTGCGCAGCAGATAGGAACAGCCGTATCCGGCCGAGAATAACAGTATGACCATTAAAAAGAAAAATTTCATGCTATTTCCCGGGCGACGTTAAGAATTTATACACCAGTCCCAGCATGAAATACTGGCGCAGGGTCATCTGCTCGCCATAGTAGCTGGTATTTCCGAAGCCGCCCATCCAGATATTCTGGTTCTGGTTGAGGATGTCAAAAGCCGTTAGTTTCAGTTCCCCTTTCCGCTGCATCAGCGGGTAATACAGGGAAGCATTGATCAGGTGAAGGTTCGTGCGGTCGTTAGCCAGGCTCCGTGGCTGGTTCCTAAGGGTGTAAGACGTCTCTAAACGGAATTTCTTCACATCATCCAGCCGGAAAGTAGTCCCGACGTGGTGGCTGATACTTGTTATGTTCCTGAAATTGACGGATTGTTGTTGGTTTTTTGTGGTGTTGGCATGCAATGCATAGGTCGGTATCAGTGTTATTTTATTTTGGTAGCTGACCGTAAGGGTGTTGTTAAGCATACTGTAGAAAGAACGCCCGGTGTTTTCTTCGCCGTTGACGGTGGTGATCTGCTCGTTGGCAGATCCGTACCCATGGGCCTGCCAGCGGATATGCCATTTCTTGTTCTGTATGAATGGTTTGGAAAGGCTGACATTCACATTGGAACGGCTGACACCCCCGGCCTGGTAGGCCTCACGGACGGATTGGGAGTTGGTCACGTCATAGACCGACCGTGACGCAATGGAGTTACTCAGAAGGGTATATCCGCCCGAGGCGTTGAAGTCAGCCTTTATTTTTTTGAACGATTTGAAATAACGTATACTGAGGGTTTGCTCTCCCTGGTTGGCGAAATAGGGACTGGCAAGCGTGGTGGACGTGGGGTACAGGTCTGAATTGACCGCTACGATCTGATAGAAGGAAGGTAACTTTACCTGTTTGTTATATGACACAGTGAAACCCGCGTAGGTGATCGATGCGTTGGGTAGCCAGTATGGATCGGTATCGGTAAGGTCAGCGGCCTTGCCATAGTAATGGTAGCGGCTGTTCAGGTTCAGCCATTCGATGCCGGCTGATACCCGTAATTTCTGTTTGAATAAGGAGGCGTTGATCTTTGAACCCACATACAGGAAACCAAACTGTCCCTGCTTGTTATTTGCGATATCGTTCCTGCTGGTATAGTTGTCGGCATTTAACCGGTTGTTAATGTCCTCCAGGTCGCGGTTCAGCTCCCGGTTATAACGGGTGTACACATCCCAGTTGATGCCTTTCCGGATGGGTACCTGCAACTGCACGGTGTTATGGAGGGTCTGCACGTCATTGCTGCGCCACCGCAGGACTGATTGGTCTACCAGGCTGTCATTGAACAGGTAATATCTGTTGAAGGTGTGCTGTAACTGGTCGCTTTCTGATGTCCGGTTGCTGAAACGCTGTGAAAAAGACAGGAGTATGTTGGACCGGGCCAATTTCTTTTCGGCGTAAAAGTAGTATCGGAAATGCCGGGCCGGGTTGGACCAATTGCCGTTATTTTCGCCTTCCTGTACCCGGGTGCCTTCGTCTCTCAACCGGGTGGAAGAGCTGTGCTGGACATTTTTGTTCTGGCTGAGGTCGATATTCGATTCAAAAGAAATCCGGGAGGTCGTATCGGGGTTATAGCGGACAAAGGCACGGACGAGGTGTTGGTATTTTTTATAGGTGGAGTTGTTCGAGTTCCGGGATGTTTCGGATATAGCATCGTAAAAATTTGAACTTACGCTGTTATTATCTACATAATCATTCTGCTGGTCAAAGGTATACATCAGGTTGGTTTTCAGTTTTTTGCCGATATCGTAATTGGCATTGATACCAGCGGATATTTTATTCTGTAACCCTCCGTAGCTGAAGTTACCCTGCGGGTTGGTCTCTGCACGTCCCATCCCTCCGTATTGCCGCAGTTCGCTGTAGTCGAACCCCTGCCGGCTCACGTTGTTGGCATAGCCGATGAAACTGATCTGCAGCGTATCCCGGAAGGTGTTCACCAGGGCGCCCGATTCATAGCGGTCGTGCGTGCCTCCGCTGCCATAGAATTTGCCAAAATCGGCTTTCACAAAGTTCTTTTTTGTTTTCAGGTTGATGACAATGGGTAATTCCGAGTCGTCCAGGATCTCCCGCTTCGACTCTCCCTTGTCCCTGATCACCTGTACCACATCAATCAACGATGCATCCAGGTTACGGGTACCCATCGTGAGGTCATGCGCAAAAAAATCCTTGTTGTTGATGCGGATGGTGGTTACCTGTTTGCCCTGGTAGTAGATGGTGCCGTCTGTATTGACCTGCAATCCCGGCAGCAGCTGAAGCAGTTCTTCCACATTCGCATTCGGGCGCGTTTTGAAAAAATCTGCTTTGTATTCCAGTGTATCCCCATTTAAGCGGATAGGTGCCACCTGGATGATCTCTACTTCGTCCAGACCGATGCCGCCCATGAATACCGTGTCCAGGTTCAGGACTTCCCTGGGTTTCAGATGGATGGGACGGCTGTAGGGCATGCTGTTGACATGGGTGATATGCAGCATCAGATCCTTCCGGGCCGGAATCCGGACCAGGTCAAATTTCCCCTTCTCATCCGTCAGCGCGTAGGTGATCACGATCGAATCCTGTACGGAAACAACAGAGACGGTTGCTTTGGTTAATGGTCCGCCGCCGGCATCCGATACGATGCCTTTGATCTCGGCGTTGTTTTGTGGAAAAAGGGAATGGGATAGCAGCAGGAAGATGCCGGAAAGAAATAGTCGCATGAAGAAGCTTATAACGGATTGTTTCTGTTTGTTTGCGGACGAAGATACGATCTGTCTGCCACTTTTTCCGGGAAACAGCCGATTTTTACATTATTTAACATTTTATGAGGAGGGAAGCTATAACAAAACCTGCAGCTGTACGTTATACTATCAGGTTAGTAACATTTTTCTTTTCATAATTTAGGTTTATAATTGGTTAGTTAGAAGGCCCCGGTTCTCCCCGAATCGGGGCTCTTCGTGTCATCAGCCGTTGCAGTGATGCAATTAGGCGATAGTCAAAAATGCTGATACAAATCGACGAACAAATGAGAAAAAACAGCGTGTTTTCCTGATACGAAAGGGCTAAAATTGCAATGAAACAACAATATACCATTTAACGACTGTTTTAAACTTTTAATTAAAATACT
>CAZJKM010000111.1:7962-8725 GCA_964546645.1 uncultured Sphingobacteriaceae bacterium
TGAAAATTTCGACACTGTTTTTTGCGGCAGGTCTGCTGGTATTTGCCGGCTGCGAAGGGCCGAAGGACCAGCCGGTACCGCCGAGGGATATATGGACTGCGGAGCAGGCAAATGACTGGTATCAGCAGCAAGGGTGGCTGGTTGGACCCAATTATTCCCCTGCCAGTGCCATTAATCAGCTGGAAATGTGGCAGGCGGATACGTTTGATCCGGAAATCATGGACAAGGAACTGGGATGGGCAGCCGGTCTGGGAATGAATACCGCCCGCGTTTACCTGCATGACCTGCTATATGAGCAGGACTCCACCGGCTTTATCAAACGGATGGATCAGTTTCTGGAAGTGGCAGCTAAACACGGTATCCGGCCGATGTTTGTTTTCTTTGATTCCTGCTGGGATCCGTTCCCCGCGGTCGGGAAGCAGCGGGAGCCGAAACCGCATCTCCATAATTCAGGATGGATGCAAAGCCCGGGCAAAGAGGTGCTGGCAGATACCACGCAGTACGGTCGCCTGGAACGGTATGTGAAAGGGGTGATCACTGCTTTTGCAGAAGATAAGCGGATACTGGCGTGGGATGTGTGGAACGAGCCCGATAATATGAATGTGCCGGCTTATGACGCGTCCGAAAGTCCGGATAAAGTGTCACAGGTATTACCCTTATTGAAAAAGTCGTTTGAATGGGCACGTGCTGCCAACCCGTCGCAACCGCTGACCTCCGGTATATGGGCGGGAGACTGGTCGGCCGACAGCCTCATGAAACCGAT
>CAZJKM010000112.1:0-8501 GCA_964546645.1 uncultured Sphingobacteriaceae bacterium
TTTAACTGGAAGTTCTACTGGGTAGGCCGTGAGAACCTGCCTGTTGAAACACCGCCGGCGGAGCTTGACTACGATATGTGGCTCGGTCCGGCACCCTACAAGCCCTACAGTACCCACCGCGTACACACGACCTTCCGCGGCTACTGGGATTATGATGGTGGCGGACTGGGTGATATGGGACAGCATTACATTGACCCTATCCAGTATTTCCTGGGGAAAGATGATACCAGCCCTGTTTCAGTGGAAGTGGACGCTCCCCAGCAGCACAGTGACGCCGTGGGTACCTGGCGCCGGGTAACGTATACGTATGACGATGGCTGCCAGATTATCCTTGACGGGGAAGGAACCGCTACGGATGCGGCGTATATTGAAGGGCCGAACGGCAAGTTATACCGCGGATTTAAATCAGATATTCCCGACCTGGAACGCAAACTGGCCGCTTTCCCTGAGCCGGCAGAGCAGGTAACGGATTTTGTGGAGGCCGTGAAAGAACGCGAAACCTTTGCACTCAATGAATCCAACGGCCATCGCTCCTGTACCATTGTCAACATGGGACTGATAGCGTTACGCCTGGGCCGGTCGCTGAAATTTGACCCCGTCAAACAGGAGTTCATCGGTGACGAAGCCGCCAATCGTTTAATTAACCCGCCGATGCGGGGATCATGGACTATTTAAATCTGCTGAAACAGACATTACAATGAAACAATTATTCATTACCGCGTTAACCTGTTTTATACTTCCGCTTGCTGTGCTTGCCCAAACGGGCGATGTGCGGACCGAAGCGACTAAAATAGCAGACCTGCTGGCATTGCAGCCGGCCCAGACCGCTGACAAGCTTCAGGATGCCTACACGCAACTGGACGGTTTTTCAGCTGAAAATATTGCTGCCCTCCTCGCACAGCTGACCCCTCCGGGCAAAGGAGACAATGCTCGGATAGAGTACGCCACCAACAGCTATAGTTATCACGTATTGCTTGCCGGTAAAGAAAGCCAGCGTGCGAAGTTCGTTCAGGGCCTGATACAGGCACTCAGCCGTCTGTCTGATAAGGATAATAAGGCTTTTGTGATCACCCTGTTACAGAATGCCGGTAAGGACGATGCTGTACCGGTATTGTCACGCCAGCTCCGGGATGCTTACCTGGGCGAGAAAGCTGCCAATGCGTTGGCAGCGATTAAGACAGCAGATGCGGGCAGTGCCCTCCTGCAGGTGCTTCCGGGCGTGAGCGGCAAAAGTAAAACCGCCGTGGTACAGGCGTTGGGCTATGTCGGTGTGAAGGATGCAGAAAAAGCCATCCTGCCGTTAGCCAATACCGGCGATAAAGCCTTTCAGAAAGCCGTTTTGTTTGCACTGGCCAATATTGCCGGACCAGCGTCCGGCGAGGTGCTGGCCGGTGCTGCACGGGAGGCTGGCTATATCTACGAAGCCAGCAATGCTACCGCCGCTTACCTGCGGTATGCTTCCAACCTGGCTGCGCAGGGTAATAACGACGCTGCTGCTACCATTGCACAGTCGATCTTCGACGCTGCTGCCGGCGAGGCCCAGCTGCATACCCGTATAGCTGCTCTGCAGCTGCTGACTACAATACATGGCAACCGACAGACGGGCGATCTGCTACAGGCGGTTCGCAGCGGCAACCGGGAGTACCGCAATGCCGCTCTGGGGTTTCTGAAGCCGTACCTGACAGCGGCTACCGTTGCTCAGCTGCAAAAGAAGTGGAACAAAAATGATGAAACCGCGCAGGTTGACCTGCTCCGCTTTTTCGGAGAGACGGGATCAACGGCCGCTTTGCCCCTGGTGAAAAAATCACTGAAGAGCAAGTCGAATACAGTAAAGACAGCTGCGATCGAACCCTATGCCCGGCTGGCGGGTGAAGCTGCTGTGCCGGAATTGCTGAAAGTGCTGAAGGGCAGTAGTCCGGAAGTGACCGCGGCCGTTCAGAAAGAATTCCTGAGTTCAAAAAGCAGCCAGCTCCTGCCGGCGCTGATTGCCGCACTGCCGAAGGCCGGTCCGGCTGAACAGGTTGTACTGACCGATCTTCTTGGATCGCGCGGTGCCACCGCCAGCGCACCGGCCATCACCGCCCTGCTTGTGAGCAGCCACCCGGAGGTGCAGGCCGCAGCTTATAAGGCCCTCCCGCAGATCGTTACATCAGCTGAGCTGAATCAGCTGCTGGATTTGCTTCCCGGTGCCGGATCCTCTCATGCCGGCCAGGTACAGGCTGCTATCACGGCTGCTGTGAACAGCAGCAACGACCGGACAGCAAGCATACGTGAGATCATTTCGCGACTGGATCAGGCAGGCAATGCGGATAAGCCGGACTATTTCAGTATCCTTGCCGGTATCGGCGGAGTCGATGCGCTGTCGGCGGTGAAATCGTCTATCGGTAAAGAAACAACGCTTCACACCGCTGCCGTACAGGCGCTCGCTTCCTGGAATGGCGGAGAGGCCCTGCCTTCCCTGATGGAACAGAGCCGTGCTTCCAATGATGCAGCATTGCAGGATGCCATTATTAAAGGTATCGTCCGGATGAACGGACAGGATGCGCCGCTGACCAATGAGCAAAAAGTGCTGAACCTCCGGGAGGCCTTTGCCGTTGCCCGGACAGCCGATCAGAAAAGACTGATCCTGCGTACACTGGAATTCTCCAAAACCTACCAGGCATTGTTGTTTGCAGGCAGCTGCCTGGATGATAAGGAGCTGCAGCAGGTAGCCGCCAATACCGTTATGGAAATTGCTTTGGCGGATAAAAGCTTCTACGGACAGGATGTAAGACGCCTGCTTAACCGGGTAACGGAACTCCTCACCGGATCAGAAAGCGGATACCTGCGCGAAGCGATCAGCAAACACCTGGCAGAAATGCCGAAAGGTGCCGGGTATGTATCCTTATTCAACGGCAAAGACCTGGCCGGCTGGAAAGGCCTGGTGGAAAACCCGATCAAGCGCGCCCAAATGGATGCGAAGACACTTGCCGAAAAGCAGGAAAAAGCGGATGAAGTGATGCGTTCCGGCTGGAAGGTGCAGAACGGGGAGCTCGTCTTTACCGGGAAAGGGGATAACATTGTGGCGCAGAAGCATTACGGCGACTTTGAAATGCTGGTCGACTGGAAGCTGGATAAGCATGGCAAGGAAGGTGATGCCGGTGTCTACCTGCGGGGTTCCCCACAGGTACAGATCTGGGATACCTCGCGCGTAAAGTCAGGTGCGCAGGTCGGATCCGGCGGGCTGTATAACAATAAAAAACACGAAACCAAACCCCTGAAAGTAGCAGATAACCAGCTGGGGGAATGGAATACGTTTAAAATTACCATGGTGGGTGATAAGGTGACGGTTTACCTGAACGGCGAACTGGTGACGGATGAGGTGGTCATGGAGAATTACTGGGACCGTGACCAGCCGATATTCCCCATTGAGCAGCTGGAACTGCAGGCACATGGCACGGTGGTGTACTACCGGGATATCTATGTGCGTGAGATTCCCCGGAAAGAGGTATTTAAGCTGAGTGCAGAGGAGGAAAAAGAAGGGTATCAGGTGCTGTTTGACGGTACAAACCTGGATCACTGGACCGGTAACACGGATGCCTATGTGGTCAGTGAAGAAGGAACGCTGGCTATTTTCCCGACAAAAGGTTCCGGCGGCAACCTGTACAGCAAAGAAGAGTATGGCGATTTTATCTACCGTTTCTCCTTCCGGCTGACACCGGGGGCGAATAACGGGATCGGTATCCGTGCGCCGCTGACGGGTAATGCGGCTTATGAGGGTACTGAGATCCAGGTGCTGGACAATACAGCGGATATCTATAAGAAGCTGGAAACGTACCAATACCACGGATCTGCCTATGGCCTGATCGCAGCAAAACGAGGTTTCCTGAAGCCGGTCGGTGAATGGAATGAGCAGGAGATTTACGTAAAAGGAGATAAGATCCGTGTGACACTGAATGGCACGGTTATCCTGGACGGTGACCTGGCGAAAGCCACGAAAAACGGAACGCTGGACGGAAAGGAGCATCCGGGCCTGAAACGAAAGAGCGGCCATATCGGCTTCCTCGGACACGGTTCTGAAGTGCATTTCAAGGATATCCGTATTAAGAGATTGTAAGCATAACGGATTAAAAAACGGTAAGCCGGTCTTAGCAATAGGGCCGGCTTTTTTATGGCGCCGCCATAAAATCCGTACCATATCTCTTCAAATACCCTAAAAACCGCAGAACTACCGCCGAAATCGTATTATCGCCATCCGAAAAGCGCTTTCCGTCGGTTAAACGCCGGATGAAGCGACTGACCGGGACGTGTTGCGTACAACTGAATATGCCGCCGACCGCATCGGGGTTGAGAAAAAAACAATATACCGGTTCACACAGCGGGGTAAGCTTCCTGTGGCTGAGTACCGGCGCGGGCGCAAATGGTTCCGCGATAGTGATGTGGAACCGCTGCCGTCGGCGCTATGGCAGGTAGCCCCCATCCTGTCGCTAATGCGAGAACCGTTACCGATTATCATATGATAACAGCAGATATTATACCTATTGACGGTTTCCGTTTTAATGACTCCGTTTGATTTTGTAATTGTCAATTTTTGCTGTTGCTTTCAGCCGTCCCCAACCTTCTTCTTGCCATTTAAGGTTTTCTCTTTTCTCTTATCTCTTTTGCAATGTCTGTCGGAAGCGAAACGAAGTGCCAACCATTGGGGGATGAATGTCACCAAGTTCTTGTTAAAAATTCATATTTGATTTTACCATTCATTTGTCTGTTTACTGTCGTCCTAAAATGACCGCTATTAGCAGCATACTCTTACAAGTTATCCGCTATAAACTGTCTGCAATAGTCTTTGATTTGCTGTCTGACTTGTCTGAACTGTTCTTTTATTTCTTTATCTGTTCCTGTCGTTTTTGCAGGGTCGGGAAAGTTTTGATGAAACTTTTTTGCTGTTGTCGGAAAGAAAGGGCAACGCTCTTTCGCATTGTCGCAAACCGTAATTATGAAGTCAAAGTCAATGGTGCGATATTCGTCAATGTTGTTTGAAGTGTGATTTGAAATGTCAATGCGGTCTTCTTGCATTGTGGCAACGGCTTTCGGGTTTACTCCGTGAGTTTCCACGCCTGCACTGTAAACGTCAGCTTTATTACCTGCGAAGTGTCGCAAGTAGCCCTCAGCTATTTGACTTCTGCAACTATTTCCTGTGCAAAGCACTAATATTTTTTTCTTGTCCATAGCCTTAAACAAATAACCAAATGATGTTGATGATGCAAACTTTGGGTCAAAGCCGAAAAAGAGTTATAGCACAATTACAGATATTGTGATGATAATTGGTTTCTTGTATTTGATAATTGTTCTTTCATTACTAACAGCAACCTGAATCTGGTGAACAGCAATAAGTTTGAACCGTTTGCAATTCCGATAATTTTATTCTCGGTTTTTCTTGCGGTATTCCGCAATGGTCTTTTGCTAAACAATTTGTCTGCTTTGTTGTAAGCAAAAAGTTATCTCCGCTAAAATCTAAGCCAAAACGGCTGATTGTTTCCGTTTGATATTCTATTTCAATGTCCAAATCTTCGTTCCCGAAAAGTGGCTCGGAAATATCAATTATTTTTTGAAGTTTTTGCGGTTCAAGTCTGTGGTCAAAGTCATTTGCAGACCAAACCTGAAAACTAACCGTCTTTTCTGTTCGCACTGTTCCGCCACAATCAATAAAATGTTTGGTTGTCAAACCTGCTTCGGTTATGTGGAAATGTCTTGGAACAAAAGTTCCGTTTGGTTGAACAAAGTTTAGCTGTGAAACATTGTCCAAATGCTGTTTGAATTGTGATAGCTTCATTTTTATTCGTTTTTGATTAACAACAATTGTTTTTCTTATTCGTGAGTTTGGTTGAAATGTCAGTGAAATAGCTTTGCAGTTTCTCAATGGCTTTCTCGTCAATACAGTAGCAAATGGCGTTACCCTCAATACTTCCTTTTATCAGTCCTGCATTTTTGAGTTCTTTCAAGTGTTGCGAAACTGTCGGTTGTGCAAGTGGCAGTTCGTTTACGATGTCGCCACAAATGCAAGTGTCCACTTGCATTAAAAACTCAACGATTGCCACTCTTGCAGGGTGTCCCAACGCTTTTGCGAGTGTCGCAATGGCGTTTTGCTTGTCTGTAAAATGTTCGGTTTTTGTCGCTCCCATTATCTATTTTATATTTTCAAATTGCAATATTGCGATAAATATTTGAGATGAACAAGTCAGTCTGATTTTTTGTCTTGTCTGTTCGGAAAGGTCATTTGGTCAACCCGAAAGTTTAAGGCTGAACGGTCGTCTTAGGGTTGCTGCTATGCTAACGGTTGGCGGCTTACGAAGTACGAACTTTCAACTTAGCCGTTCACCCCGCCTGACGCAAAACCGGTGTTAGTAGCTGGCAAGTTTTAATTCTTGATGCTGCTTTCTTACTCTTTACGAATTGTTATTCTTCTACAAGTTTTTTTAAACCGTCTATAACTACAGCCCAATTTTCAGCAGAATGTTTTACTTTTTCTTCATCATAATTGGATTGTATTATGATTAGTTCCGTACCGATGTCCGTAGGTTTAATTTCGTAAGAAACCCAAAGATAATTTTCAGGTTTGTCTTCCAATCCACTCCAACTGCTTAAATAGCTATACGAAAGTTTCTCATTTGGCAAAAATTCCAAAACCACACCTTTGTCCACATAGGTTATCCCTTCGTATTCGCCTGTCCATAAGATTGGGCTACCAACCTTCCAGTCTGTTTCCTGATTTGAGCCGAAGAAATATTGTTTCACCATTTTGGGATTGGTTAAAGCCTTCCAAACTTTTTCTACAGATGCTTTAATTATTGTTTGATATCTTGATTGATGGTTTGTTTGCATAATTATTTTGTCTTTATGTTGTTTATTTTCTCAAAATTTTTTCCATAGCTTTTCCTTTTGCTAATTCGTCAATCAGCTTATCTAAATACCGGATTTCCCGTGTCAGCTTTTCTTCTATTTCTTCTACACGATAACCGCAAATTACACCTGTGATTTTCGATGCGTTCGGGTTGATTTTTGCCTGATTGAAAAAATCTTCAAAATTGGTTTTGTCGTCAAGATGTTTTTGTAATGTTTTCTCGTCATAACCTGTCAGCCAAAAGATGATTTCGTTCACTTCGGCTTTGGTTCGTCCTTTTTTCTCGGCTTTTGCAATGTAATGCGGATAAACTCCTGCAAAAGACATTTTGTAAACCCTTTCTTTATTTTTGTCGTGCATTTTATTGTATTTCTAATTTCTTTATTTGTCGTTCGGTTCATAATAAAGTGTTACCGCACCGCCACTAAATGTTTTTGTCTTTATGAGCTTAAAAACAGTTCTGTCGTTTATATTTTCAAATAATGGTAAACCGCCACCTGCTACAACAGGGTGAATACAAAATTGATATTCATCAATTAAATTAAGTTTCATTAGTTGTATGATTAAACTTCTACTGCCGACTAAAATATCTTTACCCGATTGTTGTTTGAGCTCTAAAACTTCTTCTTCAAGGGTTCTGTTCGCTAATTTTGCACTTTTCCAATCTACATTTTTAAGCGTATGAGAAAAAACAATTTTTTGGATTTTGTCAATAGCCATAGCAAAGTCATTCATTGATTTTTCTTCCGAAGGTTTTTCTAAAACTGTTCGCCAAAATTCCATAAGTTGATACGTTGTTCTGCCATATAGAATAGTGTCTGCGTTGCTTAACAGGTCAGTGTAATGTTGATGTATTTCTTCATCTGGAATACTTGCTGTATGGTCGCAAATTCCGTCAAGTGTCGTATTGATAGCTGCAATTACTTTTTTCATATTTTTTTGTTAGCGGTTGGTGTTTTATATTTTGTTCCACTCCCAAATTCCATATTTCAGCTCGTTTGTGAGTTTGAAATCACAAAGTTTTAATGTCAGTAAAATGTTTCCTCTATGATGTGCTTCGTGGTGAATAAAATATCCAAGCAATGGAACAAGCCCACGTTTGTTGCCTTTTACATTTCCGTTATCTTCAATTCCTTTTTTCAATACTTCTGCAATCAAGTCGGCAGAAATGGTATGACAATCTTTCAACATAGCAATAGTTTTAGTGTCCTCTGCTTGAATGGTTGTCAAATCTTTTACAAGTTCTTTGTTGAATTTTTCAAGTTTCCAAAAACGAACATTGTAAATGTGCGCTAATTGATGACCTACGCTTCCGCCCCCACGTTTTGAAGTTGTGAGCATCAAAGCCTCTTCTGTTAGGTTATCTAAAAGTTTTAAGTTGGTTCTGTGATTGATAAACCAAGTGTCTAATATTTGTTGTTCAATTATGTTCATTTGGTTTTTCGATTTTTCATTTTTCTGTCAGTTTGTTTTGTGGGTCGTCCTTTCTCATAGATTTTTGTTTTTCTTTTTTAAGATTAATGCACTTACCAATGCAACCACTACTCCAATTGGCAATACTTCCATATAGGAAATTAAAATTGCAAAAAAAGGATTTTTGTACATCTCTTTAAAATCTGCCATT
>CAZJKM010000113.1:0-4775 GCA_964546645.1 uncultured Sphingobacteriaceae bacterium
ATTAAATGACGCAGATCACCTTCCGGTCATTGCAGATATAGTGATCACTGATCAGAGCCGGAGATGAGTGCCTGGTAGTATGGCGCTCATCTACTCCAACAACCGGTTGAGCGTATAGCAGGCGATCGTGCTTTCCAGCGGTCGTCCTTTTTTGCTTTTGATATTTTCCAGGATCAGTTCGTAGACATACCCTGCTTTCAGTTCGTCCAACTTCAGGGAAACGGTTTTCCCGTCACCCGACAGGGATAGGTCTGCAATCGGCACCTGTTGAATATCCACCTGTGTGGATTTGTCAATAGGCTCATCGAACGGCTTTTTCTTGTATTCGTAGAAGTAATGCCGGAGTTTGTAGTTGTCTTTGTTCAGCGCAGAGTCCCTGTTGACAGGCTGGGTAAAGGAGATGTCAAACCCGTCTTTGGTCAGCTTCATGGAATAGATATCCATAGGCGGTACACCGGTGAAGGAAATCCGCTGGATACCCTTATCGCCTGCCCAGCCGTGTGTGATCTTTCCTACCCAGAGGCTCCCGTCCGGGGCAAAGGCCAGCCGGTTGTTACCGATGTTCAGCTGGTTGTCCAGGAACGGGATACAGGCTCCCTGGAATTCACCTCCGACCTTCTCAAGCATCACACGGACGAGCCTTTTGTGGTTCATTTCCCCGACAAATATCTGTCCTGAAAACGGCCCGAAGTTGCCGCCGGTAGTGTCCCATACCGGTTGCGAAGGAGAATTGGCGATGATCCCGTGCGGAAACTGGATGGCCGGTTTGGTCCGTTTAGCGTTCAGTTCGCTGATCGGGAGGTTAAAAGGGCTGCCTTTGTCCCAGTTTTCTTCCCATACCAGGCTGGCAGGGTGGCCGTAAAACCTCCCTTCCTGCACATGGTACAGGGTACTGGTCTCCACCCAGTCGCTCTGGTTATCCGTTACGAACAGATTCCCTTCCGGATCAATACCCACGCCATTGGGCGAACGAAAGCCCGAAGCGTAGGGGAGGAGCTTGCCATCAGGGGTTTGTTTCATCACCCATCCGCGGTAGGGTACCGCAGAGAACATTTGTTTCATTCCGCTTTCACCATCCCTGCCTTCCAGCTTCAGCTCGCCACGTACCTTCGGCCGGATCTTTCCTCCGGACGAGGCAGTGTTCAGTGCAATGAACAGGTTACCCTCCCTGTCTTTCACAGGTCCGTAGTTAAATTCATGGTAGTTGCCGGACAAGCCAAAGTCTGCAGTAACTTTTTCGTACAGGTCAGCCTGGCCGTCCCCGTCGGTGTCGGCAACCCGGGTGAGTTCCGGACGCTGCATCACCAGCACCTCACTGTTGCTGATCGCCATCAGTCCTAACGGTTCATGCAGGCCCTCGGCGAAGAGGGTCCATTCACGGGTTTCGGGCGAGTAGACCATGATTTCCCCGCGCGTGAAACAGGCTGCCAGCCGTCCGTCGGGAAAGAAGGAAATACCGCCGGTCTCCGCATCCAGACCTTCGGGCATGGTAATATCTTCAACAACATAAGAAGGTTTACCGGGATCTTCCGATGAGCAGGACAGCAGCGTTGTTAAAACAAGTGCTGCTGCTGTAAACCATCCGGTAGTAATCAGTTTCATATACGCTGTGTATGTTTGTTTTTATTTTTTTGTCATGTGTATGGTAAACTTCCGGGCCAGTTCCGCCGATAACCGGATCTGCTTCCCCTGTTCCAGCGGTAACCGGGCCTGTTTGTCACCGAAAGAAAACGTATAGTCGACGTCCTTTGCAGACCCCAATGAGAACCACACCGGCCCGTCTGCTTCCGGGATACGGATCGTTCGGATGAGGCCGCTGCCGTCCGGGTTTTCCTGTATCAGCTCAAAGACATCCTTACCGTCGATCACATAATGAAATTCCGGATACCGGTTAACGATCCGGTAGCCTTTATAGTCAGCCGCGGACTCCTTTGATCCGTCACCGGTACGGATCGGTACGGAAGGCAGGGAATCCCTGAAAAAGACCGTTCCCTGAATATGGGCGTAGGCATTTTTGTGGCCATGCCACAGGTCGGTGTTGTCCAGAAAGCCGCCGGTCCATATCACGCGCAGCCGGCAGGTTTCCGTATCCCAGGCATAGGAAACCGACCCGGGTAAGTGGACGGCGATGGTTGAGAGGCTGGATTCTTCCAGGAAAACGCGGTACCAGTAAGGAGCAACGGTTTTATAGGGATGTAGGGCCTGGTGTTCGTGGTGCTGTCCGGCAGCCCCTTGGGGGATATGCTTGTCTGTATGGATATCCGGCATCTCCTTGTCATTGGACACGTACATGACGCCGTACATGATGAAGCCGTGGCCGGGATAGGTGCAGACATACGGATAGGCTCCCGGCTTGTTGGGAGCAGTAAACGTCACTGATTTTTTCTCACCCGGGTAGATCAGCGGAATGGACCATAACACATCCGGTGATTCGGGGACGTAGTTCATCGCCGGTCCTTTTTCGCCCAGTTCCAGGGCGGCATTGGCCACCTTTTCACGGGTACCGGGGGCGACGACGATCAGGTTGTGCGCCATGTCGTCCGCATTCTCCAGGGTGAGGGTGACCCGCTCACCCGGTTTGACCTGGAACCGCACAACGTCATACTGCATCCCGCTGATGGCTTTGATGGAAATCGTTGTGCCGGGTTGTTGTGCAGCTGTTACCGGTATGTACCATACGCATAACAGGGCTATGGTAAGCCAGAAGTATATCCTGTTCATCTGACTAAACAATAATAGGCTGTCCCTTTTTGCGGAATATCGGCTCTGCCAGCCGGCGGTAATTCCGGCCGAATATCTTCATCCGGTCTTCGTGGCCGATGGAGGCATCCAGTACTTTGGCGAGCTCTGTTGCGTACGAGCGTGATGGCCCGTGCCCACCCCACACAATGCGGTCAGCACCCAGCATATTCACCGCAAGGTCCACGGATCCCGACTGGGGGTCCGCCCCGCTGAACTCAAGGAGTACGTTTTCGTAGGGTCGGATGGCCCGTATACCCAGCTCCCAGTCGCCACCTGAATGCCCGCATATCATCTGGACATCCGGAAAACGTTGTGCCAGCACGGCCACATTCATGGGAGTGGATTCTCCGGACAGGTTGCCGCCTCCCGGGTAGGGTGGTGTTCCGCCGACTTTGATCCAGGTATGGATGTAGATGACGGCCCCGATTTCGGTCGCATACCGGATGATCTGATCGTTATTGGGGTGGTCGCAGGTAATGCCCATCCGGTTGCCGCCGACATACTTGATGCCGACACAGGGGCCGTTGACGACCCATTCCTTCATTTTTTCACAGCTCTCGTCCGGAAAACCGGGATCAATGGTGATAATACCCGACAGGTGATCCCGCTCTTTATCCAGTACGGCAAGAACTTCTTCGGTATAAGGCATCCGGATCAACGGGCGGTCCAGTGTGCCGCCAAGATCAATGGCGAGCACCCGTTCAATGCCCATCCGGTTGACGTAAAACATCATATCCCGGTGTTGTTTCACCGGATCCGTGTAATTCCAGAATCCATGGTAATGGGTATCCCAGATACGGTAGCCGCGCAACTCTTCCCGGTTGGGAATCCCGTACAGGCGCGGGTCAATAGCGAAAGGTGTATCTTGTTGCATGCAGATCGTTTGTTAAGATGGGTTAGCTTTGTGATGTGGAAAAAAAGCGCTCTGCATTCCGGTGCATGATAGCCGTGAGCTGATCAAGGCTCAGGGGCGACTCAAACAGCCGGAGCAGGTTGGCTTCCAACGGAAAATATGGCACGTGGGATCCGAAAAGAAGCCGTTCCACCGGGACAGGCTTTGTGCCCCCGCTCCACATATTCCCTTCGATCAGCCGGCCGACCGCTCCGTTCGATTCCAGCCGTGAAATGTCCAGCACGGCGCTGGTTTCCGCCATCAGGCGGTCCAACAGCTTTCCGCCTACGCGGCCGTTCCAGTGCAGCAGCTGCACTTTTGCCTTCGGTTCTTTTTTTAACAGGTCCGGCAGCAGATCGAACTTTGTGCCCCGTAAGGTCACGATCGGATGAACATGGCGTATATCTTCCACGTCGCCTACGATCTGTAGGATCAGGCCGCGCTCCGCCACGAGCTGCAGCAGCCTGGCGAATTGGGGGCTGCCAAAATCGATCGTCTGGTATAACGGAAAAATCCGTATGCCCGGCATTTTGTATAGTTCCTGGCATCGTCGGACGTCTTCTTCCCAATCCGGCCAGGACGGGTTGACCGAGCCGAACGGGACCAGCATGTTCTTCCCTTTTTTCCGGCACTCTTCAGCAAGACGGGCATTGACAGCATCCAGGTTCTTTGAAAAAAGGGCTTCAAAGTTTCCGGCCCAGGCCTTTACAACCCGGTGCTGATGCAATTTTTTGACCAATGCTTCCGTCGTTCCGTATTTCAGTTTCCGGAAGGGGAAATCAAACAGGTTAACGTTGGTATCAATGATACCCGGTGCCTTGCCGGCTACGGGTGCCAACGTATCCGGTGCCGTTTCTGCCCGCGCCTCCACCAGGCCAGGAATACTCAACGCAGCTGTTGTTTGCAGCGTTGCGGCAATAAATTTTCTTCGGTTAATGGCTGTCATCTGATTCTGAACTATAAAGAAGTGAGTTTGTCACGGTTTTCGTATACTTTCATAATGGCCTGTACAATTTTATCCATTTCCTGTCGTGTTCCCAGCAGCGTCCCGCTGCCCGAGAAGGAGACCAGTGTTTCATCGGCGACCCGGTCGCAGTTCGGAAGGTGGAGCTGCTCACGGTATTGCTTCAGCCGTTCCGCA
>CAZJKM010000113.1:4875-8349 GCA_964546645.1 uncultured Sphingobacteriaceae bacterium
CTCCAGATCCCACTACGGGTTGTCTTAACAACAGATTCGACCAGCTCTTCATCGATGTGCGGCCAGGAAAGGCCAAGCCGGCCCTGGTGCACGGGAGTTCCGCCCAGTACAGCCAGTTTATCTGCAGATTTCACCATGGAAAAGCCCGTTGAGGGTAATGCGCTTCCGACGGCTGCAGCTGCTACGGCTGTCGCGCTGTTGCCTAAAAAGTGGCGACGGTTCATTGGTTCCTGTTTCATAACATTTTCTATTTTGTATCTGATAAATTAAAAAACGACTGAGCATTGCCTGCCAGCATCAATTGTTTCATCCGCTCATCTGCTTCTGCATCCAATAAGGAGACGATACGCAATAAGCCCGTGAGGCTGTCCAGCATCGGCGAGTGCGATCCCATGGCGATCTTTTCTGCTCCGAACAGCCGGATGATCCCCGGCATGTCGGCCATGCTTCTGCCCGACGTATCCAGCAGAAAATTCGTATTGTGGAGGACCGCCATCTGCTGGTCATTCAGCCGGTAACCGGATGAAAGGTTCAGCAGCAGGTATTTCGCATCCGGTACGGCACTGATCAGCGGCATAAAATCAGCCAGCGACCATTCCTTTTCGATATCCATCCACGATCGCCGCCGGTTATCCACCATGCGAAAGGTGATGGCCACGGGCATCCCCAGTTCGCGGGCGGCCTGCACCAGTTCAATCAGGCCGGGATGGCTGCAGTCATAATCGTGGTACTGCGGATAAATACACACACCGCGCATCCCGAACTGCTGGTGGCAGGTCAGCAGGTCCTTCTCCCAGGAGGTATACAGTGGGTTTAGCACTGCTAACGGAATAAAACGATTCTTAAACCGCTTGTCTGATTGTATTTCTTCGTACAACTCTTCATTGGCGGATTGGGCATTGCTGTAAAAAATGCCGTTTATGGAACTGACCACTGAGCGGCTGATGCCGAAGCGGTCCATCCTTTCCACTAATTCCCTGCACGTGTTGTAGCGCAACTTCCTGAACGGCCAGTGCCCAACCCGTGTATGGATGTCAATGACCATTATACCCCCCGCGTTTCAGCAGTGCCTGGTAGTTGCCATAAAACAGCTTGTGCTTCTGGCTTTCTGTTAACCCCGACGCTATAATTTTGCCGATAGACTGATAATAGCTATTGTCCGTACCGAAAAACAGGCGGTCCTCACCCAGTTGCTGCAAGGCAAAATCAATCATATATTCCTCATTGTTGCTGCCGGCCGTATCCACATATATATTCGGATAATCGGCGAAACATTTACACATGTATTCCCAGTCGCTTCCTCCACCGATGTGGGCAAACTGGAACAGGGACTCCGGATAGCGTTTGGCGGCTTCCACAAAATCTTCCGGGCGGGATACGGTGTGCGGACGTCCGATATCATATTTCATTTCATACCCACCGACACCCAGCTGTGCTTCCCCGTGCACAAATATAATCATTTTTAGATCAGTCAACTTTTTGATGATGGGCTCGTATACCGGATCATTTATTTTGGCGTGAAAAAAAAGACGCGTTCCCACCATGCCGGCATCCGTACACCGGTCGATCTCTTCCAGCGATTCCTTCCGGTAGAGCGGGTTGAGTGTCATTTGTCCGACCACCCGGCCGGGGTGCTTTTTCATCAGGTCAATCAACGCGGTATTGGTTTTCCGGAAATGGTCAGGGGCCCATTCTTCAAAAGTCATGGGCATGCCCACAAACATTTTTTCAATGCCAAACTTATCCGCAAATGCCATGTTAGGGATTCCTGTGCAGTAGGCATCAATTTTCGGGTATTTCCTGATCTCTTCCATCAGGTTAAAAAAATCCTGATGTCCGGGAGCAGGCGTACTCCCGGACAGTCTGCTGCCAAGCGCCACCCCGGCGGTAACCAGGGAAGAGTTGGCCAGGAATTTTCTGCGGCTAAGTTTCTTCGTCATCTGATAATTTATTGCTGGTCGCAGTTTGCTCTTTGCTGTTCACTGGTTTCATTTGTGGACTGCGAAAGAAAAATTGCGACCAGCAAATCACGGGCTGCAAATTACTTATAATTTCTAACTTTTTTAAACGATAACGAAACGAAAACTAACTTAACTATATAAACCGTTCTTCTAAACTACTCCCACCCCGGATTTTGAACAAGAGCGGGGTTAAGCAATACCTCAGGTTGTGGTATCGGCATACGGTACATTCTTTCTAACCACGGACGGGTTTCTATATTCCGGATCTGATACTGCACGGTGGTCGGCGATGTCCATACCGGCACATGTGCCTGAATAACTGTTTCAGGCGTTGACTTCCAACGACGGACATCCCAGAAACGATGCTCTTCATAACAAAGCTCCACACGGCGTTCATGCCGTAACTTAGCCGTGAACTGATCTTTACTTAGTCCTGAAGCGATTTCCGGCATACCACCGGTATAACCCAGGTACTCAGGTTTGCCGGCAACATACTTGGCTCTTGTGCGGACTTTATTTAATGCCTGCAATGCCGTCATTGTTGTGCCATAAGGGTCAACATTATTACCATGCGCCTCATTCATAGCTTCAGCATAATTTAATAATACTTCAGCATAACGTAAATAGGGGTAATTCTGGTTTGTCCTTGAATTATTGGCGGGAGTACGTGCATCCGCCGTTATATTTAACGTCAGGTCAGCAAACTTAACATTATACACAAAAGCACTGGTCGGGCTAAGCGGATAATTATGCGCCGGCGTTTTAGCTACACCCGCAGCAACTTCGCCAAATTCTGCCGTCTTATCTATCCCGCCAAACCTTACCTTTGCACCATTATAGATATTATCCCGATAAAAACGGGGATCCCTGTTTTTATACGGATCCTGCGGATCATACCCGGAAGCAGCATCATCTATGGAATAAGCAACCCCGTCTTTGATAACCTCATATTCCTTGATCATATTATAGGTACTCTGGCTAAACCCTCCTAAAATAGCAGCTCCTGTTCCGCTGTATAATTTATAAGGAACGATGATGTTATTTAAATAAGCCATAGGCTCCTGCATACGCGCGAAAATGATCTCGCTATTGGTGCGGGTATTAAATAATGTTGACAGGTCCTGGTGCAAATCATATACTCCCAGCTTAATTACATCTGCCGCTGCCTGGGCTGCTTTAACCCATTTGTTTGCATCAGGCTTTCCATACACCGGCAGCCTGGTAGGGTCATCACCTGGATCATTACTTGAATCATTCCACAACGGACTTGCTGCATACAGTAACATACGCGCTTTTAAAGCCAATGCTGCTCCTTTAGTTGCCCTGCCAAGATCAGAATCAGGCTGACTTAGCGGCAAATCTGCTGCCGCCTCATCACAGAGCTGAACAATATAAGCAATGGTTTCATCATAAGAACTTCTTGCATACTCAGGAACATTTCCAGGATCAATTACTTCCTTGATAAGCGGTAAACCACCGAATTGCTTGGCCAGTTCGGCATAGTTAAATGCCA
>CAZJKM010000114.1:0-8311 GCA_964546645.1 uncultured Sphingobacteriaceae bacterium
GCTCCAGCTGCTCAAACGGCAGAAATTCATAATAGATACCGTAATCAAGCATGAGCAGCAGGTCTTCCGAATCAGCCTGATCCTGTACGGCAAAAAAACCTTCAGAGGCATTGTAATTTTCCAGATAGTACATACTATCCGAAGGGATCAGCTTCCTGAACTGCTCCCTGTACGGTTTGAAGCTCACACCGCCATGAAAGTAAAATTCCAGATTAGGCCAAACCTCCAGGAGGTGCTCTTTTCCGGTAAGTTCAAGGATACGCTTGGCCAATACCACGTTCCAGGTTGGCACACCGGAAAGGTTCGTGACATTCTCCTGAATGGTAATCCGGGCGATATCTTCTATTTTTTCTTCAAAATTCGGATTCAGCGTTACCTCAATGTCCGGAGTGCGGTACATCTCCGCCCAAAAAGGCAGATTCCTGATCAGGATGGCCGACAGGTCACCGTACATCGATTCAGCATTCAGCTGACTGATCTGGCTGCTGCCCCCAAGTACCAACCCTTTCCCGGTAAATATTTTTGCGTCAGGCCGGTTGTGGCAATAAATCGTCAGCAGATCCTTCCCCCCCTGGAAATGGCAGTCCTCAAGAGCTTCTTCGCTGACCGGAATAAATTTACTTCTGTCGGCCGTTGTGCCGGATGATTTAGCAAACCATTTGATATCAGAAGGCCACAGAATATTCTGTTCCCCCTGGATCATCCTGTCAATATACGGCTTCAGGCTATTATAATCCTGCAAGGGTACCCTCTCCTTGTATATTTCCGGTGTGACAATCGATTCATAATCGTACTTCCGCCCCCATTCAGTCGCCTGCGCAGCGGATATCAGACTATTAAACCACTCGTCCTGCACCTCATGCGGATATTTCATGAACAGCTCAATCTGGTGGATACGCTTTTTCATGAACCAGGTAAATATAGAGTTTACAAACGCCATCTTCAGGTATAAGCCATCTTACAAAACGAATACGTAATTACAACTTTTTTCTGCGCAATTCAAAATGCTGTCCCAGGTAGAATTTCCGGGCCCGTTCGTCCACAGCGATCTCCTCAGGAGTCCCTGTCAGAAAAATACGCCCTTCTGTTAACAAATAAGCCCTGTCTGTGATGGAAAGCGTTTCCTGGACATTGTGGTCTGTGATCAGTACACCGATATTTCTCTTCTTCAGTTTGGAGACAATACTCTGGATCTCTTCAACCGCGATCGGGTCCACACCGGCAAACGGCTCATCCAGTAAAATAAAATTCGGGTTTGCCGCTAATGCCCGCGCAATCTCCGTCCGCCTGCGTTCACCGCCCGACAACAGGTCACCCCGGTTCTTACGAACTTTATGAAGGCTGAATTCATGGATAAGCTCTTCCAGCTTTTCCTGTCGATCCACTTTTTGCGGGTAATGGATCTCCAGCACGGCCATGATGTTATCTTCTACAGAAAGTTTCCGGAAAACCGACGCTTCCTGGGCCAAGTAACCAATTCCTTTCTGCGCCCGGCGATACATCGGATCGGCCGTAATTTCCTCTTCCCCAAGGTATACATGTCCCTCATTGGGCTTGATCAGGCCCACGATCATGTAAAACGAGGTCGTCTTCCCCGCACCATTAGGGCCAAGAAGCCCGACAATTTCACCCTGTGACACCTCAAAGGACACATCATTGACAACCGTACGTTGCTTGTATTTCTTAATCAGGTGCTCTGCCTTTAAAATCTTTTTCTCCATTCGCTGAAAGATAATCAGTTGACCAACCGGATCCCTTTTATATTTAACTGGATCGCCTTTTTATGACGCCAGTTGTTCTCTTCAATCGTATAACAGATATCAAACGGCACCCCTCTGTTAATTTCCGGCAAACGGTCTCCCTGTCCGAAAGCAATGCCATCAAACCCAGCACCTTCTCCCTGTCGGACCGTCAGCTTCAGATGATTATTGCCAACTATCCAGGCCTGCCCCATCACCACCACACCGCACGAAAGAAAAACAGGAGCCTGATTCCCCGGGCCAAATGGCTCCAATTGTTTCAGTACCCGGATAAAGCGCTCGTCGATATGTGACAGGCTCAGGCAGGCATCAATACCGATCTCCCTGACCATCATTTCCGGGGTGATCCGCCTTGCAACCGTTTCCTCAAAGCGCCGGCTGAAAGCCGGCACATTTTCAGCCTTCATCGTGAGACCGGCGGCATACTTATGGCCACCAAACTGATCCAGCAGTCCGTCACATTCACTCAGGGCTTCATACAGGTCAAACCCCTCTATCGATCGGGCAGAACCGGTAACGTGTCCGTTGACCTTCGTCAGCACCACCGTGGGGCGGTAATATTTCTCGGTAAGCCGCGAAGCGACAATACCTATAACACCCTTATGCCAGTCTGCTTTATAAACAACAGTGGATTTCCCACCACGCATATATTCATCTCCATCTATAATAGCCAGGGCCTCTTCCGTAATACGCAGGTCGACATCCTTGCGCAACAGGTTGTGTTCGTTGAGCGGCCCGCTATACTGCCGTGCCTCATGCAGACTGGAAGCCGTCAGCAACCGTATGGCCTCCGCGGCGTGCTTGATCCTGCCGGCAGCATTAATACGCGGGGCTATCTGAAAAACAATATCATTGATCGTCAGACGGTCCTTTGCAGCCGACAACTCGATCAATGCCCGTAAACCAACCGATGGATTGGCATTCAGCTGTTGCAGCCCGTGGTATGCCAGTACCCTGTTTTCTCCCGTCACCGGCACCATATCAGCCGCTATACTCACGGCAACAAGATCCAGGTAACAGAACACGTCGGCTTCTGCAATCCCATTGGTGCGGGCAAATGCCTGTATCAGTTTAAACCCGATGCCGCAACCGGTCAGTTCTTTATAAGGATAGCTGCAGTCGCCACGTTTGGGATCGAGTACAGCACAAGCTGCCGGTAACTGCTGTCCGGGCATATGATGGTCACCAATAATGAAATCAATTCCCCGTGCAGCAGCATAGGTTACCTGCTCAATGGCCTTGATGCCGCAATCCAGCGCAATGATCAGCGAATAACCTTGGCTCATGGCATAGTCAATCCCCTGCACAGAAACACCATACCCCTCCGTATACCGGTCAGGCACATAAAATCCTACCCTGGCGTGAAGGTGTTTAAAAAAGCTGTACACCACTGCAACAGCGGTTGTGCCGTCCACGTCATAATCACCGTAGACCAGTATTTTCTCATTGGCGCGCAACGCCTGCCCGATGCGGGCTACCGCTGCCGCCATATCCTGCATTAAAAACGGATCATGGAGGTCTGAAAACCCTGGTCTGAAAAACAGCCGCGCCTCATCATACGTTTCCACCCCCCGTTGCACCAGCAAGCCGGCCAGTATCGCATCAATCCGGAGTGCAGCGCTCAGCGACGCTACTTTACCGGCTGCAGCCACTTGCTGTTGTACCCATCTTTTTTGCATATATTTTCATCAACCAATGGCAAACTTTCCCTAAGTTTGTGCGTTCCGGCCGTAAATATACGTAAAAAACAATGACAGCATACGCTCTGAGCGAAGGTTCCTATTCGGTTGACAGTTCCAAAACATTCCTTCCTTTTGATCCGGCCATACACCATCGGTCTGACCGGAAGAGGTCTCTTTTTATACACGTACAGCCGTTTCTGATTGACACCGGAAACGACTTGGTATTGTTGGACACCGGCTTAGGCTTTAAGGATGATGTGGGGAACCTGATCCTCCATAATAATATCCGCAAAGCGGGCTTCGCCCCGGAAGACGTCACGCTTGTTTTGCAGTCGCATCTGCATCAGGACCATGCCAGCGGTATGGTGGAAGAAAAAAACGGCAGCCTCCGTCTGGCATTTCCCCATGCCGAGTATATCATACAACAGGGTGAGTGGGAAGAAGGCTACAGCGGGAAATCAGACTCTTATAAAACAGCGGTCTTTGACGTACTGCAGCGAAGCGGGAACCTGCACCTGGTGGAGGGCGACGGACAGCTGAATAAAGATATCGTATACGAACTATCAGGCGGGCACACCCCATTCCACCAGGTGTTTCATGTGCTTGCCGCAGGTGAACATTTCTTTTTCGGCGGTGACGTACTGCCCGAACCGGAACAATTACTGCGTCGATTTGCTGCTAAATACGATTATGACGGACATCACTCCATGGAGCTGCGGCAACAATACGGCGAACAGGCCGTTGCAGAAAACTGGACCTGTCTGTTCTACCATTCCACGAACATTACCATTGGTAAAGTCCGCATGGTGAATGACGGATTTAAGATAGACCCCGCTTAACAAACAGGCTTTACGCGTTATTTTTTTGCAGCAAACAGCTCGACATCCAGTTCAAACTCGTCGGATATAGCCCGATCGCCGAGACCGGAAAAGAAATTGCCCGACCGGAATTTGATATCAAATTTGGTGCGGTCAATCTTTATCCCTTTAGCCGTTGCATGCACGCTGTCACGACCGGCCTTGTGTATTGTTGCCGGAAAAGTCACCGCATGGGTAATACCCCTGATCCGCAAATCCCCGGTAATGTTCACCTGGTCTTTTTGGGCAGCCCGGGCAACCTTTGTTATCGTGAAAGCTGATTCGGGGAACGTCGGAGCATCAAAAAAGTCCTGATTTTTCAGGTGACCCGCCAATCGCGCAGCACGGTCCCCCTGCAAATCGGTTACCGTCAGACTATTCATATCCACAAGAAAACGGCCGCCTGTCAGCTGATTACCGTTGAACACCAATGTTCCTGCGCTGATGTTCAATTCACCGGTATGTTTACCTCCGGCTACGTTCTTTCCGGTCCACAGCACCTTTGACTTACCGGTATCCACCTGAAAAGTTTCTTCCTTTACTACCATGCGAAAGGCACTGCCGGTAAGGACCAGTGCCATCAATACTACTCCGGTTAACTGTCGTAATAACATATTATTTCATTTAGAATACATACAAACCAGATCAAACATATCGTATTTTAATGATATGTTTTTATGCGAAACAGTTTTTTTACACAAAACCCGCTAAACTTGGTACGACCTTTCTGAATACCACATTTTTATAGTAGGTTTGCACCTGAACAGCAAAGCCCTGCTATGAAAACGAAGCAATTGATCTGTATTATTCTGTCAGTTTGCCTTTATAATGTCACCCATGCACAAAGTCAGGCAGCCTATCAGGCTAAAACATTTGTGCATCAGGGCGATACACTTCCCTATCGGATACTGTACCCCGATCAATACCAGGCAGACCAAAAGTACCCGGTGCTTATCTTTCTGCACGGGGCGGGCGAACGGGGCAACGATAACAGGAAACAACTGAAGCATGGGGGAGATCTTTTTCTCCGTGACACCGTCAGGCTTTCCTACCCCTCCATTGTTATTTTTCCGCAGTGTCCGGCCGATTCCTACTGGAGCAACGTAGCAACCCGGATCAATGAAGCAGGGAAAAGAGAGTTCTTCTTTAAGAAAGGGGGAAAGCCAACAAAAGCAATGGCCTTATTACAAAAGCTGACAAAGCAGGTCCTCAAAGAAGCGCACACCGATCCGGACCGCATGTATATCGGCGGGCTTTCCATGGGTGCCATGGGTACGTTTGAAGCTCTTCGCCGCAACCGCAACCTGTTTGCTGCAGCTTTTGCTATCTGTGGCGCCGATCATCCCGCGAATGTCCGGAAATACAGCCAGGTTCCGCTATGGATATTTCACGGAGAGAAGGATGACATCGTATTGCCTGAAAACTCGATCCGTATTGTTAACGAGCTGCAAAAGCACGGGGCGAATCCACGGTTTAACCTCTATCCAAACAGCAACCACAATAGCTGGGACCCCGCTTTTGCAGAGCCGGAGTTTCTACGCTGGCTATTCAGTCATCAGAAAAAACGCTGACGCGGAAAGAGCGGCCACCATTATACGATCCGTTCCAGGATACGAATGTACCCGGTAATGCCTTCTTCTATCTCGGCTAACCCGATAAACTCATCTGCCATATGCGACCTGGCCGAATCGCCGGGCCCAAGCTTCAGCGAAGGGATGTCGAGCAAAGCCTGGTCACTGGTAGTCGGGGAACCATAGGTTTTTCTACCCAACTCGATACCGGCCTGTACAATCGGATGGCTGGTTGCAATGGACGACGGCTTCAGTCGCAATGATCTTGGTTTTACCTCGCATGACACCTGTTGCCGGATGATATCAACCATTTCTTCATTCCGATAAGCATCCGTAACCCGGATATCCACCACAAAATGGCAGGATGCGGGCACTACATTATGCTGCGAACCGGCCTGGACCATTGTTACACTCATTTTAACGGGGCCAAACACGGCTGACTCCCGGGGAAACCGATAGTTTTCAAACCAGGCAATATCGCGCATCGCTTTATAAATGGCATTGTCTCCTTCATCCCGCGCCGCATGTCCGGCTCTTCCGTGCGCAACACAATCCAGTACCACCAGACCCTTTTCGGCAACGGCCAGATGCATTTGGGTCGGCTCACCGACGATAGCAAAATCCAGCGGCCCCAAGTCAGGCACAATCAGTTCGATCCCGTTTTTGCCCGAGATTTCTTCCTCCGCAGTAGCAGCAAGGCAAAAATTATATTTCAGGTCTTTTTTGTCATAAAAATGCAGGAACGCGGCAATCAGTGAAACCAGACACCCGCCGGCATCATTACTACCCAAGCCATATAAGATGCCGTTCTCTATATCCGCTGCAAAGGGATCCCGCGTATAGCCGCTGTTCGGTTTTACCGTATCGTGGTGCGAATTCAGCAGAATGGTCGGTTTGGCAGGGTCCGCATACAGGTTATACGCCCAAATATTATTCAACTTCCGGTGTGTAGCCACCCCGCTCTCCTTCAGGAAGCGCTCAATGAGATCACCGGTAAGCTGCTCTTCCTTACTGAAAGAAGGAGTCCGGATCAACTCCTGTAACAGGCGGATAAACGGTGTATGATCAGACATCGTCAGTCTTTATAAAGATCCCCGGCCTTTAATGCGGAAAGCTTGATTCCCTTGATGAGGGATGAACTGAACCCATGGTGTTCCATCTCGTTCAGGCCGGCGATGGTACAGCCTTTCGGCGACGTCACCTTATCAATTTCACTTTCCGGGTGGCTTTGATGCAGCAATAGCAAATCAGCGGCTCCCTTGGCGGTTTGTACAGCCATCTTCAGTGCATCGTGTGCATGAAACCCGATTTCCACCCCCCCTTGCGACGCCGCACGGATACTGCGCAGAAAAAATGCGATCCCGCAGGCACATAGTGCTGTGGCAGACGTCATCAGGTCTTCATTAATCGTTACGACAGAACCTACCGTCTCGAACAGGCGGGTTACTTCTGCGAAATGCTCATCACTGGCCCGGTCACTGGCAATACACGTCATGGATTGTCCGATAGCAATTGCCGTATTCGGCATAGCCCTAATGACCTGTACCTGCTCTCCCAGGCTTTGCCGGAGGGCCGCACAGCTGACACCGGAAGCGACTGACACCACCAGATGTTTCTCCGGGTCAATGGAAGGCGCAATCTGGTCAAGTACTTTTTTCAGCTGCTGAGGCAACACGGCCAGTACCACAATCCGGGCCCCGGCGGTCGCTGCATTGTTATCTTCACTCACCAGAAACCCTTCCGCATGCTCTGCATCCAGCGATCTGACACTGCGTCGTGTTAAGATGATGTCTCCCGGAGCACAATACTGCTTGTTCACCAACCCCCGGGCTAGCGACAAGCCAATGTTACCTCCTCCGATAATAGCTATTTTCTCCATAACTTCAGATATTTTCATTTCAGCATCCGTGTGCCAAACACATGGGTCTGCAGTGAGCCAAGCTCGTCGGCATGCCCGACAAACACTTCACTTACCCCGCGATTGATGGCAGCAAAGGCATTGTGCAGTTTCGGAATCATACCGCCTGCCACGACACCGTCCCGGATAAGAGCCTCCACATCCGGTTCCCTGATTTCCCGTACAACGGAGCCGGTATCTTCCACATCACGCAGGACCCCCTTCTTCTCAAAACAGTATACCAATGCCGTTTTATATACAGCCGCCAACGCAACGGCAAGTGCAGAAGCGATGGTGTCGGCGTTGGTGTTCAGCAACTGGCCACTGCCATCATGGGTGATAGCAGAAAAAACCGGAGTAAAGCCGGCTTCCAGAAACGCCTTCAGACTTTCTGTATTCACCGCATCATCAGGCAGATCGCCTGCAAATCCGTAATCAATCTGGCTAACGGGTCGTTTAACCGCCCGGATGGTATTTCCGTCAGCCCCACTCAGGCCAATGGCATTATTTCCTGCAGCCTGCAACAAGGCAACGATGTGCTTAT
>CAZJKM010000115.1:0-7994 GCA_964546645.1 uncultured Sphingobacteriaceae bacterium
TGCTCCGTTCCGGGTGAAACTCTGATACGTTTTATCCAGTAAACGGGCCTGCTCACCGGTCAGACCGGCCGCCCTGGGGTCCGTGGGACTACCGATGGCATCAACAACCGTCCTGATGCGCTGAAATAACGCTTCGTTCAGCATGATATCGTTGCTGTAAGCCGCCAGCATCGGGGAGATTTCCTGAGCCAGATCATCCAGGTAATCATTGGTCTCCGCCGCATGCAGGTTAAAAAATACTTCTGACGCCCGGTTCAGCTGCCTGCCTGCCCGTTCAAGCGCTGCAACGGTATTTTCGAAATCAGGTATCTCCGGATTTTGCGCAATGACGTCTATTTCACGCCGGGCCGCCTCCAGCAGCTGCTCAATAGCAGGCTTAAAATGCTCCTGTTTAATTTCATGGAAGGGTACGCTTTGGAAAGGGGTATCAACTGTATATAGTAACGGATTACTCATTTCGTTCGTTTATCTGCTCTAATGATATTAATGTGACCACGGAAGCTGTAAAGATACAGGAAAATCTGCTAACTTAGCGGTCGCTTTTGTTGGAGGAAGATGAATCAGCGCTACAAACGTATTATTGTCAAGGTAGGATCCAATGTCATTACCCAGTCGTCCGGTTTGCCCGACGACGACCGGATCAGGCACCTGGTTGAACAACTCGCTGCTATCAAGAACAGCGGTGTGGAGGTGATACTGGTATCATCCGGTGCGGTTGCATCCGGCCGCAGCCTGATCACCATTGCAGAAAAGCACCGGCCTGTTGCTGCACGGCAGCTGTTGTCGTCGGTAGGACAGGTCAAGCTGATCAATACCTATTCGGCACTGTTTGATCAGCATGGAATGCTGTGTGCGCAGGTACTGGTAACCAAGGAGGATTTCAGAGACCGTGCACACTACCTCAACATACAGAACTGCCTGCACATTCTCCTGCAACATCAGGTGATCCCTATTGTGAATGAGAACGATGTGGTTTCAGTGACCGAACTGATGTTTACGGACAACGATGAGCTGGCCGGACTGATCGCTTCTATGCTGCATGCGGATGCGTTGATCATCTTATCCAATGTCGACGGTATTTTCACCGGCGACCCGAAAGACCCGGGGTCTGTGCTTATTGAAGAGATCAGTGGCAATGAGATTGACCTTTCTGCCGTGGTAAAAGCCGAAAAATCAGAATTTGGCCGCGGTGGCATGATTACGAAAGCGAACATGGCACGTAAAGTAGCCAAGCTCGGTATAGCCGTACACATTGCCAACGGAAAACGGGACGATGTACTTACCGGAGTACTCCGGGGCAACCTGAAACATACACGCTTTGTTCCTGGAAAACGTACGTCCGGTAAAAAGAACTGGATCGCCCATGCGGAAAATACAGCAACCGGTATTGTCAAGCTGAATGAAGGCGCCCGGAAAGTACTGACTTCCGGTAAAGCGACCAGCCTGCTGCCGGTAGGTGTCGTAGCGATCCTGGCCGACTTTAAGAAGGGCGATATCATCCGTATTGTGGATGAACACGAAACAACGGTCGGACTGGGCATTGCCCAGTACGGAGCCGAAAAGGCCCGGGAGCGGCTGGGCATGCAGCACCAGAAGCCCCTTGTCCATTATGATTATTTTTACGCAGTGATATGAGCTATACCCATTATTTTGAACGTGCGCGGAACGCTACCGGGATCATGCGCAGCCTGTCCGCTGCTACAATCGATAACGTACTGAACACCCTCGCGGAAGTGATTGTTGCCGAAACGGAGTTCCTGCTGGGGGAAAACCGGAAAGACCTGCAACGGATGCCGGTCAGCGACCCGAAATACGACCGGCTGAAACTGACCGACGCACGTATAAAGGATATTGCCGCGGATATATGCACGGTGGCCGGACTAAGCAACCCATTGGGTCGGACACTGAGTGAAAAAACACTGGATAACGGTTTGCGGATCCGGAAAGTGAGTGTACCGTTAGGTGTCGTAAGCGTGATTTACGAAGCCCGTCCCAACGTCACACTGGATGTCTTTTCACTTTGCTTTAAAACAGGAAATGTGACGTTACTGAAAGGTGGCAGTGATGCTAACGACTCTAACAAGGCCATTATACAGGTTATCCACCGGGTATTAGAACAACACGGTATTGATACGGACATTGCAACGCTCCTGCCACCGGAACGTGCTGCCACAGAGGCATTGCTGAACGCGATCGGCTATGTGGATGTGCTCATACCGCGGGGCAGCCAGCAGCTGATCCAGTATGTGCGCAACAACAGCCGGATACCGGTGATAGAAACCGGAGCCGGCATTGTCCATACGTATGTGGACAAAAGCGGCGATCTGCATAAAGCAAAGGAAATTGTATACAATGCCAAAACACGCCGGGTAAGTGTGTGCAATGCGCTGGACTGCCTGCTGATCCACCGGGAGCGTCTGGCAGAGTTGCCTGTGCTGGCCGCCCCTCTGGCGGAAAAACAGGTGGAACTTTTTGCCGATGAAGCGAGTTACGAGGCACTGGCGGGCCATTATCCTGAACCGCTGCTGAACCGGGCTCAGGAAGAGCATTTCGGTACGGAATTCCTTTCCCTGAAGATGGCCGTTAAGGCAGTGGATGGGCTGGACGCTGCACTGCAGCACATCAGCCATTACAGCTCCGGCCATAGTGAGGCCATTGTGTCGGAAGATACTGCCAACATCGAACGGTTTTTACAACAAGTGGATGCGGCAGCGGTTTACGCCAACGTGTCTACGGCCTTTACAGACGGGGCACAGTTCGGCCTCGGAGCAGAAATCGGCATCAGTACACAGAAGTTACACGCCCGCGGCCCGATGGGTTTGGAAGAGCTTACTTCCTACAAGTGGCTGGTGACGGGCGACGGCCAGACACGGGCCTGAGTGTCTGACTTTATGGACTGACGCTAAACACTTGCTTTCAGCTGCCGGTCAACCAGCGCAAGTCCTTCCCGGAAGCTATGCGGCCGGTAATCCAGTTCTGCATAGGCTTTATCCAGTATAAATCCCGTCCGGGCGGGACGGGGTGCGTCCTGGCTCAGGGTGGCGGAGCTGACACGCTTCATACCGGAGGTATCCAACTGCCAGAAATCTGCAACCGCCTCCACCAATTCATATACGCTAAACATATCTTTACCGGAAATATGGAAAATACCTTCCGCACCTTTCCGGGCAGCTGAAATGCAAGCCGCTGCGAGGTCTTCCGCCAGGGTAGGCATGCGCCATTGGTCATCGACGACGCTCAGTGGCTGTCCTTTCTCCAGCGCACCTTTCGCCCACAATACAATATTGCTCCGGCTCATGTCGCTCACCACACCATACACCAATATGGTCCGTAATATCGCCCATCTGCCGCCCGTCGCCCGGATAACCTGCTCCGCATCCAACTTGCTTTCGCCGTACAGACTGAGCGGGTTGGGTGCGTCATCTTCCTTATAAGGCCCGTTTTTGCCATCAAAAATAAAATCGGTAGACAAATGGATAAAATGAATGCCATCCGTGGTGCATCGTCCCGCCAGCGTTTGCACAGCGTCCACATTCAGGCGACGGCAGCCTTCCGGATCACGCTCACACGCGTCCACGTTGGTCATGGCTGCGGTGTTGATCACCACATCCGGCCGGTGTTCCCTGATGATACGGGCTACCGCTTCCGGATCGCAGATATCCAGCTCTTCATACACATAGCCACCCGGCTCCGGATAACGATCCATTCCTCTTGATGTGGCAACCAACTCCGTATCTTCTTCCGTCAACAGTTGTTTCGTTAATTTCTGTCCCAACAGCCCGTTGCTGCCTGTTACCAGTATTTTCATGCTGCAAATATAGGGTTAACTCCCGAATGTCCTGCATGCACGCGATGACAGGTAGTACATAGCCCTGCACACCAGGATTTAACCATTAGTTAATGAACGATCCCGAACCCATCTGACTCCGATCTCCATTTGATAGCTGAAGCGCTCAGAGGGCCTTATTTCGCGCCTATTGAGAGATGTCTTTTTTCGGAGCAAAAATTTATCGCTTTTTTTGAAAAATCATCGAAGAGAGTTGGGCAACTCTCCGAAGAAACTTACCAAACTCTCCGAAGTAAATTGCCTAATTCATCGAAGTGATTTTTAAAATCGTTTCGATAAATGGTTAGCCAACCCCTTTGTTTTTCTCGTGAATATATAAATTATATAAAAAATTAATATTCATTTCTTTTAAAGAAACACTCCAAGAGAACCAATGCGAAATACGCCCGCATATCATCCTGTCTGCCTGGTTGCTTTTATCATATAAATTTCCGATGTTTGGTTATGCATAAGCATATCATGATCATGTACAGAATCCTGTCATTCGCCATTTATCCGTTGATTATTATCGGTTTCCTGACAGCCTGTGGCGACGGAAAAGAGCTCAACGAGCATGTAGCCATCACAGAGATCCGGCACCATCTTGAAATGAACCCGATTTATGAGTCAGCCGGTATGGATTTCGGGGAAGTCAGGCTCCGCCGGAACGCCGATGCGTCCTTACTCCGGGCCTATCAGGAAATTCAGCAGGATGGCTATATTACTTTCGGCCTGATGGATAAGCGGAAACGGTTCCTTTCCAAAGACAGCACGTTTACCTATTTGGTTGAGTTAACGGACAAGGCCATCCCTTTTGTATTGGAAAAGAAAGAAAAGAAAGTAACGGTGAAAACCTTTTATTATGAGCTGGACGAGTCGGCGGGTATCCATCTTGAACAGACGGGTAAAAACAAAGCAAAAGCCATTGTGACGCTGAAAAAACGGGCGACGGATTTCGCCGCCTTTGCCGAAAAAGCGAAAGACTCCCACGCATCCTTCACAAAGAAGGAATATACCCTCCGGTTTAACAAAAATGCCGGCTGGCAGGTAAGTAACTAATCTACCCGTACTATGCGCGGTTTACCGGTACTGATCAGCCTGCAGGCTTTAGCCAGCACCATTTCCGGGGTGCTGATTGCTCAAATGTCGTTTATCGGCAGAATGAGTATCCGTCTTTTCTTCACGGAATATGCCGTACTGAGAAGTTGGTGGAAAACAGCGCTGTTGTTGTTTTCGGTGCAGCTGGTCCTGATACTGCTGCTTTGGTTTATACACAGGGTGACAAACCGGCGTATCACTGTCATCACGGCACTCATCCTGTTACTTTTTGGCATGGCCGGTATCTACCTGACCTATCTGGATTTCTCGGAGACGGCTCACCGGCTGATGAAAGTGAGGTTTCATTCAGGTGCATACCTGTTCTGGGCCGGTTGGCTTTGCAGCTGTTTGTATTTTCTATTCACGCACCGCCGGGTTACCTATCTCCCACCTGCTGGTACAGACGATCCCCATTCTTTGGCACGGTAATTGATAACATGTAGGTATAAAATTGTCTTTTCATAATTTAGGTTTATAATTGGTTAGTTAAAAAGCCCTGATCCTCCCCGTTTCAGGGCTTTTCTTTTTGTGCGGCATGACCTATGTTATCGTATCGATGGGTAACTTTCTTTTTTATGTTGCCGATCGGAGGTTACTTGTTCAGATTCGGATTATTAATCACTTCGGCCTGAGGGACAGGGAAGGTCAGTAACGGCGAATCATACGGCCAGGACTGCCCGGTCAGCTGTATATGATTATTTCCCCTGGAAACAGTGGCTTTCAGCCGCTTCATTGCCAGGTAACTTTTGCCCTCACCCCATAATTCAATGCGTGTTTGCAAATAAATTTCGTCCTTAAGCGCCTGTCCGCTCAGGTCATCCACGTAACTGATATCATCCAATCGCAGTTCCAGTAGTTTTTTCAGGGTGGTGCGTGCCAACCCGTCCTGGTTCAGGAACGCATAAGCCTCTGCGCTGAGCAGATAAAATTCATCTGCGCGCATGTAGATATAATCTGTTTCAACCGGATTCTGCCCATCCCACACCCGTGCAGGGGCATAGAATTTATTGGTCGGGAAATAATATTCATCAAACTGCAGTTTACGGATATCGTCTTCGCGTAGCTGATCATACAGTACATCGTCGATCAGTTTCGCATCACCGGAAGAAGCGTAGCTGTAGGTAAAGTAGTCAACCTGCCCCCACCAGGAACCCAGGCCGAGTCCATGCTGACGCTGCAGGTCAACCCCCCACATCCAGCTGGGCGTATTCACATTATTGAAACCGGGCCCTTCTGTGATATTCAGCACGTTACCTGTCTCCGGGTCCAAAATAGCGGCCGTCTGCCCCTTGGTTGTCAGCGGAAATGGGCTGTTATTCATAATATCATTGGTGATTTCCACCACTTTCTGCATATCTTCCTGCGTGCGGCGTGCCGCCAGCACATAGGCCAGCAGCCCTTTTGCGACCCAGGCATCCACCTTCTCTTTCGCAGCTCCACGGGAAAAGTCGGACAAGTAACCAATCGCCTCATTCAGGTCTTTAACGATCAGCTCATAGACCTGCGCATTGGTACTCCTGGGTTGGTTCTGGCTTTTGTTATCTGTATATACAGGAAGGATTTTCTCCGTCCCGTCCCCATAGCCTTTAGGCGAGTACAACTGGTTCAGGTAGAAGTAGGCATATGCCCGCATGGCTTTTGCCTGCCCCATTACGTGCCTTCTGCTGGTTTCGGTCTGCGGCTCATCAGAACCGCCCAGCGCATCTATTACTGAATTGGCTGACATGATAATTCGATAATAGTAACGCCAGGGCATATAGGCCGGAGTAGAAGTGAAATCACGTGTGGCATTGAAGTTCATGATATCCACGTACCAATAATAATTATCCCCTTCCAACGCCATGTCGGACGTCAGCATATCGGTGAATATATCCCAGCCTTTCTGCCCGAAATCGTCATGGTTAGTGGTCCCTCCTGTCCCTTGCAGGTACATCATGGAATAAAGCCCGCTAATAGACCCTTCCAGAACACTGGGGTCCTTTTCTCCTTCCCGGGCAATCTGTTCCGGTGAAATGAACTCGCTGGGTTCGCGGTTGAGGAAATCTTTGCTGCAGCTCGTGGCAATCAGTGTCGCCAACGGCATGATTGCATATATAAAAAATCGCTTCATTGTCTGAATCATCTGAAAAGTATTACCATTTAACCCTTAGACCGGCAGAAAACGTGGAAAGTGGTGCATACCGATAGACATCGGATGACCCGGCCTCGTGCGTGGACGGATTGAACCCTCTCCGGGCCGAAGCCAGCCACAGGTTATCCCCTGACAACCAAATACTGCACGATGCGGCGCCCGTCCTGGCCAGCAGGGAAGAGGGCAACTCGTACGATACCCGCACATTATTCAGTGCCAGATAGCCCGCCTTTGTGACAAACCGGGATGAACTGGATGAAACATTCAGATCGGTATTGCTCGATAAACGGGGTACATCGGTATGGGGGTTTTCCGGTGTCCATCGATTCATCATGTCTTTATGCCAGTTATTACTGCCTATGGTGCCGTTATCCATCAAACTCGCGTACGCCCGGTCATAGGCATAACCTCCGATGCTGTACAAGAACTGGACACCCACATCGAGCCCTTTATAACCACCGGACAAGTTGAACGCACCCCTTAATTTGGGAATGGCGTTTTTGCCGATGTATTGCAGGCTGGCATCAGAATAGTTCCTAGTCGTGGTACGTACCACCCGGTCTGCCATCTCCGGATTAGCATCCAGGTACGGTACCAACGAAGCGATGTGCTCGCCTTCATCGGCCTCAATAGTTCCTTCCTGCGCCTGGCCGTCCCCATTCAGATCAACATAATACGTATACCAGGTACTGGCACCATCCTCAGTGTCTACACCGGCAAACTCCGGCATGTAGAAATCATAGATCGATCTTCCTTTTGCCCAGCCGTAGTTACCTTGTACGTCAATGATCTTCGGTTGCCCGCTTACCGGATCAAGCGGCATGGTGGTAATGCGGTTGCGGAACAGTTCGCCATTGACCGATATATCGAGATGATAATCCCTGTTTTTCAGGACATGCCCAGTCAGGTCAAACTCCAGTCCCTGGTTACGCAGCCGCC
>CAZJKM010000116.1:0-7986 GCA_964546645.1 uncultured Sphingobacteriaceae bacterium
TCTATGAAATCGTTATCCAACCTTTATCTGAATTCAACTGCTTCAGCACAGGCGAAAAATGTGGCATCGGCATTGGGTATGATCACCGAAAGGCATAAGTTGCTACCGATACCTACCCGTGAGATGAACGTGAACCGGAAATTGGTTCAGAATCCGGGTTGGTAACGCGGAAATTTAAATAATAAATGTAAAAATTTAAAAATACGGTATTATGTTAACAAAGTATTTTTCACTGACATTTCCTTGTCTGCTGCTGTTATTCGCATGCAACAAGGATGGAGACCTTCAGGTCGACCGACCTTCCTTTGACGTCACCGGATATACCATTAAAGACGGTATAGATAGTTTGGGAAACCCTATCAAGCAGATTGTATTTGATATGGGTGGTAATGCTGATGTAATTTCATTCTATTCGGGTGAGGCATTTCGTGAGTATACCTACAAAGACGGGCGTATCATAGGAGTGGATGCTGTGAAGGCATCGTTTGATTACGTGGCCGCTATGGGGGCAGGAACCAATCCCGACTGGAAACAGCTATCGATACATACGACAACAAGTTTCGATGGTACGGTGTCCGAATCAAACGATGGTTGGACAGACATCACGAATAGGTTTTCGCTACCGATGGCAAAAGATTTTGTCGGTTCTCAGATGTCGACCAGTGCGGACATTACCGACCTGATGGTTCCCGGGCAGCCCCTGTACTTTGCATTCAAGTATATCACGCCTGCCGGCAGAACGACTTCAGGGGCATATACCACATGGGACATACACAACTTTAAAGTGGAAGTGGAGACGCTGCTGGGGGTCCAGGCGGTTGTCAGCCAAAGTGAAGCCGCTATACCCCTGTACCATTTTGGCCCGAATGATACGGATGATCCGTCCCGGACACCCCGTTCGGTAAGTACCTCAAGCCGTTTGCGGTTCCGGGCAAATATTGTTGCAGCAGGAAAATGGCAGACCGACGCCGCAGGAGACTGGGGTGTAGCACCGCCTATTATCATTGAGGATGAGATAGATTTAGGTCCTGATCGTCCGATAAGCATCAAAAGCAGGATAGACCCTGTATTAAAGGAATATGCTTATGTCTATAATCAGCCGGGCACTTACAAAGTTGCATTTGTGGCATCCAACGTGACCACCAAAAGCGAAGAGAAAGTGATAAAGGAACTGGAAATAGTTGTTCCATAAAATGTAATAAGTGCTGACAGGGCTCGAAAATCCTGTCAGCGTTATAAACAGTTGTTCGTGAGAAATAAACCGAATCTTTGGAGTTTTGTGCTGGTTTTTCTGACCCTGCCTTTTTTTGCCATTTCCTGTGGAGATAAGGGAGATGATCATAAGGATGGTTCTCCGCTGACGCCTTCCATTACCTCTCTCAATCCTGAGAGTGGAATACCGGGGGCTGTAATTACCATAACCGGAAGCAAGTTTGGCTCGGACAAATCCAAAGTGGACGTAAGTTTTAATTCCATAAAAGCAACGAATATTATTTCGGTCACGGATACGAAGGTAGAAGTGGTGGTACCCCCGGGATTTTCGGATCAGGCGGTACAGGTCAAGGTGTCCGTGTCAGGGACTGCGTCCGGTAGTAAGGCGTTCCGTTATATGGATATAGCACCGCCTTCGATTACATCGCTCACAGCTACCTGTTTTCCGGGGTCTGCGGTTGTTGTCTCCGGCAACAACTTCAGTGAGAACGTAGCCGACAATATGGTGAAATTCGGCAATGTGGAAGCTACGGTTACGGCAGCCACGAAAACATCCCTGACGGTGACTGCGCCAAATCTGGGTGCTGCTTCCGGTGCGGCTGTCACGGTAACCAAGTTTGGTATAGTTTCAAATGCCCAAAATATCGCGGTCGACGCCGACCAGAGCAAAGTCGCTACGTACAACTGGACTACGCATACTGTAAAATCGGGCGTTGTATACAAGACAGGGGAGCTCTCCCTGTTCGGGACAAATCAACGGATTTATATTTTAGACGTGACGCTCAATGCGGCCAATACGTTGCATATCGGGTTTTCGACCAACGACAAAGCCACTGTGGACATGTGTAAAGATTACAGTGCGGTAGCCGGTATCAATGCGGGGTATTTCCCATTCTTAGGCTCTGTGGACAAGGATCCCTATATCCGGATCAATGGTACTACGGTTCAGGTCGGACATACAGGAGTTAGTGTGCATTTTACGAATGCGGCATTGCTCATACATAACAATGTGGCTTCGGTAAGAAGACTGGGAACCAGTGGCAGCAACCTGAATCAACTGGCGGCACTTATTCCTGTCGCGGAGGCGGAGAATATGATCGTGTGCGGGCCGATGTTGATTACTGACGGCGAGATAGGGATTGTCAGTCCAACTAATTCACACAATACCAATCTGACATCAAAGACCGGACTGGGGATCACGGCAGACGGTAAACGTGTATTTATGGTCGTGATCGATTCGGGGGGTGGTCTTACGGGAGCCAACTCTTTGCAGCTTGCGAAGATCTTGCAGGCCTTGGGTGCTGTCCATGCGATGAACTTCGACGGCGGAGGATCATCGACTATGTTTGTAAACGGAAAAGGAGACAATGGACGGGTCAATTTCCCCTATGGGGGTACTTATCAGCGACCGGTGCGGAGTGTGATTTATGTGAAATAATTGCATTAAGGAATGTAAAAACATGAGGTGCGGAAAGACACATATTATCATCGGGCTTTTAATGCTTTTCCTTGTAGGTTGTAAATCAGGGGATCATGTTCCGCAAGAGCTACCGGACAAAGAGGAATCCAAAGAGGAAAATAAGCTGCCTGATTATACCGGAGAGGCTAAAGGAAATTATACAATAAATAAGTATTACGACAGCCCATCGGCAACTTATTATTTCCTTACCCGGATCAGCCATAAGGATAAAGATGGGAAACTCATCAAGCTTAGGCTTGCCCACGCTGATAAGGATGGGGGAGAAACGGTGAGAGCATTTGCGCTGAGAACTAACAGCACATTGGCTTTCAATGCGTCTACACAACGAGAAGAAGGAACGGGTATCAGACCACAGGGTGTGCAGGTTCTTGGTGGCAAAGTTGTTTATGATCTGACGACCACGGCATGGGCGCTGGGGATTAAGGACGATAATGAACTGGTCGCTTACGCTCCGACAGTCAAGGGTGATGCGATCCTGAATGGCGGTGTAAAGAACGCACTTACCGCGTTCGGGCCTTTGATACAGAATGGCATCACTGTATCTACCGACCTGATGAAGTTGAGGGGAAATTACGCCGAAAAGAATCCGAGACAGGTTATTGCCCAGCTTGCCAATAAGGACATTTTGTTTTTAAGCTGTGGAGGTAGGGGATTTGACGGCGAAGGGATGCTGGCAACCGATGTGGTCAGGATTTTACATACGCATGGGGTAAAATTTGCGTACATGCTGGATGGTGGCGGCAGTACTTCCACGGTAGTGGAAGGTGAGCTGGTTACCAAACAAATTGATGGAAACGGAACACGGGACAGGTTGAGGCCTAATTTCCTGTATTTTAAATAGGAATGAAAAACGATAAAATGAAACAGATAAAAAGCGGAATATTATCCTTAGTATGTGTTATGCTTTTGTTCGGCAGCTGTAAAGCGCAGGACAAAACTGAAGATGAACCCAAATGGGCTTTTGCGGAATATCTTACAATTTCCAAAGAATACGACGCGGCATCAAACACGACTTACTACCTTACCCGGATAAAGCATAAAGACAAAAACAGTAATATCATCAAGCTCAGGACCCAATTTTCCAACAGGTCGGAGGGAGAAACAACCAGAACTTTTGCCATAAGGAATAAAACTGCCGTAGCTATCAATGCTTCGCAGGGACTGGATGATCTGCCTGATAACGCGCGCCAGCCCGCAGGTATCCAGATCATAAACGGGGAGATTATCCAGGACCTGAATACCACGGCATATACACTGGGCATAAAAGATAATAACGAACTGCTGGCCTATGCGCCTGGTACAAAAGCGCAGGACATCCTGAATGACGGAACGAAAACTGCCCTTACGGCTTTTGCGCCGCTGATAGAAAATTATGAATGGGTATCGGACGAAGTGCTTGCAGTAAGGGGCAATCTGGCTGTGAAACATCCCCGTCAGGTGATTGCCCAGTTTGGCAACCTCGACCTTTTGATCTTCAGCTGCGGTGGCAGGGGGTTTGACGGAGACGGAATGACCGCAAAAGAGATGATGAAAGTCCTGAAAGCACTGGGCGTAAAGTTCGCTTTTAATCTTGACGGTGGCGGCAGTACATCGACAGTTATCAAAGATCAGTTGATTACTAAAAGAATTGACGGAAATGGTAAAGTAGAAAGACTGCGTCCTAATTTTTTGTATGTAATGGAGGATAATTGATACCCAAGCTCTTGAAAATGCAAAAACGGATTTACTAACTTAATGTTTAAATTAAAAAAGAATAAATTATGAAAAGTTACACATCAATTTACCGCATCTTCATCATTATGATGAGTTTCAGCCTTCTGTGGCTGTTGGCGTGCAATAAGGATAATTTACTTGATCCTAATGATGATACGGATAATGACGAGGAACCGGAAGAACTGGTACCCCGATTTAAAGTGTCGGGCTATACAATCGCGGATGCTGTCGATACGGATGGTAACCCCAAAAAACGGGTTACCTTTCAGCTGGAAGGTCCGGCAGAGGTCATTGATCTGTATTCCGGAGACATAGGTGGAAACTTTGAATACAGAGACGGCCGTGTCCAGCAACTTACAGGGGTGAACCTGTCGTTTCAGGCACAATATGTTGAGGGAGCTCAAAAGCAACCGGAGTCTTTCGCAGTACTGGCATCGACTAATTTCAACGGAGGCAGTGGACAGCAAGATGTAGAAGCTGCCACATGGATTGACATTACCAGCCGATATACGTTTACACCGGGAGCAGACGGAACGTGGCTACCCGCAGGTACAGTAAATGCTGATATTGTGGATGTGGTCGAAGAGGGAAAACCACTTTATCTTGCACTGCGCCATACCACACGTGACATGTCCGTGTACGGTACCTATTCAACTTTTCGTGTGCGCAACTGGTTGGTTACCAGTACGGTTGAAGGAAGAACGCCGCAAATCGTACGTAATGGCCATTTTGACCCGGAAGATGTTAGGTTTTATCATGTATTGACAGGGCTCTGGCGTGATGGAAGAAACGTAATCCGGGCTGCCGACCTGACGTTTCGGGGCAATCACGGCACCTTGGCCAGTCATCCCAATGAGTTTAGAGCTGAAACGGTATGTTGGGCCATCTCCCCGGCGATCACAGTTGCAAGTATAATCTCAGGGGCTGATCTTCCGGTTGTTGTGAAGACGAAGGAAGACGATCCGATAGAGACTGTTTCTTTTGACTACAATGGTTCGGGAGAGTATAGAGCTACTTTTTTGGTGTCGAATGGTGGGGCCAAAAGGATTGTACAGACGGCTGTCACCATTCCCTGATGCTCTTTAATATTCTATAAATAAGCGTGTCATGAACAAATTCAAATACATGGGTAGAATACCAGCAGTATGTATGCTATTGATGCTGAGTGCAGTCTCCGGAGAGGTCTTGGCTCAGCAGCGGCCTAAGATTAATTATTCCCCTGCGCAGGATCTTCAGGTAGTTGGTAAGATCACGCCGACATCACAGGTCTTTCATCGCGTGGATACCGTTGATTTTCCGGGGTTGCCTGATGCCGTGAAGAATCGTGTAGTGCAGTCGGCAGGTCTGGCTATTGCGTTCAAGACCAATAGTCCGGCCATCTATGCAAAATGGTGTACTGCCGGTAAGACGGCTTCGGCAACAATGACCGCGGTGGCTTACCGGGGACTGGATCTCTATATCAAGCGGAACGGAAAATGGCAATATGCCGGAGTAGCCCGGCCCCGTGAAAACCAGGATTGCGCCTCTACGACTATTATCGAGGGCATGGACAATGGGGAAAAGGAGTGCTTGCTGTACCTGCCGCTATATGATGAGACCACCCGACTGGAGGTCGGTGTGGACGAAGGATCTATTCTACAGGCCGGGGCGTATCCCTTTAACAAAAGGGTATTAGTCTATGGATCCAGTATAGCACAAGGAGCGTCTGCCAGTAGATCAGGATTGGCGTATCCGGCGAGGTTGTCGCGTGAAACTGGTATGGATTTCCTCAATCTGGGTATGGGAGGAAGTGCCAAAATGGAAAAAGAAGTAGCGGATATGATTGCTTCGTTTCGTGCAGATGCTTTTGTGTTGGACTGTGTGCCCAATAGTTCACCTGCTCAGGTAAGCCAACGGACGGCTTATCTGGTTGAAACTATCCGGAAAAAGCATCCCAAGGCTCCGATTATCGTGATGCAAAGCGTGATCAGGGAAAGGGGGTATTTTAATCTGGAATCCGGTGAGCGTGTGAAGCAGCAGAATGAGAACATCAGGCAAGAGGTAGCTAAATTGATCCAAAAAGGAGTGACAAATCTCCACTTTATTCCTGCGGATGATTTTTTGGGGCATGACCATGAGGGCACGATCGACGGAACCCACCCCAATGATCTGGGATTTGACCGGATGATCCAGGTTATTAAGCCCAAGTTGATGGAGGTGCTTACGCCCATACTGAATTAAGATTCGTGTTCTGACGTTACAAACGTCTTTCTCACCCACCTTCGTTGCAACTTTCTCGATGCGGTGCGTGTTTGGGGTAGAGGGACGCATAAAAACGAAGGGCGATTAGATACCTCGTCCTTCCCGCTTCGAGCGGGACATTGAGGATGTTATGAGAAGTGGACTGCGTCGCATATATTTTGTGATATTCAGTCATGTACTAAAAAAATAGGAACTAAAAAATAATAATTATGACACTAAAAAAGATAACAGCTGTATTATTTGTCGTGGGAAGTATGTTGTTTACTCCTGTACATTCGTCAGATTTAATTAACAATTCGAGCGATCCGAAAGAGGAGAAAAGCCAAAAAGAACCTATATTTATTTCTTTTACGATGAACGCCAAGGGAGGAGTTCAGGGAACAAGTCATTTTCATGTTATGTTATCTACAGATTTTAAGGGAGAGGCTACGGCTAGAAACATAAGTAGAGCCAAGTGGACAGATATTACCGACAGGTTTACTTTTCCTAAACTGGAAACCGGAGATGAAGAAAAAAGTATATTTAGCAAGGTTAGTGGCGATATTTCAGATTTGTTGAGCACGGGACAGACATATACGATAGCATTTCGACAAATCGTTAAGGATCAGACTGTACATGGAGGGCAGAGCCAAATTCGGATTCGTAATTTCCAGCTTGCAAAAGGAACGGATGCTACGAGAACAGTTATACTCGATCACGGTAAAGCAGCATGGAGCTTGTTTACCAAAGGTAAATTTCGACCTAATCGTCCGAACATCTCCGAATCACAAATCGTATTGCGTGGTAACCATGGCAAGGCTGTTAGCTACCTGGAGGCCGAAACGGAAGCATGGGCCATTTCAAAACCACAAACATTGGAAGATTGATAATGAATAGTAATACTATTTAAATAAATTATGCGGGGGATAATCATCGGATGGATAGGTATAAGTGTTTTCGCTAGCGACTTGCTTTTTGCCCAAGGATCGGAACTGGAGAGAAGACAACAATATCTCAAAGAAGTTCTTCAGATCAATATCGATCAACTGTTTCGAGAAAATACACGACGTGTCAGCGTGCAGGACAGTGTTTGGACAGATTGGTTACAGCGTGCAGGTGAGTTACCGCCAGATTTTTCCCAGATACGTTCTACACCTATGCTGCCTGAACCCTTAGTGCAGTATGAGGGTGAACGAGAAATAGCCATTACAACGAACGAACAATGGCAAAAAAAACGTGATTGGATCAAAGAGCAATACCAATATTGGGTATCGGGTCATTTTCCTCCTGCGCCGGACAATCTTCAGGCAGTGATATTGTCAGATACATTGACCAGAGGTGTTAGGATTCAAGTGATACAG
>CAZJKM010000117.1:0-952 GCA_964546645.1 uncultured Sphingobacteriaceae bacterium
ATAACATGACAGAACTACCTGACAACCAGGTGGCAGTGCCGCTGGTGACCCTTACAGGAACTACCATTAGCCGAAACGGGCAGCCTGTGCTGCAGCCTATCAACTTCCGGTGGAATGCCGGCGCACATTGGGCGCTGGTGGGGAGCGCCGGTGTGGGTAAGACCCTGCTGCTGCAGCTTCTTTCAGGGCGTGCCGTACCAAACAAAGGACATATCCATCACGAAATGGCGGACGATTACCTGCAACAGCACAGCGAAGACGGTATTTACCGGAGCTTCCGTGACCTGATCGCCTACGTTTCCCCCAAACACCATTTCAGGAACCGCAGCAATACCCAGGATTTTTACTACCAGCAACGGTTTAACAGTACCGATGCAGACGATGCCATAACGGTTGCTGCTTACCTGGCGAACATCCGCCCGGCGCGGGCAACCGCGGGGTGGACGGTTGAACAGGTGATTGATCTCATGACATTGCAGGATCAGACCGGAAAATCGCTGATCATGCTGTCCAATGGCGAAACCAGGAAACTGATGCTGGCAGCTGCCCTGCTGAAAAACCCTGCCTTATTATTACTGGACCATCCGCTCACAGGGCTTGACGCTGCATCCCGGCAGCAATTCAATGCCGTCATCAACCGGATTACCGCTTCCGGCATCCACATCATGATGAGCACCACACCGGATGAGATACCGGATGCCATCACGCACGTCGCCCTGCTGGAAGAAGGGAAACCCTTGCAGGTATTCCCGAAAACTTCTTTTCAGCAGGATGCCGGTTCCGGGAAACCTCCGGCTTCCCTTCCGGTCACCTTCCGCCATCCCGGACTGGAGCCACTCATCAGCCGTATCCGGCTGCCTGCTTTCACGTATATCATCCGCATGGAGCAGGTGACGGTAACCTACGGTACGAAGCAGGTACTGGACGGGGTTTCATGGACCGTAAGGCAGGG
>CAZJKM010000117.1:962-7869 GCA_964546645.1 uncultured Sphingobacteriaceae bacterium
TTGGGTGTTGCAGGGGGCCAATGGTGCCGGAAAATCAACCCTGCTGAGCCTGATCAACGGGGATAACCCGCAGGCTTACCGCAACAACATCGTGCTTTTTGACCGGCAGCGCGGAACGGGGGAAAGTATCTGGGATATAAAAAAGCATATCGGGTTTGTCTCCCCCGAATTGCATCAGTATTTCCCGGCCGGACAAACCTGTCTTCAGGTTGTCCTTTCGGGTTACTTTGATACCGTCGGCCTTTTCAGGAACCCCTCCCCCCAACAAAAAGACACGGCCCGGGCCTGGCTGGAAGTTTTCGGGTTGTCGCACCTGGCCGGAACGCGCCTTGCACAACTGCACCTCGGTGAGCAACGGCGGTGTCTCCTGGCCCGTGCCCTGATCAAAGCCCCTTCGCTGCTGATACTGGATGAACCCTGCCAGAACCTGGATAACGATCAGCGGGAACAGTTCAAAAGCATGGTTACCGATATAGCCACGCGCAGCAGGACGACCCTGATCTATGTCAGTCACTACCAGGAGGACATCCCGCCTATTGAACACAAAACATTGGCACTACGGGACGGAAAAGTATCCCTTTTGTAACAAATGTAACCTTTATCACCGAAGCGTCATACTTGGTCAACCACTCAACCTGCTTACCATTTTTTTTGTTGCTTTGCAAACCGAATGAACGTTCAATTGCCACATGCGGACAAACAATGCGCTATTTTTGAAAGCACGCTGAAGCTGATACAGGCGCAGGGTTTTCACGGCACTCCCATGAGCCAGATTGCTCATGAAGCCGGTGTAGCAACCGGTACCATTTACCACTACTTCCGGTCAAAAGATGAGCTGATCCAGGAACTGTTCAGCTATTGTAAATCGAAAGTGGAGACCGCGATGTTCAGGGAAGAAGAAGCGGGCTTTCCGTATCCGGAACGCTTTGTGCTGATCTGGCTTCACCTGACTAACTATTATGTCCGCCGCCCGGAAATACTGAGCTTCCTGGAGCAATTTTTTTCCTCGCCCTACGTCCGGCAACTGTATACACAGGCCAGTGTCTGCTTTCAGGAAGAGGTATCCAACTTTCTGCATCAGGGTGTATCTTCCGGCCTGATCAAACCAATGGACATCAATGTCATCAGCGCGGCCTATATCGGCACTGCCGTAGCCACGGCCAAGCGGCATATCAATGGCTATTTCCGGTTTCAGGAAGAAGATATGCGAAATATGGTTGGTATTATCTGGGATGGTATCAAAGTACAATAACATGATGAAACGATATGCGTAACAAACCCTTGCTGAAAATACTGCCTTTTTTATTGGTGGTTGTTTCCCTGCAATCCCTGGCACAGGAAAAAAAGGAGTCCCTGCCACCCCGTGCAACGCTGGATGATGTGATTGACTTTGCCCTGGCCAACCGGGTGCCGCTGCAGCAGGCGAAACTCGATGAGGAAATCGGCGAACGGGAAATTGCGGCGGCGCTGTCAGGCTGGTTTCCGCAGATCAATGCAACCGGTAACTATAACCATAATATCATTATACCCACGGCGGTGATTGGCGACCAGACCATCCGGATGGGGCAGCACCATGTCAGTGCCCTCGTCTTACAGGCCGATCAGCAGTTACTGAACCCGGGGTTGCTGCAGGCATCCAAGGCTGCCAAATTTATCCGCCGGCAGAATGCCCTGAACACAGAAAACAGCCGGATTAATACCGTAGTGGAGGTCAGTAAAGCTTACTACGATATCCTTACCAGTGAGGAGCAGTCCAATATCATCCGGGAAAACCTGGCCCGTATTGAGAAGCAGCTGAGTGACGCCCGCGCCCGCTATGAAGCAGGACTGGTAGATAAAACCGATTTCAAACGGGCAGAGATTACACTGGGCAATATCCGGGCGGATCAAAAACGGGTAACAGAGATCCTCAACTATAAATATGCCTATTTAAAAGAGTTGATCGGCCTGGAAGCCGGCCAGCAAATGACCTTGTCATTTGACAATACCCGCATGGAGCAGGAAATATTGCTGGACACCACCCAGGTGGTAGATTATGACCAACGGGTGGAATTCCGGCGCTTACAAACGGTCCGACAGTTGCAGACATTGAATACCCAATACAATAAATGGACTTTTCTGCCGTCGCTGTCCGCCTTCTATAATTATGCCTGGGATTTCAGGGATAATAGCTTTCCGGCATTGTTCACCCATAACTTCCCCCGTTCCGTATTCGGTTTATCGCTGCAGATTCCCGTTTTTCAGGGAACCAGACGTTTGCAGGAGATACGCAGGTCGCGCCTGCTGGAAGAGCGGATCGACTGGGATATTCTCCACCTAAAAAATCAGATCAGTACCCAGTATGAGCGCGCAATGGCTACTTATAAGGCAAACCTGCAGGATTGGACAACGGCCCGGCGGAATGTGGCTTTATCGGAAGAGGTCTACCAGACCATCAAGCTGCAATATGACGAGGGCATAAAGACTTATCTCGACCTGATGACGGCAGAAACGGACCTGCGTACGTCGCAGATCAATTATCTGAATGCCATGTACGCCGTCCTGGCCGGTAAGCTGGACGTACAACAGGCGTTAGGGACCATTGCTGCCGGAGCGCAACCATTCCATTAATTTCAGATACGATAAAAGAGCACGAACACTTCCCAAATACACACACGATGAAACAAGCATTAACAGCGAAGTCACTTCATACCAACCGGATCCTGATGTACCTGGTGTTTACCGGGGTAGCCATGATGGCCTCCTGTGGCAACAAACAGCAGCAACAGCAGGCTGCACCACCTGCCACCCCCGTTACCGTCACACCGGTGAGGGAAGAGATGGTGGTGAAGGAAGAAGAATTTCCGGGTAACGTAGTCCCGATCAATGAAACCGAGCTGCGGGCCGAAGTAAGCGGTTATATAACCAGCCTATTTGTTGCCGATGGAGCTTCTGTCACAAAGGGGCAGCGGCTTTATGAGATCGATCGTGTGCGATACGAAGCGGCAGAAGAGCAGGCCCGGTCGGCCCTGGCCATTGCGGAAGCGAACCTGTCGCGGATCAAAAGGGATGTGGCACGCTACCGGAAACTGGCTGACCAGGATGCGATTGCCAGGCAGACGGTTGATTATGCAGAAACCGACCTGAACAACGCCGAAGCGCAGGTGATAGCCGCCCGTGCGGCACTTACTGCTGCCTCAACGAACCTGAACCGATCAGTGATTACCGCCCCTTTCAGCGGAACCGTCGGCATTTCCCAGGTGCGCGCAGGTGCGCTGGTTTCGGCAGGAAGTACCCTGCTCAATACCATTTCCTCCGTTGATCCGATCGCCGTGGATTTTCCCGTCAACGAACAATTTATCCAGCGCTTTCTGGATCTCCGGAAGCAAGGTCATGCCGAAAAGGATTCTGCCCTGCGGATCAGCTTACCCGGTGGCAACCGGTATCCGCATCCGGGGCAAGTGATGGCCATTGACCGTGCGGTGGATCGCGCTACCGGCACTATCACGGTGCGGGCCAGCCTGCCTAATCCGGACGGTGCACTCCGGGCGGGTATGAACGTCCGGCTGCTCCTGCGTACCCGGTCAGCCTCAAAGGAACTGATCATCCCCTACCGGGCCGTAACGGAACAATTGGGCCAGCGGTCTGTTTTTGTGGTGACGGACAGCAGCACCGCTGAACAACGCAATGTGCGCCTGGGAACCAGGGTTTCCGATGAGATTGTGGTAACAGAAGGCCTCTCACTTGGGGAAACCGTTGTTACCGACGGTATCATCAATTTAAGACCCGGTGCCAGGGTAACCGTCCAGCAACCGGGAAAAACAGAGTAGTACGTATTTTTCAGAAATACCTTACGAGCAAGCATGATTTCAGAAGTTTTTATCAGACGTCCCGTCACCTCCATTGTCATTTCCATACTGATTACGTTGATCGGGGCCATCGCCATCACCACACTGCCCATCAGTCAGTATCCCAATATATCCCCGCCAACGGTTACGGTTACTGCCAACTACACCGGTGCTGATGCGCAGACCGTTGAACAAACGGTGACCACGCTTATAGAAAGCCAGATCAACGGAACCCCCGGAATGCGGTATATGACGTCGAACAGTACCTCTGACGGGCGTTCATCCATTACGGTTACGTTTGATGTAGGTACGGACATCAACATTGCCACGCTGGATGTGCAGAACCGCGTGGGTATTGCCGAACCGGCCCTGCCCGAGACCGTACGGCGTCTGGGTGTCACGACACGGAAAGCCAATACGGATGCGCTGATGATGGTGTCGCTGATTTCCCCGAACGGCACGCGTGACCAGAAGTTCCTTGCCAACTATGCCAATTTATATGTACGGGATGCCCTCATGCGTGTAAAAGGTGTAGGCGATGTCATGGCATTCGGACAGCCTTTCAGTATGCGTGTCTGGCTGGATGCGACCAAACTGTCCAATCTCGGACTAACGCCGGCAGAGGTGAACGCAGCTATTCAGGAACAGAATATCCGGATACCCGGTGGAAATGTGGGTGGCCGTCCGCAGGAGGATACGCAGGTTTTTGAGTTCCCGGTGATCCTTGACGGCGACCTGAATCAGGAAGAAGAGTTTGAGCAGATCATTGTTAAAACCAATCCGGACGGATCGGTGGTCTACTTAAAAGATATTGCTCGGGTCGAGCTGGGCGAGTTTGCCTATTCCATCACCAACAAACTAAACGGCCAGGTATCCTCAGGCATGATGATCAACCAGATGCCGGGGGGTAATGCCGTTGAAACTGCAGACGGTATTTATGCCGCTTTGGAAGAACTGAAAGCCAATTTCCCGGCTGATGTGGATTACGTGGTAAATTATGAAACCGTATCGGTTGTTAAAGCCTCCATCAACGCCGTACTGACGACGCTCATTGAGGCCCTGATACTGGTTACGCTGGTCGTATTCCTGTTTCTTCAAAGCGGGCGCGCTACGCTGATCCCGGTGCTGGCCATCCCGGTTTCCATCGTTGGTACCTTTATTTTCTTTAACCTCTTCGGGTTTTCTATCAACAACCTCACGATGCTGGCTTTTGTACTGGCCATCGGTATCGTTGTTGACGATGCCATTGTGGTGGTGGAAGCCGTACAGCATTATATAGACCGTGATAAACTAAGTGCGCCCGAAGCAACCCGCCGGGCTATGAAAGACATTACGGCCCCTGTCATTGCCATCGGGCTGATCCTGGCCGCCGTATTCGTACCCGTCGGCTTCATACCGGGCATGGTCGGCCTGCTGTACCAGCAGTTTGCTATTACCATTGCCGTGTCCGTACTGCTTTCGGCCTTCATTGCACTGACGCTTACTCCTGCCCTGTGTGCGCTCCTGCTGAAACCGATGCACCTTGATAAAAATGCACGGGGAGTAAACCGCTGGTTTTACAAATTCAACACCTGGTTTGACCGGGTTACCAAACGCTATTCCGGCGGGGTACGTGTCGCTATAAAAAGAACACCGCTGGTACTCATTATCCTGATATGTATCTATATCGGTGCTTTCGGGCTGTTCTCTGCCAAACCCGCAGGCTTCATACCCAATGAAGATGCCGGTATCTTCATGACGGGTATCAACCTGCCTGAAGGTTCCTCATCGCAGCGCACAGCAGCCGTATTAGATGAATTGGTGGAGGAATTCAGGAAAGATCACCCGGAAATAAACAACATTATGCGTATTTCGGGTATCAACCTGCTTAACCGCTCTTTCAAACCCAACGGGGGTACGTTCTTTGTTCAGCTGAAACCCTGGAAGGAACGCTCTCGCAGCTCCCACCAGATTATTGCAGCTATCCAGGCCAAATACCGCGGATACCAGAAGGCATCCATTGTGCCCGTCTCCCCTCCCGCTGTTCCGGGTTTGGGTTTCAGCGGCGGGTTTTCCGTACAGATCCTGGATCAGCAGGGCCGGGAAATTAAAGATTTCGAAGCGGCCGTAGGCAGGTTTATTGCAGCAGCCAATCAACGTCCTGAAATCGGGAATGCCTATACCCTGTTTAGCTCCCGGACACCGAATTACCTGGTGGAAGTAGACCGCGAGCAGGCCAAACGAATGGGCGTTTCCGTTGCCAGTGTCTACAGTACCATCTCTTCCTACCTCGGAAGCAGCTATGTGAATGATTTCACCCGCTTCGGACGGAATTTCAGGGTTGTGACGCAGGCTGATACGTCTTTCCGGATGGATATTGCCGATATCAACAAGCTCTACGTCAAAAACCAGCAGGGAAACTCCGTTCCGTTGAGTACGCTGGTTACCCACCGCATCATTGAGAGCCCGTCCATTATCAACCACTTCAATATCTTCCGGTCGATTGAGGTAACCGGCGGAGCCGCCCCAGGATACAGCAGCGGTGACGCACTGACGGCATTGGAGGCAACCGCCGCGGAAACCTTAGGCGCGGGGTATACGTATGAGTTTGCCGGTATCAGTCTACAGGAGAAAGAGGCAGGTAATATGACCATGATCATCTTCTCGCTCTGTATACTGTTCGTATTCCTGTTGCTTGCCGCGCTCTATGAAAGCTGGTCGGTACCTTTCTCTATCCTGCTGTCGGTACCGCTGGGATTATTCGGTGCGATCCTCACGCTGATGTTCCTGCCCGGGCTTGATAATAACATCTACGCCCAGATCGGGCTGATCGCGATTATCGGACTGGCAGCCAAAAACGCCATCCTGATCGTGGAGTTTGCCAAAGAACGGGTTGATATGGGCATGGGACTGTTAAAGGCAACCCTGGAAGCTGTTAAGCTCCGGTTACGGCCCATTATTATGACCTCCCTGGCGTTCATTTTGGGTATTGTACCACTGATGTTCTCGGCAGGAGCCGGTGCTATTTCCCGCCAGACCATCGGTTGGACGGTGTTCGGTGGCATGCTGATTGCCACCCTGCTGGCTATTTTCATTGTTCC
>CAZJKM010000118.1:0-7740 GCA_964546645.1 uncultured Sphingobacteriaceae bacterium
TGCCCATATTACCCTGAATACCACGCGGCCGGTAAAGACACTGATCGGAGCGTTTGAAGGACAGGTCGTGGGCGGCCGGCTGGAAGACTCCGGTTTCCCGCCGTCGCTCCTCGGGAGCAGTAACCACCAGGAATTGTATGATCGTCCTCGTCCGGATGATTGGCGGTATTTTTCGGGCATGGTACTGAGTTACCAACCCCGGTACCTCACCGGATTTTCTTTGGGCATCATCCGTACTTTCACCGTATACCGGAAAGAGATGGGAAATTCCCTCTCTAACTTCCTGCCGTTCTTTACCCCGGCGCTGAAAGAGAATGCTACCGGAGAATCTAATGGGGAAGAGGTGCCGCGTGACCAGCAGGTGTCGTTCTTTTTTCGCTGGGTGATTCCGCAGGTACGAACGGAATTGTATGGCGAGTACGCCCGGAACGACCATTCGTTCAATTTCAATGACCTGGTCACTCAACTCTACCATACCAGGGGCTATACCATCGGTTTGCGCAAGCTATTGCCGGTTAACTGGATAGCCGATGATCACCTGCAGGTACAGGCAGAGGTGACCCAGCTGGCAGTGACCAATGACCGGGAACACCGCTCCGCAGCGCCCTGGTATGTCCATGGTCAGGTTCCGGCAGGTTACACACACCGTGGTCAGATGGTAGGAGCCGGTATCGGCCCTGGCAGCAATATGCAATCCGTCAATGTCAGCTGGGTGCAGGGACTCAAACAATTGGGGTTGCAGGCGGAACGGCTGTCTCACAACGAAGACTTTATGCTGACCCATCCCCGCCTGCGGGACCTGCGGAAGGGATGGGTCGATGCAGGGCTGATGGCCTACGCCAACTGGGACTACGGCCCGTTCCTTGCTTCTGCCAGTTTCCGGTTTACCCACGCCTTTAATTACCAGTATAATTTTTACCAGCAGCCGGGCATAACAGATTACTGGTCGTTTACGCCCCAGGACAAAAATAACCTGCAGGTACGATTAGGACTGGGCTATCGTTTTTAATATGTCATAATACCGCTACAGATGTCAGAAAAAAAACCGTTCTTTGTTGGTTGTTCAGGAAAACATAATACGATGAGGTACTCATTCCGATATATACTCCGTTTTTTGAGCGTGTTCGTTACGGGAGTTATGCTGACCGGCATGCCACAGCTGAAGGCACAGAGCGTCAATCCGCAGAACCTCTCCGGCATCCGGGTGGATGACCTGACGGATGAACAGGTCCGTTCGTTTGTCCGGCAGGCGCAGGCATCCGGCATGAATGAAACACAAATGGAACAGATGGCCCTGTCACGGGGTATGCCGGTCACCGAAATCAATAAACTGCGGGCACGCATCCAGCAGCTGGGTTTGTCGCCGTCGGATGCACAGGATATGATTGACGGGCGCCCCTATCAGCGGGAAAGACGGCTGAGTGACAGCCTGGATGTGCCGAAACCATCGCCTCCATCAAAAGCGAAAACGGATAGTGTCCGGGTATTTGGTGCGAGTCTCTTCCGCGGGTCTGACACGCGGTTTGAACCTAACCTTCGGTTACCAACCCCTCAGAACTATGTGATCGGTACAGGTGACCAGCTGTTGCTTGATATTTATGGTTATTCAGAAGCCAGCCATTCCCTGCTGGTAACGCCGGAAGGGAATGTGAATATCCCGCTGGCGGGTGTGGTGAAAGTGGGTGGTGCAACGATTGAACAGGCTACGGTGCGGATCCGGGAAAAGCTGGAAACCATTTATGCCGGTATCCGCAGCGGGCAGACCCGGGTCAACGTCAGCCTGGGTGATATCCGCAGTATCAGTGTCATCGTTACCGGGGATGTGGTCAAACCGGGTACCTATACCTTACCGTCCGTGGCGACGGCGTTCAATGCCCTGCATGCTTCCGGCGGCCCTTCTGATAACGGTTCTTTCCGGGATATTCAGGTGATCCGTGATGGAAAAACCATCGCCACCCTGGATGTTTACGAATTCCTGATGGAAGGGCGCTTTAGTAACAACCCCGTGCTGCAGGACCAGGACATCCTGCAGGTTCCCACCTATGTCAGGCGGGTGACGATGGAAGGGGAGGTGAAACGCCCGCTGCAGTTTGAGCTGAAGGAAAACGAGAACTTTGAAGACCTGCTGCGTTATGCAGGCGGATTTACAGAAGATGCCTACCGGGCTCGCGTGTATGTGCGCCGCAATACGGCTACCGGCCGCCGGGTGGAGGACCTCCTGGCCACCCAGTTCAGCCAGTTTTCTCCGCAAACCGGGGATGAGTACAAGATTGACCGTATCCTTGAACGGTATGAGAACCGGGTAGGGATCAATGGGGCCGTATTCCGTCCGGGTTCGTATGAACTTAGTCCGGGTTTGACACTGTCCATGCTGATCAAAAAGGCAGACGGGTTGCGCGAAGACGCGTTCCTGAATCGCGGTTATATCATCCGGCTGAAGGAGGATATGCAGCTGGAACAACTTGCGTTTAACGTTGCGGAGATTATGGCCGGTACGGCACCGGATATCGAAATGAAGCGGGAGGACCGGGTCACCATTGCCTCGTTGTTTGACCTGCGGGAACATTACTCCGTGAAGATCGACGGGGAGGTACGGGATCCCGGACAATTCGCTTATGCCGAAGGTATGACACTGGAAGAATTGATCATGATGGCCGGTGGTTTCCGGGAAAGTGCGACGGTTCGCCGGATCGAGGTGTCCCGCCGTGTGCGGAATGCAGATGTTACCTCTGCTTCGGCCACCACAGCAGAAGTATTCCAGGTAGATGCCTATCGCAGTTTAACAGAGCAGGAAGCGGCCTTCCGTTTACAACCCTTTGACCTGGTCGTCGTGCGTACTGCTCCCGGATATGAAAGCCAGAAAACGGTCCGCATTGAAGGGGAGGTATTGTATCCGGGGATGTATACGATTACACGTAAGGATGAGCGGATCTCCGATCTGGTGCAGCGGGCCGGCGGTTTTACACCCTATGCACATATTGACGGCGCTTCGCTGAAGCGAGGTCGGGAGACCAGAAAAGTAGCAGAAACAGCTGCCGAAAAAGCGGAGCGGCAGCTGGAGAAGGAAGAAGAACGGGAGCGACGTACTGCCCTGCAGGGGTTACAGAAAACGGTCAAACAATCGGTGGACGACAGCCTGTTACAGGTCAGCATGCGGAATAATAATGTGGGTATCAACCTGTCGCGCATCCTGGACCGCCCCGGTCAACGGGAGGACCTGATCCTGGAAGACGGAGACATCCTAAGGGTGCCGAAAGAACTACAGACTGTGAAGATCGGAGGGGAAGTACTGTCGCCGGTGACGGCCGTATACGCGCCGGCAAAGGGTTTCCGGCAGTATGTTTCCCAGGCGGGCGGCTTCTCACAGCGGGCACTAAAGAAAAGGGCGTATGTCATCTATGCCAACGGAGTAGCGAAAAGTACCAGTCGCTTTTTGTTTTTCAACAATTATCCGGAGATCAAGCCCGGTGCGGAGATTTTTGTACCGCAGAAACTCGAACGGCAACGCATGAGTGCACAAGAGTGGATCGGCATCGGAACGGGAATGGCATCTATTACCGCCATCTTAATGACTATTTTACGATAGGATTAGCATATGTCAGAGCACGTACAGCATACACAACCGGCGGCAGCACAGGACGAGGAGATCTCGTTAAAAGAGCTGATCCTGAAACTGGGGGAATGGTGGCGGTATCTATGGAGCCGCTGGCTGGTTATCCTTGTCGTCGGGCTACTCGGCGGGGCTTTGGGACTGCTGATCGCCATCCTGAAAAAGCCGAAGTATACCGCGGAGCTGAGTTTCGTATTGGAAGATGAAAAAGGAGGGGGCGGTTTGGCCGCCTACGCCGGAATCGCCTCGCAATTTGGCATCAATCTGGGCGGAGCAGGCGGTGGCGGATTGTTTGAAGGCGATAATATCATGGAATTTCTCAAATCCCGCTCCATGATCGAGAAAACACTACTATCTGCCGCACCTTTTGAGGGCGAAGAAGACCTGCTGGTAGACCGTTATGTGGCGTTCAACGAACTCAGGGAATCCTGGGAAGAAGATGACCGGCTGGCCAACCTGCAATTCCGGCCGGACAGTGGTATTTTTCTGCAGGACAGCCTGATGCGGGAGTTTTATAAAGACATTACCAGGAACCTGCTGTCTGTCAGCAAACCGGATAAGAAGCTCAGCATCATAGCCGTTAAAGTGACCACTCCGGACGAGCAGTTCTCCAAAGTATTCACGGAAAAACTGATCGAAAATGCAACGCAGTTCTATACCGAGACCCGCACCAAAAAATCCCAGGAGAACCTGGCGATCATCAGTAAACAGGTAGACTCGGTCCGCCGGGAACTGAATGAAGCCATTGGCGGAGTCGCTTCTGCCGCAGAAGGGACGCCGAATGCCAACCCGGCCTTTCAACGCACCCGTGTGCCTTCCCAGCGACGAACGGTGGATGTACAGGCGAATACGGCGATCCTGACGGAACTGGTTAAGAACCAGGAAATAGCTCGTCTTACGCTACGGAATGACAAGCCGCTTATCCAGGTACTGGACCGGCCGGTACTTCCGCTGGAAGAAGAAAAGCTTGGTAAAGCCAAAGGCATTATTATTGGCGGTATCCTCGGCGGATTCCTGATCTGCCTGTACCTGATCGGCGTGCGGCTGTATAGGCAGGTAATGGAAGGGGATTAGTTTTAGTTATTGCTAAGTTGCCAGATCGCGGGGCGCGAAGGCGCACATTACACGGGTGCTGTTTGCCTTTCGCTGTTCGCTTTCTGCAACTTTGCGAACCTATACACAAAAATACGAAAAGTATTAGAACTTGCAAAGGTACAAAGTGCGAGTGAATCACTAAATCCTCCGGTATCAAAGTATCCCCGCTAGACCAGTCACTAGTCATCATTAGTAACAAAAAACCTATCTCTGTCCATGCGCAGGAAGTATCCTATCGGATTACATAACGGATAGCACTCCTTTGTATTTCCAAAAGTTCTAACGACATTTGTGCTATAGAAACAGCTGTTTCGGAACTGACCGTTTCGGGACTATGTGTTTCTATACATTCTGTTAAATATTTTTAAAGATCATTGTCGTGGATTTTTACAACAGAGAGCAGGAAATCGCCACCTTGTCGGCTATCCGGCAGCGGTCGTTAACGCATGCGCAAATGACGGTTATTACCGGCCGCAGGCGTATCGGCAAAACGCAACTCTTATTAAGGGCAACGGAGGGGCAGCCTACACTTTATTTTTTCGTTGCCAGAAAAGCTGAGAGCTATCTGTGCCAGGATTTCGCCGGGGAAATAAAAAACAAACTTGGTTTGCCGATCCTGGGCGAGGTCAATCGCTTTGCGGAAATTTTTCGGTTTTTGATGGAGTTTTCCAAATCGCAGCCGTTCAACCTGATCATTGATGAGTTTCAGGAGTTTTATAACGTCGCTCCTGCTGTATATAGTGATATCCAACATTATTGGGATATCCATAAAGACCAGAGCAAAATGAATCTGCTGCTGAGCGGTTCTGTCCACTCGCTTATGCATAAGATCTTCCAGCATTCCAAAGAGCCGTTGTTTGGGCGTGCCACGGCGTTACTCAAGGTAAAACCGTTTGAAACCACCGTGCTGAAGGAAATCCTTGCTGACCATCATCCGGCTTACACGCCGGAAGATCTGTTGGCCCTGTATGCCTTTACCGGAGGGGTTGCCAAATACGTCCAACTATTGATGGATTCCGGCTCCTACACGCTGGAGGCTATGCTCGGCTATATCGTCAAAGAAGATTCGACGTTTATTCCCGAAGGGAAAAATATGCTTATCGAAGAGTTTGGCAAAGAGTATGCAAATTATTTTACGATCCTGTCGGCGATTGCACAGGGTAAAACCACGCGGGCCCGGATCGAGGCGGTTGTGGACCGGGAAATTGGCGGTTACCTGACCAAACTGGAGCACGATTACGGGCTGATCGCGAAAGTTACGCCCATCTTTGCAAAAACGGAAACTAAGAATGCGCGGTATACGTTACACGATAATTTTCTCACATTCTGGTTTAGGTTTATCTACAAGTATAGCTACATGGTGGAAGTGGGCGCCTACGAGCAATTGAAGGCCATTATCGCTCGTGATTACGCGACGTTCAGCGGGCATCTGCTGGAACGTTATTTCCGCGCCCGCTATATGGAGCAGAAGCGTTTCTCGCGTATTGGAGGCTATTGGAACAGAAAGGGAGAGACCGAAATTGACCTGATCGCAATCAATGAATTGGAAAAGACCGCCATCATTGCCGAAGTCAAGCGTCATGCCGGAAATATCAGTCTGGGAAAGCTCCGGGAAAAGGGCATGCAATTTATCCGGACAACCGGAACGCTAAACGAATATGAAATTGACTATCAGGCGTTGTCGATGGATGATCTTTAACAGTGCTGATTGGCAAAGCCGCTGTTTGCTGTTTGCCTTTTGCTTTTCGCAACTTTACCCCTTCGCCGGCTATCCCGCCAGACCAGTCACCAATCACCAATACATATCCAGCAAAAAATCCGGGATATACAGGTGCCGGATACCCGCTATCGAATCTTTCCAGAATTCGTCCATTGTTACAACATACTTGGGATATTGATCGTTTATGTATAAAAGATTACCAAACTCCCGGTCTATTGTTTCCTTGTTATCCATTTTGTAAGCCACCTGGACATAGATTCTGTTACCTTGCTTTTCACCTACAAAATCTATCTCCGTGTTATCTGATTTGCCTACATAGACCTGGTAACCCCTTCTTTTAAGTTCCAGGTACACCATATTTTCCAATATCCCGGCGATCATCCGGTCCCTGATACCCATCGTGGCATAGATGATGGAAATATCGCCTACATAAAATTTCTCCTGTGTTTTAAGGATCTCTTTACCTTTGATGTCATATCGGGGCACCCGATACAATATAAAAGCACCCTCAAGAGCGTTCAGGTAGTTGTACACCGTATTGACATCCACTTTTCGCTGCTGGCTTTTAAAATAATCGGCGACATTTTTGCCTGAAAAGGTATTGCCGATATTGTCAAATGCGTATTTGATGACACGCTCAAGCAATTCCACATCCCGTATTTTATAACGTTGCACCGTATCCCGCAGAATGACCGAAGAGTAGATGTCATACACCACTTTATAGGCTGATTCGTCCGGGTAGTCCGCCGTATGGATCACCGGGAATCCTCCTTTCCGCAGGTACTGCAAAAATAATTCGGTCAGCGGTTGCTCCTGTGGAAAATAATGGCGTCTGAAATCCAGAAACTCTCTATAAGACAGGGTATATACCGGTACTTCCACGTACCTGCCAGCCAGATAAGTTGCCAGTTCGGAAGACAGCAGGTGCGAATTGGAACCCGTCAAATAAACATCCACCTCAAAATCAACCAGGAACGAATTGACCACTTTTTCCCAATTTGCTACTTCCTGGATCTCATCCAGTAGCAAATAGTGCTTTCCGGAAGTTCTGATCTGGTCTTTGACGTGCTGATACAAAGCGCTGGCCTCCAAAAGTCCGGCATAAGCAAAACTCTCAAAATTGATAGCTATTACCTGTTCCTGCCGGACTCCTCTTACCAGCAGTTCTTCTTTCAGTAATTGCAGTACCGTGGATTTGCCCGAACGCCTGATGCCCGTGATGATCTTGATCTGAGGTTTGTCGATAAAGGGTTTAATCGCCTCTATATAAGCCTTGCGTAAAATCATTGTTTTTGTGGTTATAGCCACAAAAATA
>CAZJKM010000119.1:0-7694 GCA_964546645.1 uncultured Sphingobacteriaceae bacterium
GCGTCGCAGCATTTGACCTGCTGTCAGCCCTCTTGCTGTTCAGCTATTTCAACTACCTCCGCAAACATGAAAACGCTTAGCTATTTTTTCTTCTACGCGTACATCGGACTGGTCAGCCTTGCCGGCTTCTGGGGGGCTTTCCTGAATGCGCCCCTCGACCACCAGCTGCTGTTCCAGCTGGATACCAGGGACCTCCCTGATTATACACGTACCAATATGTTGAGCCAATACCGTTTCCTGAGGGCCATTGAACTGGGATTCGGCCTGTTCTCTTTTCTCTTTGCCAAAGCCATTTTTACCGAAAGAGCATTCAACCGGTTATTTCTCAGTATCATGGCACTGGGCATACTGGCAAGGCTCGTCTCCCTCTTCTATGAAGGGAATCCCAGCTGGCTCACCTGGTTTTTCCTGGTGTTTGAAGGGGTCGGTGCCCTCATCATCTTTCTGTACACCCGTAAAACCCCGGATAAACCATGAGTACACCCAAACGATCACTGGTACTTGCCGGAGGAGGAGTACGGCTGGCCTACCAGGCGGGAGTGCTGCAAGCCCTGGAAGAGGAAGGGCTGTCTTTCAGCCATGTGGATGGCACCTCAGGAGGTATCTTCAATGCAGCGATGATGGCCTCCGGGTTATCGCCTGAGGAAATGAGCCATCGCTGGCGCAACCTTAACCTGGTGCACTTCATGGCACCCAACCGGTTCTGGAACTACTTCAGGCCGTCCCGTATAACGGGCATGGCCGGCCTGGGCGGTATACGGAAAAAAGTATTCCCGGCGCTCGGGATTGATCCGGAGAAAATCAGGAGTGGCACAGGCATAGCCGCTACTTTCAACGTATGCAATTTTTCGGACAAAACGGTGGAATCCATTCCACGGCAGCAGGTCACGGAAGATCACCTGGCCGCCGGCGTTTCGCTGCCGATGGCCATGCCGGCGGTCCGTATCGGCGCCGACTGGTATACGGATGCCGTATGGATCAAAGATGCCAACCTGATGGAGGCAGTGAAACAGGGAGCTGAAGAGATCTGGCTGGTGTGGGCCATCGGCAATAACCGGGAGTACCTGCCCGGGCTGTTCAACCAATACGTGCACATGATTGAAATGAGCGCCAATGGCGGTCTGCTGCTGGAGTTTGAACAACTCGCTGCCGTGAATGAACGGATCAGCGAAGGCCGGTCGCCGTACGGACAAACCCACCCCATCGTACTGCACGTGATCAGGCCGGCGTTGCCGTTACCGCTGGACCCGGACCTGTTCTTCGACCGTATTGATACGGCTACCCTGATCAACAAGGGATACGCCGATACCAAAGCTTACCTGCGCAACCGCCAACCCGACGGTATTATCCCCGGCATCCGCAGCACCGCCATGAAAGAGCCGGACATTACCCTGAGCTTCCGGCAACATTATGGCGGATCACTCAAACTGTCAAAAAAACCAGTCCACGTCTGTTACTCAACAGCTTTTCATTTCTGTAACGGAGAAAAAGGGAAGTGCCTGGAACTGTTTTCCGATATCACCATCGGCCCGTTTGGCCGCCCGATACCAACTTTTGCCAACGAGGCCACCTTCGGGCGGTCGGGCAGGCAGACCGTCATCCGCACCACATCCCTGTTCATGCATGCACAACAGATGTACCGTATCCGGGCTGTTATCAAACTCGGGGTAGTGGCTGACTGGCTGCTGGGGCTGGAATTCAAGACGGTGAAACTAACGATTTACCGCATACTGGATGACGGGACGGAATCTACTTTCCTGCAGGGCCGTTTGTCCCAACCCATCAGGCAACGCCTGCGTAACTGTTTCTCCAGCAATGTGCGGCATCATCATGGCAGGGCATGGAAGATCATAAAAAAATTCACACTCATTAAACAACTCTACCGGCATGAAATTTAAGCCCCAACGGATGGTACGGTGGTACGATGTGATACAACTGGCCCGAACCGGTGTCAAAACCATCGTATCCTCTATCTTCGGCAACTTCGCTGATAAACGCGAATTACAGGCTGCATTAAGCCGGGCGGAGCCGTTTGACTATACGGAGCGGGACGACCTATGGGTGGATTTCATTTCCGATCTGGGGGATGGCTTTGACGCTACGTACACCATGGCCAGCCTGATGGCACAGGAGCAACTGACGACCGGGGGGCAGGTGCTTCAGCGCGGAAAGATATTGATCATGGGTGGTGACGAAGTTTATCCGACACCGGAAAAAGAACATTATGAAAACCGGCTGCAAGGCCCGTACAACGCTGCGTTTCCGTGGCAGGAAAACCAAACCGACGCCGAACGGCCACACCTGTTTGCCATTCCGGGCAATCACGACTGGTATGACGGGCTAACCAACTTCATCAAATTATTTTGCCAGAACCGCTCCCTGGGTAACTGGCATACCCAGCAAAAAAGAAGCTACTTTGCGCTGAAGCTGGCGCACAACATCTGGATATGGGGTATTGATGTACAACTCAATGCGGATATTGATTACCCTCAGCTCTGCTATTTTGAAACCATTGCTAACGAGATGCCGGCCGGCAGCAAAGTTATTCTCTGTACGGCCGAACCCGGATGGATATACCAGGGGGTGCCGGCCATGGAACACACTTACCGGCGGCTTGAGTTTTTCAAAAGCAGGTTCTTTAAAAACGGGAAGATCACACTACTGGCAACACTGACCGGCGACATGCACCATTATTCACGCTATGCGGCAACGGACGGGAATGGCCGGGAATACCACCAGCTGATTACTGCCGGCGGTGGTGGCGCTTTTATGCATCCTACCCACTTTCTGGCCGATGAGATCGCCATTAACGGAGATGCAACCGCCCGGCTGAAAAAAACGTACCCGGACAAGCAGACATCGCGTGTCATGGCTTTCGGCAACCTGCTTTTCCCCTTTCTCAACTGGCAGCTACCCCTTACGTTCGGCCTGTTGCACCTGTTCACGTCATGGTTCCTGCAAAGTACCACGAAATACCGGGACGGCGCCGCCGGACATTCCTTTATGGAAATGCTGGCTGAACATGAGCTCTCTTTCAGCAGTATCGGTGCCATCCTGCAGATCATACAGCATGCCTTGTCACATAACCCCGCTGTAGTGTTGCTTAACCTGTTGCTGGCAGGCGGTATTGCCGCTTTTACGGATACCACTTATGGCAAAGGGAAACTGAACTGGATAGCCGGCGGGCTGCACACCCTGTTGCAGGTAGTCAATTTTTATGTACTGATCTGGGTGATCTCGCGTATCAACCTGCACCTGTTGGCGTTACCATTGGAAAACAGCTGGCAGGTAACCCTTTTTACATTGCAAATGGTCATCGGCGGAGGGCTGGTCAGTGGCATCCTTTTCGGGTTGTACCTGTTGGCCAGCACCCTTCTCTTCAACGCACACCCCACAGAAGCTTTTTCATCCATGCGCATTTCCGGCTATAAAAACTTCCTGCGTATGCATATCACGGAAAATACGGTTACCATTTATCCCATCGGGGTGAAGAAAGTGGTTTCCGACTGGACGAACATCAGTAAAGGCGAAGAAAAACCCGTATTTCAGGGTACCGGAATTGATTACGGGCTTATTGAGGCTCCTATTGTTATACATCACTGACTAAGAACATGAAAAACAGACTATCAGCTCCCATCACAGCACTCAAAAACCATTACGATGTAGTGGTCATCGGGTCAGGATATGGCGGAAGCATTGCCGCATCCCGTATGGCACGCCTGGGGAAACAGGTATGTTTGCTTGAAAAGGGCCGGGAATTCCTGCCCGGCGAATTTCCGGCCGGACTGGCGGCAGCCACCAGGGAAATGCAGCTCAGCAAAGGCAAACTACAGGTAGGGCCCAAGGACGGGCTGTATGAATTTGTGGTAGGCGACGATATCAGTGTGTTCAAGGGATGCGGCCTCGGCGGTACATCGCTGGTTAACGCCAATGTATCCATCGAAGCGGAAGAGCGGGTGTTTGATGATCCAAGGTGGCCGGAAGAAATCCGGGAACACCCCGAAACATTGAAAACAGGTATCGAACGTGCCCGGCAGATGCTGCAGCCGAACCCTTATCCGGAAGGTCGTGACGGCTACCCGTTGCTTAATAAAACGCAGGCCCTGCGGCGGTCGGCTGCCCATATGAATGAACCCTTCCGGTTAATGGATATCAATGTACGTTTTACTGACGGCCCCAACTATGCCGGGGTGGAACAGAAAAAGTGCAATAACTGCGGCGATTGCGTGACGGGATGCAACACCGGTGCCAAAAACACAACACAGATGAATTACCTGCCCGATGCCGCCGCACACGGAGCCCGGATATTTACCGAAGTATCGGTCAGCCACCTGGAACGCCGTGATGACCGCTGGCTGATATGGTTTGACCTGCCGCGTTCCGGACGTGACAAGTTTAAAGCACCATTGCTATTTATTACGGCTGACAATGTGATCCTCGGTGCCGGCTCGCTGGGTAGTACGGAGATACTGGCACGATCGGCCGACAGAGGTCTGGAGTTGTCCGGCATGCTCGGAAAACGGTTCACAGGCAATGGTGACGTGCTGGGTTTCGGTTATAACAACGACACGGCAATCAACGGTATCGGATTGGGTAACCGGATAAAAGCAGGTGTAACCGGAAAAGTAGGGCCCTGTATCACCGGAGCCATCGACCTGCGTCACCGTCCGGATCTGGGAGAAGGAATGACACTGGAAGAAGGGACGGTCCCCCACCCCATCCGCCGCGTATTGGCTTCGGCACTCATTCCGCTGTCCCGAGTGATCGGACGGGATACCGATCGTGGCGGTGCCGACTATCTGAGGGAAAAATGGCGGGAACTGAAAAGCTTTATGACCGGCCCGTTCCGCGGTGCCATGAACAATACACAGATTTACCTGGTCATGACCCACGACGATGGTAACGGCGAACTGGAGCTGAAAGAGAACCGGATAAACATCAAATGGCCCGGCGTCGGCAAGCAGGAAATCTTTCAGAAAGTAAACCAGCGTCTGCAGGATGCCACCACCGCCCTCGGGGGCAATTATGTGAGAAGTCCGGCCTGGACCAAACTGCTGAATTACGATCTGGTTACCGTGCACCCCTTGGGTGGCTGCATCATGGCTGACACAGCTGAAACAGGCGTTGTGAACCATCGCGGACAGGTGTACGCCGGAAAAAGCGGTTCGGATGTGTACCCGGGATTGTATGTGATGGATGGCGCCGTTATCCCCCGCACGTTGGGAACGAATCCGTTGCTGACGATATCCGGACTGGCTGAGCGGAACTGCCGCCTGATCGCCGAAAACGAAGGCCTGCACCTGTCCTATGCCCCGGCTGCCGCCATTCCGCAGGGAAAAACCGATACCACCGGTATCCAATTTACAGAAACCATGCGGGGGAGTTTTAGGAAGGCGGGAGAGCAGGACGACCAACCATTTGAATTCACGCTGACGATACTGGCACCGGACATCTCCGGCTTTATAGCGGACGAAAACCATGAGGGCGGCATGGCCGGGTCAGTCAACGCACCGTCCCTCTCGTCTGATCCGCTGACCATCAGCCACGGCGTGTTCAATCTGTTTGTCTCTGACCCCGGACGCAACGATGTGAAGCTAATGAAGTACACGATGCAGCTGCACAGTACAGAGGGCCGCACGTATTATTTTAAAGGTTATAAAGAGATCGAAAACAATCCCGGATTTGATGTCTGGAAAGACACGACGGTATTATTTATTACCTTGTTTGATGGGCCTGATGACCAGCACCCGGTGCTGGGGGAGGGACAACTGAAAATCCTGCCGCGTGATTTTCTGAAACAGATCGGAACGATCACCGCCATCCGGCCCCGCAACCGGCTGGATGCGGTATGGGCGCTGATCCGGTTCGGATTGTTATTCGGCGGTAATGTTTTTAAAACCTACTTCCGGTTCCGCAGGGGCCGGAAAGCGGTTGCAGAAAAAAGGACGGACAACGTGGTTTAACGGTGTTTGTATACTGGTAATTGATGTTCAGAGCATCAATATTTAATAGGGTTTCGCTATCCTTTTACCAATATATACTTCTCTGTTGAGTGATAACAAGCTGTTCCTTTGAAATACCAAATTATTCCTATGTGCTGTAGTAATTGTTGATCCAATTTCAACACCTGAACGTCTATTATTTTGTGGCAAGCATGGTGATAGCCGCTAAACTTTACTATTTTAGTGCCTTCTTAAGGATTAAAAATCCCTAATCAAATAATCACTAATTCAAATGTCAGAAGATCAGAAAAAACAACTGGAGCAGCAACTCTGGAACATTGCTAATACACTGCGAGGGAAAATGAACGCCGATGAATTCCGTGATTATATCCTGGGATTTATCTTCTACAAGTATTTAGCTGAAAAAATGGAGATTTACGCCAATTCCATTTTACAACAAGACCATATTCAATTCAGGGATATACAAGAGCATACGCCCGAAGGGCAAGAATATATTGAAGCTATCAGAGAGGAAGCATTGGAAACATTGGGATACTTCCTGAAACCTTCCGAATTGTTTAGTGAAATAGCTAAACGGGGGAATAGTGATACCAATACCTTTATACTGGAGGATTTACAAAAAATCTTAACCAATATTCAGTTGAGTACGATGGGAACTCAGAGTGAGGAAGACTTTGACAACCTGTTTGAAGATATGGACCTCAACAGCACAAAATTAGGCAAGACCGCCGAAGCCCGAAATGCTATTATCGCTAAAGTACTGGTGCATTTAGATGAAATTGATTTTAGGTTAGAGCATACTGAATTGGATATACTGGGTGATGCTTACGAATACCTGATCGGTCAGTTTGCAAGCGGTGCCGGTAAAAAGGCGGGAGAATTTTATACCCCTCAGGAGGTTTCGAAGATTCTGGCTAAGATTGTCACCATTGGCAAGAACAGGCTAAAATCGGTATATGACCCAACATGTGGTTCGGGTTCGTTATTGCTACGCGTTGCCCGGGAGGTAAAAGATGTCAATAATTTTTACGGCCAGGAGATGAACCGCACGACATATAATCTTGCCCGAATGAATATGATACTCCACGGAGTACACTACCTAAAATTCGACATCAAGCAAGAGGATACCCTGGAGCACCCGCAACATTTGAATGATGTGCCATTTGAAGCCATTGTGGCAAATCCACCATTTTCGGCTAAATGGAGTGCTAATCCATTATTCCTGAATGATGATCGTTTCAGTCAATACGGTAAGTTAGCTCCGGCAAGTAAGGCGGATTTTGCATTCGTACAACACATGATTTACCATTTAGCAGAGAACGGGACCATGGCAATCGTGCTGCCGCATGGCGTTTTATTCCGGGGAGCGGCAGAACAGCATATCCGCAGGTATTTGATTGAGCAGAAAAATTATTTGGATGCTGTGATTGGTTTACCAGCTAATATTTTCTATGGCACGAGTATCCCTACCTGTATTCTGGTTTTCAAAAAATGTCGTGAAACTCCCGATGATATTCTATTTATCGATGCTAGCAGGGAATTTGAAAAGGTGAAAAACCAAAATATGCTGCGAGACGAACACATCAATAAAATTGTGAACACCTATCGCAACAGAACGACCATCGAAAAATACAGCCATCTGGCTACTTTACAGGAAATAGCCAAGAATGATTATAACCTAAACATTCCTCGCTATGTGGATACGTTTGAGGAAGAGGAGGAGATAGATAT
>CAZJKM010000120.1:0-7271 GCA_964546645.1 uncultured Sphingobacteriaceae bacterium
TCTCGATCACGGGTCGTGGTACAGTAGCTACCGGTCGTATTGAGCGTGGTGTGATTAACTCCGGAGACCAGGTAGAAATATTAGGTATGGGAGCTGAAAACTTAAAATCTGTAGTTACAGGTGTGGAGATGTTCCGCAAGATCCTGGATTACGGTGAAGCCGGTGACAATGTCGGTTTATTATTGCGTGGCATTGAGAAAACCGATATCCGTCGTGGTATGGTTATCTGTAAGCCAGGCACTGTAACGCCTCACACTGACTTTAAAGCAGAGGTTTACGTACTGTCAAAAGCAGAAGGAGGCCGTCATACACCGTTCTTCAACAAATACCGTCCTCAGTTCTATTTCCGTACCACGGACGTAACAGGTGAAATTTCGTTACCGGAAGGTGTGGAAATGGTGATGCCAGGCGATAACGTAACCATCAATGTGAAACTGATCAATGCCATCGCCATGGAAAAAGGTTTGCGCTTCGCTATCCGTGAAGGCGGACGTACCGTGGGGGCTGGTCAGGTAACAGAGATCACCGCTTAATAATATAAATGTAAAGGCATTAGCTAATTGGCCCATTAGCGCCAATTAGCTAATTGTTTATACGGGCATAGTTCAATGGTAGAATAGAGGTCTCCAAAACCTTTGATCTGGGTTCGAATCCTGGTGCCCGTGCAAAAAACAGGTTACACTCCCTTGTATAATAATTAAAAGAGTGGTAGAAGTATGGCAGCATTACTTGATTTTGTAAAAGATTCGTATAAGGAAATGACGCAGAAAGTTTCCTGGCCGGGATGGTCGTCCCTGCAGAGTTCTGCGGTATTGGTATTGGTTGCATCTGCTATTATTGCGCTGGTGGTGCTCGCTATGGATGAGTCGTCAAGCCGTGTCCTGGAGCTGTTTTACAAATCTGTTAAATAAACAATAAGTAGTAAGAGAGATTCATGGCAGATCAGCAGTTAAGATGGTATGTAGTACGTGCCGTGAGCGGTAAGGAGAAAAAAGTAAAGCAATACATTGAGTCTGAAGTAAACAGGCTGGGTATTTCCGAACTGGTACCTCAGGTGCTCATCCCGATGGAAAAATACTACCAGATGCGTGACGGGAAAAAGATTGCCAAAGAAAGGAACTTTTATCCCGGCTATGTGTTGCTGGAAGCAGCTCTTGACGGTGAATTGGAGCATATCATCAAGAATATCAACAGTGTGATCGGCTTTTTGGGAGATAAAAATGGTAATGCCATTCCCCTCCGGCCTGCTGAAGTTAACCGGATCCTGGGCAAGGTAGATGAAATGGCCGAGCAGGGAGAGATGATGAACGTTCCGTATTACGTGGGAGAGAATGTAAAGGTGACAGATGGCCCATTCAATGGTTTCACAGGAGAGATAGAGGAAGTGAACGAAGAGAAGAAGAAACTGAAAGTAATGGTAAAGGTTTTTGGCCGGAAGACGCCTCTGGAGCTGAACTATATGCAGGTGGAGAAAGAATGATAAGGCAGCTATCGCTGCTTTTTTAATTTTTCTTTCAGACTGTTAAATTTTTTTCATACCTTTGCACTCCCTTTAGGGAGTGTTTGTTGTTTTATGACAGCGGACACCATGAGAATAAATGTTACGTTACAGCTTCCAACTTACTAACAAACATTTAGTAATTTAAAATTAACATCGTAGAAATGGCAAAAGAAGTCAGTGCGTTAGTAAAATTACAGGTGAAAGGCGGCGCTGCAAATCCGTCACCTCCTGTTGGACCCGCCTTGGGTGCAAAAGGGGTGAATATCATGGAGTTTTGTAAGCAATTTAATGCCCGTACCCAGGATAAGGCAGGGAAAGTATTGCCTGTTGTGATTACTGTCTATGCTGATAAGTCGTTCGATTTCATCATTAAAACCCCTCCTGTAGCCATTCAGTTGTTAGAGGTATCGGGGCTGAAAGGTGGTTCCGGTGAGCCTAACCGGAAGAAGGTTGGGAAGGTAACCTGGGAACAGGTGGAAACCATCGCAAAAGATAAATTGGTCGACCTGAATGCATTTACAGTAGAAAGCGCCATGAAAATGGTTGCCGGAACAGCACGCAGTATGGGTATCACCGTGAACGGAGATGCTCCCTGGAAAAATTAAATAACAGAAATCAGTTTAAGAAAGTGGCTAGATTAACAAAAAATCAAAAAGCGGCACGATCCAAAATTGAAGCTGGTAAAGCCTATTCATTGCAGGATGCTGCGGCTCTTGTGAAAGATATCACGACTACCAAATTTGATGCTTCGGTGGATATTGATGTACGTTTAGGCGTAGATCCCCGGAAAGCAAATCAGATGGTACGCGGTATTGCAACATTGCCTCATGGTACCGGAAAAACCGTTCGCGTGTTGGTGCTGTGCACCCCGGATAAAGAGGAAGAGGCGAAGGCTGCTGGTGCAGATCATGTCGGTCTGGATGAGTATATCAGTAAGATTGAAGGAGGCTGGACCGATGTGGATATCATTATTACCATGCCCAGCGTAATGGCAAAAGTAGGTAAGCTTGGCCGTATCCTCGGTCCGCGAAACCTGATGCCAAATCCTAAATCCGGAACGGTAACGACCGATGTAGGTAAGGCTGTGACTGATGTGAAAGGCGGTAAGATCGATTTCAAAGTTGATAAGACCGGTATTATTCACGCGTCAATCGGTAAAGTGTCCTTCCCTGCAGACAAAATTTATGAAAATGCGTTGGAAGTGATCCAAACCATTTCCAAGCTGAAACCTTCTGCAGCGAAAGGAACCTATTTCAGGAGTATCCATATCTCGTCCACGATGAGTCCGGGTGTTCAGGTGGAAACTAAATCAGTAGCGGGGATCTAATCATGAAAAAAGAGGAAAAACAAGCAATTGTTCAGGAACTGGCCGATCAGATCCAATCGTATGGTAATTTCTATATTGCTGATACAGCTGATTTAACAGTAGCAAAGATCAATGCGATTCGTCGTAAATGTTTTGATGGTGGTATCCGTATACAGGTTGCAAAGAACACCCTGATCCGGAAAGCACTGGAAACGGCTGGTGTTGATTCGGCAGAATTATTGGGCGTACTGAAAGGTGCTTCCACCTTATTGTTCTCCGAAACCGGAAATGCCCCGGCGAAGCTGATTAAAGAACTGAGAAAAAGCGGTGATAAGCCCGTACTAAAAGGGGCTTATATTGATACGGCAGTTTTCGTCGGTGACAATCAGCTGGATGCGTTGGTAGCACTGAAATCCAGAAATGAGCTTATCGGTGACATTATCGGCTTGCTGCAATCTCCTGCGAAGAATGTTATTTCAGGCCTTCAGTCAGGTGGTAATAAACTGGCAGGAATCGTTAAAACATTACAGGAAAGAGGCTAGCGGACGCCTGAAGTCCGCATGGAATTATTAAAAATTTAAACGTACAATTAATTTAAAGTAAACATAAAATGGCAGATTTAAAAGCGTTTGCTGAGCAGTTGGTAAACTTAACAGTAAAAGAAGTTAACGAGTTAGCTCAAATCCTGAAAGATGAGTATGGTATCGAGCCTGCTGCTGCTGCAGTTGCTATTGCCGGCCCTGCGGCTGGCGGTGATGCTCCGGCTGCTGCTGAAGAAAAAACAGCGTTTGACGTAATCCTTAAAGAAGCTGGTGGTCAGAAACTGGCAGTTGTAAAACTGGTAAAAGACCTGACCGGATTAGGTCTGAAAGAAGCCAAAGATCTGGTTGACGGAGCACCCAAGGAACTGAAAGCAGGTGTGGCCAAAGATGAGGCTGAAGCACTGAAAAAACAACTTGAAGAAGCAGGAGCTGTTGTTGAGATTAAATAAGTATCTCATTGATAGGTGTTAATGACTTAGACTCCGGCATTATTTTTGCCGGAGTCTATTGTCATTTATGCATATTTTCCCCAAACATGTTTTACTGTACATGATGTCCGGCGACGCCGGTAAGCAAACAGTTGCGCAGTTTAATTAAACTAAATTCTTATTCCCTTGGCAAACAAAAATATTCGTACCGAAAGAGTCAATTTTGCAACCAGTAAGAGGGTGATCGATTATCCCGATTTTCTGGATGTACAACTTCAGTCTTTCAGGGAGTTTTTCCAGCTGGAAACAACTTCTGACAACCGCCACCAGGAAGGGTTGTTTAAGGTATTTTCTGAAAATTTCCCGATTTCTGATTCAAGGAACATCTTCGTTCTTGAATTTCTGGATTATTTTATTGATCCGCCACGCTATGATATACAGGAATGTATTGAGCGCGGGCTTACTTACAGTGTTCCGCTGAAAGCCAAGTTACGTTTATCCTGCAACGATGAAGAGCACGAAGATTTCGAAACCATTGTGCAGGATGTTTATCTGGGGACCATTCCCTATATGACACCGAAAGGTACCTTTGTCATCAATGGGGCCGAGCGGGTGATTGTTTCGCAGTTACACCGTTCCCCAGGTGTGTTTTTCGGCCAGAGCCGGCACACGAATGGTACAAAATTGTACTCTGCACGCGTTATCCCGTTCAAGGGGTCCTGGATTGAGTTTGCCACAGACGTGAATAACGTGATGTATGCGTACATCGACCGGAAGAAAAAATTTCCGCTGACTACCTTGTTGCGGGCTATTGGCTACGATTCAGATAAAGACATTCTGGAGTTATTTGAATTGGCTGATGAGGTGAAGGTCAGCAAATCAGGCCTGAAAAAATATGTGGGCCGTAAACTGGCCGCACGGGTGCTGAAGAAATGGGTAGAGGATTTCGTGGATGAAGACACAGGAGAAGTGGTATCCATCGACCGGAATGAAATTATCCTGGAACGTGAAACCGTGCTGGAAGATGACCATATTGATATGATCATTGATGCGGGTGTCAAGTCCATTATTCTGACCAAGGAAGACACGGCTAATAACGCAGATTATTCGATTATTTACAATACGCTTCAGAAAGATACCTCCAACTCGGAGAAAGAAGCGGTAGAACATATATACAGGCAATTGCGGAATGCCGAACCGCCGGATGAAGAGACAGCGCGCGGTATTATTGAACGGCTGTTTTTCTCTGATAAACGCTATGATCTGGGTGATGTCGGCCGTTATCGGATTAACCGCAAGCTCCAGTTGGATACAGCGGATGAGATCCGGGTACTGACGAAACAGGACATCATTGCGATCGTAAAATACCTGATCAACCTGATCAACTCAAAGGCAGAAGTGGATGACATTGACCACTTGTCGAACCGGCGGGTACGTACCGTAGGTGAACAATTGTATGCGCAGTTCGGTGTGGGCTTGTCCCGTATGGCGCGTACGATCCGTGAGCGGATGAACATCCGGGATAATGAGGTGTTTACACCGACTGATCTGATCAACGCCCGTACATTATCGTCTGTCATCAATTCCTTTTTCGGTACCAACCAGCTTTCACAGTTCATGGACCAGGCAAACCCGTTAGCAGAGATCACGCACAAGCGTCGTCTTTCAGCACTGGGGCCGGGTGGCCTTTCCCGTGAGCGTGCCGGATTTGAGGTGCGCGACGTACACTATACCCACTATGGTCGTCTATGTACCATCGAAACCCCGGAAGGCCCTAATATCGGTCTGATCTCCTCGCTGTGTGTACATGCGAAAATCAATAACCTGGGCTTTATCGAAACACCATACCGTAAAGTAAGTGAAGGACGGGTAGTTGTGGAGGAACCGGTGATTTATTTATCTGCGGAGGACGAGGATGGTAAGACCATCGCACAGGCCAATGCGGAATATGATGAGAACGGAAACTTTGTAACACCGAAAGTGAAAGCGCGGTTTGAAGGGGATTTCCCGGTTATCGAACCGGAGCGCCTTGATCTGATGGATGTGGCACCTAACCAGATCACGTCTATTGCCGCTTCACTGATTCCGTTCCTGGAACACGATGATGCCAACCGTGCGTTGATGGGGTCGAACATGCAGCGCCAGGCGGTGCCGTTGCTCCGGCCGGAAGCCCCCATTGTGGGAACCGGACTGGAAGCGCGTGTAGCACGGGATTCCCGGACATTGATTAATGCGGAAGCTGATGGTGTGGTGGAATATGTGGATGCCAATGAGATCAAGATTCGTTACGAAAGAAGTGCGGATGAACAATTGGTATCATTTGACGACGATATCAAAACGTATCGCCTGATCAAATTCAAGAAAACAAATCAGAGTACCTGTATTAACCTGAAGCCGATTGTGAAGAAAGGCCAGCGGGTGGAAAAAGGACAGGTGCTTTGTGAAGGCTATGCCACGGAAAACGGAGAGCTGGCACTGGGTCGTAATCTTAAAGTGGCCTTTATGCCCTGGCAGGGTTATAACTTTGAGGATGCTATTGTGATTTCTGAACGTGTAGTGAGCCAGGATATCTTCACATCACTGCATATTGAGGAGTTTGAGCTTGAAGTACGTGATACCAAGCGTGGTGAGGAAGAATTGACGGCTGATATTCCGAATGTGTCAGAAGAGGCGACCAAAGATCTGGATGAAAATGGTATCATCCGGGTGGGAGCGGAAGTACATGAAGGTGATATCCTGATCGGTAAAATTACGCCGAAAGGGGAATCCGATCCATCGCCTGAAGAGAAACTGCTGCGCGCTATCTTTGGTGATAAGGCCGGAGACGTGAAAGATGCCTCGTTGAAAACCCCTCCTTCCATTCAGGGTGTAGTGATCGATACCAAACTTTTCTCCAGAGCCAAGAAAGTGGAGAAAAAAGAGGAAAAGGCGGCATTAGAAAAGCTGGATGCTGAGCACAATAGGGCATTGAAAGCACTGAAAGACCGCTTGGTAGATAAATTGTTTACCGTCGTTAACGGAAAAACGTCGCAAGGGGTATACAATGTATATAAAGAGCTGTTGGTACCAAAGGGGGCTAAGTTTACCCAGAAGATGCTGACGGACCTCGATTATGCGAATATCAACCCAACGAAATGGACCACTGACGATGATAAGAATGAACTGGTAAAACAGGCGCTTCATTTTTATAACATCAAGCTGAACGAGGAACTTGGCGCATATAAGCGTGAGAAGTTTGCTATCAGCGTAGGTGATGAACTGCCGTCAGGTATTGTACAGATGGCTAAAGTATATGTAGCCAAAAAGCGGAAGCTGAAAGTGGGTGACAAAATGGCGGGCCGTCACGGGAATAAAGGTATTGTAGCACGTATTGTACGCGATGAAGATATGCCGTTCCTGGAAGACGGAACACCGGTGGATATTGTATTGAACCCGCTGGGCGTACCTTCCCGGATGAACCTGGGACAGATTTACGAAACGGTGCTGGGCTGGGC